>CANPXS010000006.1 GCA_947586625.1 uncultured Clostridia bacterium | reverse complement strand
GGCTCGGGGCCGATAAGGATCGGTCAGGGCGTCGAATTCGACTATTCGACCGTTCACGCAGTCAAGACGATAAAAGCGTCAGGGTATGAGGCCATCATCATCAACAACAACCCCGAGACAGTTTCCACCGACTACACCACGTCCGACAAGCTCTACTTCGAACCGCTCACGGTCGAGGACGTGATGAACATACTCGAGCTTGAAAAGCCCGAGGGCGTCATCGCCTCTCTCGGCGGTCAGACCGCCATCAATCTCGCCGAACCGCTCATGGAGCGCGGAGTGAAAATGATAGGCACCGATTGCGACGCCATCGAGAAAGCGGAGAACCGCGACGCGTTCGAGCGTGTGCTGCTCGACTTGCACATACCGCAGCCGAAGGGACGCGCCGTAACGAATATCGAGGACGGCGTTAAGGCGGCGGAGGAGATAGGATATCCCGTGCTCGTCAGACCGAGCTTCGTTCTCGGCGGCAGAGCGATGCAGATTGTGGCGAAGGAGGAGCATCTGCGCCATTACTTAAAGACCGCGGTCGAGATTGACGTCGACAAGCCGGTGCTCGTCGACAAATACATTCAGGGACGCGAGCTCGAGGTCGACGCGATCTGCGACGGCGTAAACGTGTTCGTGCCGGGCATAATGGAGCTCGTGGAGCGCACGGGCATACATTCCGGCGACTCGATGTCGGTGTATCCGACGTTCTCGGTGTCGGACAAGGTCAAGGGGACGATACTCGAATACGCGAAGAAACTCGGTCTCGGCATCGGCATCGTAGGGCTTTACAATATACAGTTCATCGTCGACAAAAACGACGACGTGTATATAATCGAGGTCAACCCGCGCTCGTCGCGCACGGTGCCGTTTCTGTCGAAGGCGACTGGTTACAGTCTTGCCGACATCGCCACGATGGTGATACTCGGCAAAAGCCTGCGCGAGCAGGGCATATTCACCCTTTACCCGGACGAGAAAGAGCGCTGGTACGTGAAGGCGCCCGCGTTCTCGTTCTCGAAGCTGAACGGTATGGACGCGTACCTGTCGCCGGAGATGAAGTCGACGGGCGAGGCGATCGGCTACGACGACAAGCTTCACCGCGCGATGTACAAGGCTCTTATAGCGTCGGGAATCAAGCTGCAGAATTACGGCACCGTGCTCGTGACGCTCGCGGACGAGGACAAGGACGAGGCTTTGCCTCTTGTACGCAGATTCTACGACATGGGCTTCAACATCGAGGCGACGATAGGCACGGCGAATCATCTGCGCGAGCACGGCATACGGACACGCGTCCGCCGCAAGCTGTCGGAGGGCAGCACGGATATACTCGACGCGATACGGTCGGGGTACGTGAGCTACGTGATAAACACGCGCGCGATACTTTCCGGCGTCCACTACGAGGACGGCGTGGCGATACGCCGCTGCGCGAGCGAGAATAACGTCACGATGTTCACCTCGCTCGACACGGTGCGCGTGCTGCTCGACGTGCTCGAGGAGATAACGATAAGCATATCGCCGATAGACGAAAAATAAGTATCGACGGCGCAAAAAAGGGGGCCGATGCCCCCTTTCGCCGTATGATGCTGTGATGAGATGCTTGACGTGCGTTTATTCGGCGTCGCGGCGTTTGACGCTCGTGCCGAAGTATAGCTCGCGGAACGCGACTGCCGACATGCCCTCGTGGTATTTGAAAAATTTCTGGAAGCTCTTTGCGTCGTCGAATCCGCACGACTCCGCGATCTCTTTTATCTTCATGTCGGTGGACAAAAGAAGCTCGCGTATGCGCTTGAGGCGCACCATGTCGATGTAGGCCTTGATGCCGCCCTTGTAGTGGACGCGGAAAAGGCGCGTGATGTAGTCCTCGTTGTAGCCGAAGTGCTCCGCCACATCTGACACGCGGAGCTGGCGCGTGCTGTTCTGCCCGATCCACTCGCAGATAGAGAACATCTTCGCGTAAGGCGCGTCCTCGGAGACGGCGCCGACGCGCGCGATCTCGTATATGACGAGCTTCAGCGCGCATGTGCATGCGTCGTCGTCATAGTCCGGCGTGCGCGAGTACATTATGAGGTCGTCGAAGAGGCGTATTGTGCGGTGCGGGTCGGGGGTAGAATGAGTCGGGAGCGTGCCGAGCTCGCCGGAGAAGTGCGCCCAGTAAAACTCGGTCGGTGACGTCGACTCGCGGTACCCGTAGCGGCGCGTGCCGGCGGGCAGTATGCAGGCCTCGCCCGCGTTCACGACGAAGCGGTCGAAGCCGAGACCGATATAGAGGGCGCCTTTTGAGACAAAAATGAGCTCGTGAGTGTCTGTGCTGCTCGACGGATGCGACCATCCGACGGGAGCCGTCGTTTTTCCCGCGACCGCGTATTTGACGCTTATCTCCATTTTCACCGCCTCGCTTTGACTTCACATGCAAAAATTGCAGGATTTTTGCCCCTGTTCTTTTATTTTATCAAAAAATGTCGTCAAATGCAAGAGTTTTTGACGATTTTCCGCAAATGTATTTTATCGGATTTTGTCACGCGGCGGGCGCGTGCTTTTGCGTTTGGCGGCGGTGTTTTCATGAATTTCGGCGCGTATTAACTTTTTCGTCACAATACCGTCACATAAAAGTGATAGTATATTAAAAACATAATATTTTATAAGAATACGGAGGCCGCGGAGTTGATCACGGTTTCACATCTTTCGAAAAAATACGGCTCCCACACGGCGGTGGACGACATATCGTTCACCGTCGAGCCGGGGCGGATATACGGCTTTCTCGGTCCGAACGGCGCGGGCAAGTCGACGACGATGAATATGATAACGGGCTGTCTTTCGCCGACCGAGGGCGAGGTGACCGTAGACGGTCACAGTATGCTCGACGAGCCCGTCGAGGCGAAGCGGCATATAGGGTATCTGCCCGAAACGCCGCCGCTCTACACGGATATGACGCCGTATGAATATCTGCGATTTGTCGCGGAAGCGAAGGGAGTCCGCCGGGACAAGATAGCGGACGAGGTCGCGGACGTCATGGCGTCGACGGGCATCGAGGACATGCAAGACCGTCTCATACGCAATCTGTCGAAGGGGTACCGTCAGCGCGTGGGAATAGCGCAGGCGATGCTGGGAGATCCCGACGTGATAATACTCGACGAGCCGACGGAGGGCCTCGACCCGCAGCAGCGGACGGAGATTAGAACTCTCGTGCGCGAGCTCGGACGCGAGCGGACGGTCATACTTTCGAGCCATGTGCTCTCCGAGGTGCAGGAGGTGTGCGACCACCTTATCATAATTTCGCACGGAAAGCTCGCGGCGAACGATACGATGGAGAATATAAGCCGGTCATTAAAGCCGACGACGTCGCTGCTCGTGACGGTCAAGGCGGCGCCCGACGAGGCGGAGGCGGTGCTCGCAGGCATCGAGGGCATCGAGTCGTTCGCGGTCACGGTGTCGGACGGCGGGTCGACGACGGTGAGGGTGAGATACCCGTCCGAGGTCGACTTGCGCGAGACTATTTCGTTCGCGTTTTCCGATATAAGGCGCGCGGTCGTTTCGATGGGGATCGAGGAGGAAAACCTCGAGGAGATATTCCTGCGTCTGACAAATCCCGACGGCGACAAGGAGAGCGCGGACGTTGACGGCGACGGCGGTGCAGTCGTTGACACGGAAGCGGGCGATGAAGCTGATGCAGATAATGACGACGAAGATGATGAAGATGAATCGTACCATTATGACCCGCGCGACTACTTGACCGATGAAGATATGGCGGCGGACGGCGGCGATGACGGTGAAGAAGAAGATGACGACGATGATAAAGATGATGACGGCGGCGATGACGACAAAAATGATGACGATTATAAGCCGCTGTTCGGTGGAAGATGAGATAAGGGGGGAAGATAAAATAAATGCTCGCGATTTATAAAAAGGAGGTGCGTTCCGCGCTCTGCGGCATGATAGGCTGCGTGATGATCGCGGTAATGCTCGCGCTTCTCGGGTTCTTCACCTCCGTTGAGAATATAGCGAACGGCGGTCCGCGGTTCGAGGTCGCGCTCTACGACGCGGTGGTGCTGTTCGTGTTCGTCATTATAATGCCGTTTTTCACGATGCGCACGCTGGCGGAGGAGAAAAGGACGAAGACGGAGCAGCTCCTGCTCTCGCTGCCCGTTTCGATGAAAAAGATAGTATTCGCAAAGTATTTAGCCGTCATGACGATAGTGGGCATACCGATGGCGGTCGTGGCGCTTTATCCGCTCGTTTTGAAGCTGTTCGACAGCGTCGGCGCGGTCAATCTCGCGACATCGTACAGCGCGTGGTTCTCGCTCGTTTTGATGCTCGCGGCGATGGCGGCGATGGGAATGTTCGCGTCGAGTCTCGTTGAAAATCAGATAATAGCGGCGCTCATATCGGTGGGCATGTACTTCGCGCTTTATTTCACCCCGACTCTGGCGGCGATATTCCCGCCGTCGCCGCCGGCGTCGCTGGCGGCGCTCATAATCGCGTCGGTGGTGCTCGGCACGATAGTGCTTGCGGTGACGAAAAATTCGACCGCCGCATGTATTGCGACGGGAGTGCCCGCGGCGGCGTGCATAATAGTTTATGTCGCGGACAGGTCGCTTTTCTCGGGACTGTTCGGGAAGATACTCGCGTCGCTTTCGTTCTTCCAGCTCTACGGCGACGGCGCGATGCTGGGACTGTTCGATCTGACCGCAGTCGTATACTACGTTTCTCTCGCGGCTCTGTTCCTCTTCTTCACGATGATGAACATGGAGCGCAGACGCTATGTGTGAGGGAGGGCTGAACGATGAACGACAATGTAAATAATACAAACAATATAGATGAAAAAAGCGAAATGAACGAAAACGGCGCCCCCGCGCCGATGTCGCGCCGCCGTCTGTTTATGGGCGGATACGGGCTCATACTCTGCGTTATCGCAGTTGCAGCGGTGATCGTGGTGAATATGCTCGTCCGCGCGCTGCCGACGAGATACACGAAATTCGACCTGACCGAGTACGACGTATATAAAATTTCGGACAAGTCGAGAGAATTCCTCTCGACGCTCGAAGATGATGTGACCGTATACTTTGTGACGAACGACGAGAACCGCGATATGCAGCTGTCGGTGTTCCTCGACAGATACGCGGAAAATTCGCCGCACATAACGGTGCGCGAGGTCGACCCCGACGGGGATCCCGCGTTCATAGAGAACAACTCGGTGCAGACGATGAACAGTATCGTCGTGGAGAGTGCGAAGCGCACCGAGACCGTTGACTACTATGATATATTCGAGTATTCGGACGAGATATACAGCGACTACTACACGAGATATTATTTCTACGGTTACGATATACACGATCCCGATCTCGGGTACGTTCCCGACGTGTTCGACGGCGACGGCGAGCTCACGTCCGCCATTGACTACGTCACGACGGACGATCTGCCGCCCGTGTGCTATACGTCGGGTCACGGCGAGTCGTCGCTGCCGGATTATATAATGGAGCTGCTCGATCAGAACAACATGCTTGTGAGCGAGGTCAACATCATGTCGTCAGGCATACCCGCCGACGCGGATGCGATAATGATAATAGACCCCGCGTCCGACTTCTCCGAGAGTGAGGTCGAGGACCTTATCGCGTATTTTGACGGCGGCGGCAGCATCATACTCGTCACCGACCCCGAGCATTACAGCTCGGAGAAGATGCCGAATATCACGTCTTTAGCGAAGCATATGGGGCTTCTGCCCGCCGACGGCGTCGTCGTTGAGGGCGACGACTCGATGCATCTGCAGGGGCGCACGGATGTGATATACGCAAAGCTCGAGGAGTGCCTCGTCACCGAGGGCATCGAGAACGCGTCGAACTATGCGGTCATACTCGAGCGTCCGCACGGCATAATCGAAGATGAAGAATACGAGGGCGAGCTGACGCACAGAGCCGTGATGAAGTCGTCGGAGACGTCGTTTCTGCTCGGCGTTGACGAGCCGCTGAGACTGTCGAACAGCGACGACGTTACGCGCGAGTACTGGATAGGCGCTGTTGCGAGAGATCAGAGCGCCGGCAACGCGTTCATATGGTACGCGTCCGACGATATAGTGCCGGAGGCGATGACGTCGTCGGTTCTGACGAACAACGTCATAATCTTCTTGCAGTCGCCGCTGTCGGTGTGCGGCAAGGCGCAGACGATAGAGATCGACCCCGTCGCGACCGGCGCGAACATGACGCTGACGTTCTCGGCGAGCACGACGACGGTATTGACGGCGATAGTGCAGTTCGTGATACCGCTTCTTGCGCTGATACCGGGATTTGTCGTGTGGTTCGTGCGCAGAAGGCGCTGAAAGGGACGGAAGTAATATATGAGTTCAAATGCTAAAAGGCGCAGAGAGCGCAAACAGATAATAACGCTTGCGGTCGCGTTTTTCGCCGTGATAGCGCTCGTGGCGGTGTTCTTCATCGTGAAAAACGCCGTCGGCGGCGACGGCGAGGGCACGGACACGAATATGTTCGACGTGTACGATCAGCTCGGCGCGCCCGGCACGTACACGCTGATAGACGAGGATTTCAAGCTGATGACGTCGCTCGAATACAAGTACAACGGCGAGGATATAAAACTGCACATCGAGGACGGCAGGTGGAGGCTCGACGGCGACGACAAGTTCCCGGTCGATCAGGAAAAGCTCGTCATGATGGCGCAGGCGATATCGGACTACGGCGGATTCCGTCAGGTCACGTATAACGAGGGAAGCAGGGAGCAGTACGGCATCGACGAGCCGCTGTACGAAATAACGGCGACATACTTCGACAGTGAAAGCGCGGAGACGACGCATACGGTACATGCCATAGTGGGCAAGCAGAACAGCGTCACCGGCTACTACTATTTCTACCTTCCCGAGAAGTACGGCGGCTATATTTATATGGTAAACGACGCGCTGTTCGAGTATTTCTCATACGGAGCCGCCGACCTGTTCGACAACGCGGACACACCGGCGCCCGAACGTGACGACGTTATAGCGCTTGATATAGTGACAGGTGCGGGCGAGTATCACTACGACTCGGAGACAGATAAAGCCGACGACGGCGACACCGACGCGTACGACCCCGTCGGCGCGGCGCTCGAAGCGCTGCCGCGTGCATCGACGCTCGAATACGGAAACGTCGCCGCATACGGCGTCGACGAGGGTGCGATCTCCGAGTACGGACTCGACGAGCCCGCGGCGACGGTTCATATGAAGTACTACGAGTATACGACGGTGCAGACGGCGGACGGCGGCTCGTCGGCGCGCATGCCGAAGGAAACGGAGTATACGGTGTCATTCAGCGAACGGTTCACGGAGGACGGCGTCGATTACGTGTACGTTTATGCAAAAGGCAGCGGCATCGTGTATAAAGTGCTCGCCATATACCTTGACGGAATAGTCGAGGTCGTGAACAATGCAAACGCGCAGTGAAAATGCGGCGAATGGAAAAAATAACGGCAGAACGGCGCAAAAACTTATATTTCATCGGATTTTGACTATTGACTAATTTTCGCAATAGTGGTAGAATAATCGTTGTATCGGACAAAACATGAAATTTAATCAAAATATTGAAAAGGGAGACGGGTGAAAGTGAATATTTGGAAAGATAAGAATATGCGGATGATACTTCTCATCCTGTTTGCGGCTCTGTTCGTCGTCAGCGCGGCGATACTGATTGCACAGTTGGTTCAGAACCGTCAGGACGATGAAGCGGACAGCCTCGCTGAGTATTACGCAACGATGACGGACGACACGACGAACGAGCCTTCGGCATCGTCCGAACCGTCTACATCGGAGCAGGTGATCGACACCGACGAGGGCTCGACAGCCCCGTCGTCGGATCAGGGCACCGTTCCGGGCTCGGAGACTGATGTTCCGACTGACACGCAGTCGCCGACGACGGAAACTCCCGGCACATCGGACAAATCGGACGATAACTCTTCGGACAGCACGCCGACGCAGGGCGGCAACAAGGACCCGGGAGACGTCAACATAGCGGCGCTCAAAAAGGCGAACAAGGACGTTTGCGGCTGGATATACATAGAGGGACCGGGAGTAAACTACCCGCTGATACATTATAAGAACAACGAATATTATCTGCGCCGCAACTGGCTCGGTCAGAAGTCGAACAAGGGCTGCATATATATCGAGACGCAGAACAAGGCCGACCTTTCCGATTTCAACACGATAATATACGGACATAATATTTACTCGGATAAGTCGAGGCCGTTCTTCGGTCAGCTCGACGACTATCTCGGCGGCGAGAAGGGCAAGTGGGACCTCAAGAAGGGTTACGAATACTGGAAAAAGCACCATACGATCAAGATATACACCGAGAAGGAAGTGCTCACGTACAGTATCTACGCCGTGTACGTAACGCCGACGACATCGACGACGTACACGATCGGTCAGCAGTCGAAGGCGTCGAAGCAGTCGTACATAGACTACGGCATAAAGAATTCGGTATATGACACGGGCATAGTCCCGACGGTGAACGACCGAGTCATAACGCTTTCGACGTGCGACAACACGGGTTCGTACGACAACCGTATAGTCATCCAGGCTGTGCTCACGAGTACGAAACCGGCATAAATAAAAATAAAGGGGGAGCGCGTCTCCCCCTTTTCGGCATGAAAGAGAGGGATTTATATGAGTTATATCGACATCGAATATCCGACTGATAAAAAAGCATTTTACAAAACGCTCGGCGAGCAGCTTCGCGAATATGCGTGGAGTGAGAGGAACGCGTACGCATCGATGGCAAACGCGTCGGCGGTACTGAAAATAGCGTTTCAGCGCGCGAATTGGGCAGGCTTTTATCTTGTCGACGGGGAGTCGGGCGAGCTCGTGCTCGGACCGTTCCAGGGGCGTCCCGCCGTCACTCGCATCGGATACGGATGCGGCGTGTGCGGCACATCGTGGAAGGAAGAGAGCGCGCAGGTCGTGGAGGATGTGGAGTGCTTCGCGGGTCATATCGCCTGCGACTGCAATTCACATTCCGAGATAGTGATACCGCTTCGCGGCGGCGACGGTAAGATATGGGGCGTGCTCGACATGGACAGCGTCGACGAGGGTTATTTCACCGACGCGGACAGGGAAGGACTCGAACGCGTCACGGCACCGCTCGCGATGAGAGGGATCGGATAAAATAATATCAACGTCAAAATAAAATCGCGCGGGAGAGCGAAAACGCTGACTCCGCGCGATTTTTAATGCCACAATTTGCACCGTTAAATCGCGCGCCCGCGGCGCAGAATAACGATATGAAGAAAAACGGCAAATACAGAACTCATCCGCTTGTCGGAGGGCTTTTGGCGCTGTCGCTGGCGGTCACGGCGGCGACGTCGGCGGCTGCGTGGGCGGAGTGGAAATATATCGAAAAGTCGGAGCGCGAGATACGCGAAACATACGACATGTGCGCGCTCGAGGCGTATGTGTCGATGTGCGAGGCGATAGAGGACGGCGACGCGGAAACGGCGGCGGACGCGCTTTCGCGGTGCGAGCTGTACTGCGGTCAGGGCGAATTTGCGTCTCTGCGCGCGCGTATATTGCAAAACGACATTGTGGATATCGACATCGTCGACGCGGGAGATGTGATCGCGGCTGTCGGGGACGGAGATGCGGCGAATCTTATCGCGGACGTGCTGCGCCGCGCGGACAGAGCCGGCGGCGCTACCGCATCGGTCGGCGGCGATTCTGTATCAATATCGTCGGCGGGGTGGGAGACGCTAAGGAACAAGCTCGACGTGAAGCCGGAGGCGGCGCTCGCTGTCGCGAGGCGCGCGGTCGGCGGCGGCGCGCTCATGCACGCGTCGGAGAGCAGGTCGTTCCCGCTCGTGTATGCGTTCACGTGCAAAAACGGCGCCGCCGAGGTGACGAGAGCGGGCGGCAGACTGCTCCGCATGTACGTGTACCGCCACGGGAGCGCGCAGAAGCGCGGATGTGACGAGTGCAGGCAGGCGGCCGTCGACTTTGTCGACGACGCATGCATCGGCGAATGTGCGCTCACGGACGAGGCATACGACGACGGCGAGTACAGATACACGTTCTGCGGCGCGTTTTATTTCGGCGGTCACCGTGTCGTCGTGCCCGACGAGGTCGTGACGGTCAGCGTCGACGAGGACGGCGCGTCCGTGTGCGGATTTGACGCGTCGGAGTATTACAGGTACCATAAAATGTCGTACGAGCTGCCCGACGAACTACCGCAAATGCCGGACGGAGGCAGCGTCCGAAACGGACTTATTTACTCGAACGGGGAGCTGTTTTGGTCGGAAAGTGGTGGAAAAATACCGAATTTGACGGAAAATTAGGGTCAAAACAGGGTCCAAAATCCGTGAGTGTGCGCAAAAGTGCTTGCATTTGTATGCATGTAGTGATATAATCCATTAAGTATAAGGGATACTGCGATATTATATTATTGTAGGTCCGCGATACCTCATTCGGTATGCGAAAGGGATCATCAAAGTGAGAAACAACTACGGCGAATACAAGGGAAAGAAATTTTATATCACAACGGCGATCGCGTACGCGTCGGGCAAGCCGCACTTCGGCAACACGTACGAGGTCATAATGACGGACGCGATAGCGAGATTCCGCCGCCAGCTCGGGCAGGACGTGTACTTCTGCACGGGCACCGACGAGCACGGCGAGAAGATAGAAAATCTCGCGGCGAAACAGGGAAAAACGCCGAAGCAATTGGTCGACGAGGTGGCGGGCACCGTGCGCGCGCTGTGGGACCGCATGAACGCGAGCTACGACTGGTTCATACGCACGACGGACGATTATCACGAAGCGGCTGTCGCTAAGATATTCAAGGAGATGTACGACCGCGGCGACATATACAAGGGACAGTACGAGGGTTGGTACTGCGTGCCGTGCGAGAGCTTTCTGACCGATACGCAGGCGGAGGGCGGCGTATGCCCCGACTGCGGACGTCCCGTCGAAAGAAAGGTCGAGGAGGCGTACTATTTCCGCATGAGCAAGTACGCGCCCGCGCTGATAAAGTATATAGAAGAACACCCCGATTTCATCGAGCCCGAGTCGAGACGCAAGGAAATGCTCAACAATTTCCTTTATGCCGGACTTCAGGACCTCTGCGTGTCGCGCTCGTCGTTCAAGTGGGGCATACCCGTCAGCTTCGACGACAAGCACGTCATATACGTGTGGCTCGACGCGCTGTCGAATTATATAACCGCGCTCGGCTACGACCCCGAAAACGGGGATGCGCAGCCCGATAAATTCAACAAGTACTGGCCCGCTGACGTCCACATCATAGGCAAGGACATAGCGCGGTTCCACACCATATACTGGCCGATATTCTTAATGTCGCAGGGACTTCGGCTCGGACAAGATGTCGAAGTCGAAGGGCAACATCATCTACGCCGACGATATGGCGGACAGGATAGGCGTCGACGGGGTGAGATATTACGCGCTGTCCGAGATGCCGTACGCACAGGACGGCAGCATCACGTGGGAGTCCGTCGTGGCGCGCTATAACGCCGACCTCGCCAACAACCTCGGCAATCTCGTCTCGCGCACTGTCTCGATGGCGAAGAAGTACTTCGACGGCAAGATCCCTGTGCCCGACGCTGAGACTGAGCTCGACCGCGACCTCAAATCGTCGTTTGCGTCCGCCGTCGACGGCGTATACGACAACATGCTGACGTATCACGTCGCGGACGCGCTCGAATGTGTGTTCACGGCGCTTCGCCGCGCGAACAAATACATCGACGAGACGACTCCGTGGACGCTCGCCAAGGGCGGCGACGACGAGCATAAACGTCTCGGCACCGTCATATATAATCTTCTTGAAGCTATCCGCATATCGGCGGTACTGCTCGTACCGTTCATACCCGCGTCGGCGGAGGCGATACTTGACGCGATAGGCACCGACGTGCGCGATTACGATTCTATCGAACGGTTCGGCGCGCTCGCCGTCGGCGGCGAGGTGAAGGAAGTGCCGCCACTGTTCGCGCGCATCGACGAAAAAGCGTTCCTTGACGGGATAGCGAAGGAAAAGGAAGAGGCTGAGAAGGCGGCGAAGGCTGCCGAAAAAGCGGCGGAAAAGCATGAGGGAGTCGCGCAGATATCCATCGACGACTTCATGGGCGTCGAGCTGCGCACGGCGCAGGTCACAGCGTGCGAGCCCGTCAAGCGCGCGAAGAAGCTCTTATGTTTGCAGCTCGACCTCGGATACGAGAAGCGTCAGGTCGTCTCCGGCATCGCGAAATGGTATAAGCCCGAGGACCTTGTCGGCAGAAAGGTCGTCGTCGTTGCAAATCTCGCACCGGCGACGCTGTGCGGCGTCGAAAGCAGAGGCATGATACTCGCGTCTGGCGAGGACGAGGTGAGGGTCGTATTCCTCGCCGACGACACGCCTCTCGGCGAGCGCGTGAGATAAAGAAAAATGCATCTTTTTGACGCGCACGCGCACTACGACGACGACAGATTCAAAAGCGAATACGAAGGCGGCACAGATGCGGCGCTTCGCGACGCGAGACACGCGGGAGTCGAATACATCGTCAATTCCGGCGCCGACATTAAAACGTCGGAGGCGAGCATTGCGCTTGCGGATGCATCGGTCGGCAGGGACGATATACCGCTCGTATACGCGTCGGTGGGTATACATCCGACCGAGACGTACAAGTATGCGAGCATGAACGACGCGATTGACGCGGTGCGCGCGCTGGCGGCGCGCGGACGCGTCGTCGCGATAGGCGAGATCGGGCTCGATTACCACTATCCGGACACAAATAAGGACGTACAGCGCGAGTATTTCGCTTCTCAGCTCGAGCTCGCGCGCGAGCTCGGTATGCCTGTCGTCATACACGACCGCGACGCGCACGGTGACGTTTACGACATCATCAAAAATTTCCGCGACGTCGACATAATGATGCACTGCTATTCTGGCAGCGCGGAGATGGCGAGACAGTACGCGGCGTGGGGGATGCGGTTCTCGTTCGGCGGCGTTCTGACGTACAAAAACGCGCAGAAGACGCACGAGTCGGCATTGGCTGTGCCGCGCGAGTCGGTGCTGCTCGAAACGGACGCGCCGTACCTTGCGCCGACCCCGCACAGGGGAAAGATCAATTGCTCCGCGTATATGACGTATACGGCGGCGGCGCTGGCGTCGCTTTGGGGCGTCGACGCGGACGAGGCGGCGGACACGGCGCTTTGTAACGCGAAAGCGTTTTACCGCATATAATGGCGAAGAAGTTTTTCACCGGACGGTGAAACGGTAAAATCAACGAAAGATCCCCGAATCAAACGAAAGGAGGTGACCGTAATGGACAGAAACGATATTCCCGCAGGCGGGCAGAATATGATGCAGCCGGGAAACGATCGAAACCGAAAGCAAAAACGCGGACGCGAGTTGCGTTCGAGAGCTAAGATGCTTCTGACGGCAGCGCTCGCGGCAGCCGTCGTTATGGTCACGGTTTACTTTGTAGGGGTAAGCCTGCGCTCGGAGGACCTCGAAGGAGACGGGAGCGACACATTCGCCGACTCCGACACGGGTACTGACGGGCTGCTTGCGCTGTCGAACGAAACGGCAGCGAATCAAACCACAGAGACTGCGCCGAACGATTTCTACATAGGCATAAACTATACGCCCGACACGAACGCCGTCGACACTTCCGACACCGTCGACACCGACGATGTTGACGATGGCGGCGACACGGACGTTGAACCGCAGCCGCCGGCTGCCGTCACGCCCGTCAATCTGACGGCGGAGCACGAGCACAAGTGGATACCCGCGACGTGTACGCTTCCCGCCGTGTGCCGCATATGCGGACGCGAGGGCGAGTCCGCGCACGGTCACGTGTGGTCGGGTCCGACGTGTACGTCGGCGAGCGTGTGCGAGGTGTGCGGCTACCGCGGAGAGGGCGCGTCGGGACACAAGTGGATCGAGGCAACGTGCGAGCATCCGAAGATGTGTACGGTCTGCGGCGAGACAGAGGGCGAAAAAGCGCCTCACAGCTGGGCGGCGGCGACATGCACGAAGCCTAAGACTTGTACTGTCTGCGGCGCGACGAAGGGCGAGCCGAACGGGCACAAATGGAAAAAGGCGACGTGTACGACGCCGGAGATATGCACGGTCTGCGGCAAGACGCAGGGCAAGGCGAAAGGGCATACGTGGGTCGCAGCGTCTACGTCCGCGCCGAAGCGGTGCTCTGTTTGCGGCGCGACGGAGGGCGACAAGCTGCCGGACGGCGGCAAGGTGTCCGCGCTCAAATATGACGACGACGACGTGAAGATGCTGGCGGCGCTCATATATCTCGAAGCGAGCGGAAGCAGCTACGACGGGAGATGGGCGGTCGGCACGGTCGTGGTGAACAGGGTGCGCAGCAGCAAATTCGCCAACACAGTCGAGGGCGTCATATACGCGAATGGACAGTTCACGGTCGCGGGACGCATAGCGAGCACGACGCCGTCGCAGTCATGCATCGAGATAGCGAAGAAATGCCTCGACGGCGAGCTTTACGACAAGAGCATACTGTACTTCAAATCGTCGAGCAGCAGCAAAAGCTGGGGTTCGCGCAAATACTGCTTCAAGGTTGGCAATAACTATTTCTACACCTGACGTAGAGGCGAACAATGTCTTTTCGGAAGGGGGACTGGGGGGAACCATTTTCTGTAAGAAAAGGGTTCCATCCCATCGGTGACTGCTTCAAAGTTGGAAATAATTACTTTTACACTTGACGATTAGACGAACAACGTCTTTTCGGAAGTGGGGTGGGGGTAAAAACATTGATAATGTTTTTGCTTTTCTGACAGAAAAGAGTTCCATCCCACTGGCGGCTGCTTCAAGGTTGGCGATTCACCTGACGGACAGACACACAACATCACAACTATATCTCAAACCTAAAAACGGGGGAGCGTACAGCTCCCCCGTTTGCGCTTTTTAGAAACTCTCGGACGCGGAGCGACAGACGCGGCATCATATGTCGAGCTCCGGCGGGACGTCTATCTCCTCGCCCACATATTTCCCGTTTTTCTTGCGCTGACGGACGCATTCCGTCAAAAGATATTCGATCTGTCCGTTCACGGAGCGGAAATCATCCTCCGCCCACGCAGCGATGGCGGCGTACAGCTTCGGCGACAGGCGCAGCGGCACCTGCTTTTTTTCGTTGTCGCGGCTGACGTCTGCCATCAGTACAGGCTGCCCGAGTTGACGACGGGCTGTGCGTCATGGTTGCCGCAGAGCACGACGAGAAGATTTGACACCATCGCAGCCTTTCTCTCCTCGTCGAGCGTCACGGTGTTGTTCTCCGCGAGACGTTCGAGCGCCATCTCCACCATGCCGACGGCGCCGTCGACTATCATCTTGCGCGCGTCGATGATGGCGGACGCCTGCTGACGCTGGAGCATGACGGCGGCTATCTCGGTCGCGTACGCGAGATACGTTATGCGCGCCTCGATTATCTCGATGCCGGCCTCGTCGACGCGGTTCTGTATCTCGTCGCGTATGCGGGACGCGACGAGCTCGGACGAGCCGCGCAGACTGCCGTCGTCGGCGACGCCGTCGCCGGTCGTGTCGACGTTGGGCGCGACGTCGTAGGGGTAGAGACGCACGATGTTGCGCAGCGCGCTGTCGCACTGGAGCGACAGGAATTCCTTGTAGTTGTCGACGTTGAACACCGCCTTCGCGGTGTCGACGATGCGCCACGTCACCGCGATGCCGATCTCGATCGGGTTGCCGAGGCAGTCGTTGATCTTCTGGCGGCTGTTGTTGAGCGTCATGATCTTGAGCGAAAGCTTCTTCGATACGGTCGGCTGCTGCGCGGTCTGACCGCTGCCGGTCGAAACGACGGTCGCTATCGACGAAACGTCGCCGGACTGGTTCAGCTTCGTCTTTGCCGCCGGATTGACGGCGACGCAGAACGGATTGACGCAGTAAAAGCCGTTCTCCTTAAGCGTGCCGATGTATTTGCCGAACAGCGTCAGTACGAGCGCCTCGTTAGGCGCGAGCACGCGCAGTCCGAGAAGCGGTATCCACGCAAAGAAGATGACGACGAGCGAGCAGCCGAACATCACGCCGGACACGACAGATGCGGGCTCGCCCGCTTCCTCTGCGGCGTCGAGGCCGGTGACGCCGATAACGAAGCATGTTATCGCTATCGCATAGACGAGGACGACGGCGATTATCGCCAAAAGTCCGTTTTTCTTTTTTGAAAGGACGATCTCATTCATGATAAGCACCTCGCATATTTGTTTGATATCAATATGATATCACAACGCGGGTGCATTGTCAAGAGAAAAAGCGAAAAAAGAGGGGTGAGCGTTAAAAAATCATATGCGCAAATCGGCGCGAATATATATGTACAAATGTGAAATACGGGGGCATGTGCGATGTCGGTATCAAATAAACACGCGCGGGGAGCCGTTTTGCGGTTCATAGCGTTCGCGGCGGCGGTGACGCTTTTGTGCCTTTTTTTGGGCAGGGCGGCGATAATGCTGACGGCGCGCCGCGGCGCTGACCGTGACGCGAACGCGGACGAGGGGCGCGTGCGCGTCGTTATCGACGCCGGTCACGGGGGCGAGGACGGCGGCACGTCGGGAGGCGGACTGACGGAGAAGGACGTGAATCTCGCGGTCGCGGAGTCGATGTACGACATTTTGTCGGCGGCGGGCGTCGAGTGTGTGATGACGCGCACGGACGACAGGCTGCTCTATGACAAATACGGTGACCTCTCCGACTACACGGGGCGCAAAAAAGTCTACGATCTGCGCAACAGACTGCGCATTGCGGAGGAACACGACGGCGCCGTGTTCGTGAGCATACATATGAACTATTTCGCGTCAAAGAAGTATTCGGGACTTCAGGTTTGGTATTCACCGAACGACGCGTCGTCGCGGACGCTGGCGGATACGGTGCAGTCGACGGTGAGAAAATATCTCCAACCCGACAACGACCGCGAGACTAAGCGCGCGGGCAGCGCCATTTACCTGCTCAATAGGATTCGGACGCCGGCGATACTCGTCGAGTGCGGGTTTCTGTCAAACGACGATGAATGCGCACGTCTCGGCGACAGCGATTACAGACGAGACCTCGCCCTCGTCATGTCCGAGGCGGTGATGGAGTTTTTGTACGGGAGGGAGAGCGCGTGAGATCGCTCGCACCGGCACAGGGGCTCCCGCTCCCCCTGCCTGCGCTTCCACTCGACACTTTCGCAATCGGGCAACGAGCCGTAGGCTTTCAAGCGAACACTACGACCTGCGACACATTTTCGCTTCGCGAAAAGTGTGGGAGAAACCAGTTTCGGAAACGGGCGAGCGATAACGCGAAAAGTAAAAATACATAAATTTGTGAAAAATACTTGACAAATCACTAAAATTGTGGTATAATATAGGTGGTTAAGGGGAGAGGTGTTCGTAGATTGAGCGGGGGAGTCTGCGAACAGCTCCCTCGCGGCATGGCGAGTGCGCCGTCCAAGCGTCGTGTCTGCGTCGAGCCGCGTCGCGCCGTCCACGCACGAGCGCGGTGCGCGAACGTGAAGCTGGGAAGCCTACGGCACGATGCCCGTTTGCGACAGCGCACAGAAAAACTTTTTTAAAAGTTCTTGAAAAGATAGGGGTGCGGGGGAAGGAAAACTTCTTTCAAGAAGTTTTCCTTCCCCCGCAAAAATTTAATTAAATCTCACCAGACGCGAGGCGTGGCGAGCGAGAGCGCGAGCTTGCCGCGCGAATATGTGAAGCGGAACGTGGCGGTCGCGGCGGCGAATTCGGAGCCGTCGACGGAGGGGATCGACGGTATGGACGGCGTGCCGCCGCTCAGCGTTACGTTGGCGGTGAAGAGCGCGTCGAGAGGCGAATACATCTTTTTCGCCCCGTATTCGAGCTTTTTGCCGTCGCCGTCTACGGTGCGGATAAACGCGACGTTTACGCGCTCGCCGTCCTCGTCCGCATCGGACGAAACATAGAGCGGAGCGAACAGACACGGCACGACGCGCAGCTTCACGGCGCGTATCACGGGCACGTAAGACGGATCGGCGACGGCTTTATCGAGGTCGTCGATGTAGTCGTCATACGTCGCGACGCGCACGGCGTGCGTATCCGCGTTGACGGTGCCGTAGAAGTACCATTCGCCGAACAGTATCGTGCCGTCGCTGTCATAGGCGAGCGTGCTGACGGGCGGCTCTTCGTCGTAGAACATGTCGAGCTCGGGCTCGACGCCCCAGTCGATGGCGAGCGTGCATATCTCGACTTCGTCTCCCTTGCCGTATACGTTCGCGGCGAGCGAGAACGACGCCGCGCACTTCTCGAAGCCGTCGCCGCTGCCGTCGTCGATGCGTTCGGGCGAAAACTCGGCGAGCACGACGGTGCGAGACAGCGTCATGGTCTCGTGACCGCGCCAATAGAGGTAGGCGGCATTGAAGCCCGGATCGCCGCCTGCCAGCGTGTCGAATGTGATATAGCCGTCGCGGACCTCGGGCGCGCGGTCAAGGGTGTCGGCGGTGATGACGCCCGTGCCGGGCACGCCGTCTACGCCGTCCTGCGGGTCAACATGGTCGCGGTGTACGGAGCCGCCCGAAATAAGCAGCGGGAACGTGTGACCGCCGACGGTGACGGTCGCGGTCGCCTCGCCGTCTACGGCGTTGTCGGACTCGAGTCCCGACGCGCGCAGAACGGCGCCGAACGGTATGATCCCGCGCTCGCGGAACGCGTCCTCTATCTCGGGGTAGCCGTCCATGACGGCCTCGACCGAGCATGAGTACGTCTCGTCCCCGACTGTGTATGTTACATCGTCGACGGTGACGCCGACGGCGTACAGCGTCGCGGAAAACGCCATCGCACCTCTGTCAAGGTCGATGCCGACGGCATAGACGAGACCGTCAGTCAGTTTGTCGCCGGAGTAGGACACACGGGCGACGTCGTATTCGGTATAGGCGCCGCCGACGCAGTCATTGTATGCGTCGAGAAGAAGCGGAAGGGCGTCGCCGTGCAGCTCGTCGTAGGTGAGCGTGGCGGCGGCTTCGTGCATGTGAGACGCGACGATAGCGTAAGCATAATCGACGTAAGTGAAATCGAAGTCGGCGTTGCCGCTGTCGACGTCGAAGATGTAGGCGAAGCCGGGGTAGATGCGGCGGTTCCACTTCTTGACTTCATCTATGAGGCGGTCTATGTCGCCGTCGGAGACGGGAGAAATGCACACGTCGAGCTCGTCGCCGCTCCTTATGTCCTCGATGCCGCCGATCCAGAATGCGAAACCGCTGTCGATCTCCTCATATGCGTATGTGAGCGAATCGGGGACAACGACATAGTTGTCGGTTTCGGGAACGGAGTACAGGTCGCCGTACGCGTAAACTATGCAGTATCCGCCGTCGACAAGAGAGGAAAAGACGAAATCGCCCTCGACGACGCAGCCTTCGGCGGGCGCGTCGGTTATAATGTCGACGCTGCCACCGCGTATGCAGACGCAGACGGTGCCTTTTCCGTAGCGGTATGTTTTGGGCGTCACCTCACCGCTCGCACGCAGAGAGAAGAACGAGCGGTCGACGGCATCGCGCCCTCCGTCGAGACGCACCGGCACGCCGTCGACGACGTCGTACTCGACGGAGCCTACATCGGTGACGAACGAGCCGTTTTTGTAAACGAACCGTCCGTGGCGAGTGTCGAGCTCGGTCACGGTGCATATGCCGTCATCGTCGCGTACGAATGTGACGGCGGCGGGCAGACGCGACAGATCGGACGCGTTCGTGAGCTTCAGCTCATGCTCGACCTCAAATCCGTCGGACATGAGAAGCGCCGTCGCGGTGTCTCTGTGTATGTCGACGATGACGGCGGTATCGTTCGTGTACGTGTGATGCGACGCTATGTCGACGGCGAAGCCGTCACAGACGTAGAACGTGTATGTCTCGCCGACCTTGACGTCGAGCCTCGGCACGGACGCGCAGCCCGTAAAGCCTGTTTTCAACTGTTTCACACCGCTGCCTGTATTTTCAAGTTTGATCTTGCCGTTTTTGACTGAAACGACGCGCCCCGTGACAGTCTCGAGCTCGATCGTGCGCGCGCCGCCGGAGTACACTATCTCGCCGCTGTCGTAGACGGGTATGTCGACGAGTCCCGCGACGGTACCGTCGTGCAGACGGAAAGCGTACACTTCTGAAAGGTAGTATTGGTCGGGATCGACGGGGGAGTTTTTCTTGTAATCGGCATAGCTGTAGAACACGTCGGGCCTGCCGTCTGTCGCGGGACAGTCGTACTCCCAGAACACGGAGCCGCCGACGGAGTATTCGGCGCGGAAGCCGGTCTTGGTGCGGACATCCTTTATTTCGAGCTTTTTGAAGTCTTGGAAATACGTGCGTCCCGTATAATTGAAGCTGCCGTCGCCGTCGGAGATGCCGGACAGAGCTTTCATTAGATTAAACAGCAGCTGCGCCGTCTGACCGCGCGTGAGAAAGTCGTCGTATCCGACGCCGCCCATGTTCTCGTCCAGCCCTATGCGGGCGGCGGCTCTTATGTAGCCGCTCGGATAATCGGAATAAATAAGCCCCGCGGAACGGCATATCATCGCGAGGGCTTCCTTATATTTAATTGCGTCGTGGGGCGCAAAGTGTGTTGCATCCTTCCCGACGATGATCTTGTTTTCGTAGCAGAGGTTGATGGCGCCGCAGTACTTGGACGTGAAGTCGGCGCGCACGTCCTCGAACGGGACGGAGTCGTCGAGAGGTACGTTCCAGTAACTGTCGTCGAGATGACCGGTCATAAGGCGCGAGATAAAGAGCGCCATCTGATAGCGCTCGACATTGTCGTTTTCATGCAGACTGCCGTCGCCGTAGCCCTTCATAACGTCAAGGTGCGACAGAACGGCGACGGCCTCCGTATAGTCGCCTTCGGCGGCGGAAAGCGATGAAATAAGAAAAGCGGCGGCGAACGCGACTATGAGCGCGAGCACCGTCAGCTTTGTCATATTTGTCATGCGGATATCGATCATCGAGAGGGTACGGCGGACATGCTTCATGTTGATTTTGTACTCCTTTATAAGTAAAAACTGTTAAGACTGTGACTTTATAGTACAATAAACACGGATTTTTGTCAAGCCGACCGAGGCAGATTTTTTCGAAAACGCTGTCAGAGTCAAAAAGATGAACGATTTTTGTCAAAGCGGTGCAAAACGAGCGATTTTGAACGGTGATATTGCCGTTACGACGCGATAAAACGCTGAAATCGGCGGTCGCGGACACCCGCGCAGCGCCCGTGCGGCATATGTGACGCAGTCCGGGGCCGTTCACATTTCGCACACATTTCATACACACCCAAAACACGTCGCATAATTTCCGCCGAAACCGCGGCGTCGCTTATAATTTGTGCAAACCGCGCATATGTAGAAATTTTTCGATAAAATTTGTGCAAACCGTCCATCAGACTAAAATTTGCGCCGATTTTTTGCAGGAATTGATTCAAAAAGAATGACGCCCGTAAAAAGTAAATGAAATTTACATAAGGCCGACGCGAAGTCGACGCGATACGAGAAATACAGCGCCGCAAAGCCAAAGCAAACGCTCGCAAATACGAAACTATAAAAAAACAAGTAAAATAAAATTACGAAACCGCATTAGCAAAATCAAATGCGCCGTGAAAAATGAATAAACCCCGCCGATTTTGGCGGCTCGTGACCGACTTCACACAGAATTCATTTTTGTCTCGCCGCGTTTTATGAATACTTGACAGATTTTTTCGCGTATGCTAATATATCTTTATGAAAATTTGTATTCTCGATAACTGCCCTCGGGCGGCGAACGGGTATACAAAGGCGGGTCGCCTCCGCCGCAAAAAAGGCGATGCAAAAATTCTTGCCGAAGCGTGTCCGACGTCCGAAACCGAGCCGGACGGCGGCTGCGCGAGGCATAAAACTTAACGGTAGGAGGAAGTTCTATGAAGAGAACAAAGCTAACAAGGGTCGCTGCTTTATTTCTCACGCTTCTGATGGTTTCGGGGACGTTCGTCGTCATGGCGCCGGTCTCAGCCGCAGGAGAGGACGGAACGGGCTCGCTTCTTCAGGAGATGAGCGAAGCGCTGAACACGAAGTCCTATTTGGAATATAGAAGCGAATACGAGGGCGTGCCCCGCGCGACATCCTCGGTGAGTGTCGACGCCGCCGACTATGTCAAGGACGAGACGACCGCAGAGGTCGAGGTCAAGTCTGACTACGAGGGCATGGAAGGCGATTCCCTCTACGTGCCGGACACGGGCATCGTCTCGTGGAAGGTCGACGTCCCCGCTACGGGTCTTTACGCGATAAAGATAGACTATAACCCTATCACGTACAAGGCCAACAACATTGAGCGCGCGCTCTACATCAACGACAAGATCCCGTTTGCAGAAGCGGGTCACCTTGCGATGACGAAGGTGTGGGTCAATGAATATATGACGGGCGAGGACGGCGGTCCCGCGTTCGAAGCCGACCAGAACGGCAACGAGCTGCGCCCGAACACCGTAGACGCTCCCGAGTGGTGTGTGTACAACGTCACCGACAGCAACGGGTATTATCTCGAACCGTTCGAGTTTTACTTCGAAGCCGGTGAGAACACGCTCACGCTTGAAGGCGCACGCGAACCTATCGTTATAAGAAAGATCACGCTGTACCCTTACGAGAGCATCCCTTCATATGAAGATGTGAAGAACACGTACTCCTCGAAGGGGTATAAGGACGCCTCCGCGGAGCCGGTCGAGATCCAGGCCGAGTATCCGTCGAAGATGTCGCACAACACCATCTACCCGCTCAACGACAGAACGTCCGCGATCACGTACCCGCAGGACCCCGTAAAGGTGAGACTCAACTCCATCGGCGGCGACAAGTGGGAGCGCGTGGGACAGTGGATAGAATATGAATTCGAAGTACCGACGTCGGGACTTTACACGATAGCGGTAAGATTCAAGCAGTCCGACCTCAACGGTCTGTTCGTATCGCGCCGTCTCTACATCGACGGCGAGGTCCCGTTCGAGGAATGCAATTCGCTGCGCTTCGGTTACGCGACGAAATGGCAGTCCAAGAGACTCGGTCAGGACGAGGAAGGCGACGAGCCCTACAAGTTCTACCTCGAGGCGGGCAAGCACACGCTCAGACTTGAGGTAACGCTTGGCGACCTCGGTCCCGTCATCAGCTCGGTCAGCGATACGCTCGAAGTCATCAACGACGCGTACCTGTCGATCCTTAAGCTGACGGGCGCCAACCCCGACCAGTACCGCGACTACGGCTTCTACCGCACGATCCCCGGTACGATCAGAGCTCTCGTCAACGAGGGCAAGAACCTCGAGAAAGCCATCGAGGACCTCGAGAACATGAACGGTGTCGCAGGTGAGAACACCTCGACGCTGTCGCAGATACAGCGTCTCGTCGAGAAGATGGGAAGCGATGAGGACGAGGTCGCGGCTAACCTCAACCTCCTCAAGTCCTACATAGGCACGCTCGGAACGTGGATCAACACGGTCTCGATGCAGCCGCTCGACATTGACATAATCTCGATCCAGCCCGAATCGGAATCACTGCCGAAGGCGGACGCGAACTTCTTCCAGTCTATCTGGTTTGAGATCCGTTCCTTCGTAGGCAGCTTCTATACCGACTACAACTCGCTCGGTTCCACATCGGATACGGAAGACAAGGGCATGGCGGAAGTTTGGGTCGTTACCGGACGCGACCAGGCCAACATCATCCGTAACCTTATAGATAACAGATTCACGCCGAACACAGGCGTATCGATCAACCTGAAGCTCGTTGCCGGCGGCACGCTGCTTCCGTCGATACTTGCGGGCGTCGGACCCGACGTCTCGCTGTTCACCGGCGACGGCGACGTCATCAACTACGCGATACGCGGCGCTCTTCAGGGCATGAACGATATGCTCTGCAAGAACTGCAAATCGAAGGGCAGAGAAACGCTCAAGTACGTGGGCGACGGAGACTATAAGTGCGAAGTCTGCGGCGCCGACGGCGAAGGCAACTGGGAACTCTACTTCGACACGTTCGACGAGGTAACATCACGCTTCTCCAAGGCTGCGACGATACCGCTCACGCTTTACGGCGAGACGTTCGCTATTCCCGAGACGCAGACGTTCCCGATGCTGTTCTATCGCAAGGATATCCTCGCGGACCTCGGACTCGAGGTACCGCAGACATGGGACGACGTCCTCGCACTCGTTCCCGTGCTCCAGTATAATAAGATGGAAGTCGGACTTACCGCCGATTACCTCACATATCTCTACCAGATGGGCGGTCAGCTCTACGCCGACGACGGTATGAGGATCAACCTTGATTCCAACCTCTCGCTCTCCGCGTTCGAGATGATGTGCAACATGTTCACCAAGTATTCGCTGCCGTATACGTACGACCCGGCTAACCGTTTCAGAACGGGTGAAATACCGGTAATGATCCAGCCGTATACGCTCTATAACCAGCTCGTCCTCTTCGCGACCGAGATCTCCGGTCTGTGGGAATTCACCGTTATCCCCGGCATGGAGCAGGCTGACGGCTCTATCAACCACACCGCAGTTTCGACTGTCGGCGGCGTCGTTATGATGGAGGGCAGCGACCAGAAGAAGCTCGGCTGGCAGTTCATCGACTGGTACACGGACGCTGACTTCCAGGCCGACTACAGTAACGAACTCGTTGCAGTTCTCGGTGAGGGCGGTATGAACCCGACGGCGAATATCGAGGCTCTCGCTGAGCTGTCCTGGTCCACAAGCGAATACAACAAGCTGAACGCTCAGTTCCAGTCGCTGACGGCAGTTCCGAACTACCCCGGCTCCTACATCATCGCTCGTTACACCGACTTCGCATTCAAGGCGGCGTACAACGACAAGAAGGATCCGACCGATTCGCTCCTCGGCTACATCAATACGATCAACAAAGAGATATCGCGTAAGCGCGAAGAGTTCGACCTCGAAACGCTCGATATCGGTCAGACGCTCGCGGAAAAACGCAGCTCTCAGGCGATAGAGATACTTGACGGTCTCCGTTCCGCCGACAAGGATAAGTACGCGGTCGAGATCGCGAAGGTCCAGCCCGCTGTAGACGCTGCTCTCATGAGCGACGCGACACAGGCGGAATACGACGCTCTGCTCGGTATTGCGGCGGGGCTCCGTTC
Source organism: uncultured Clostridia bacterium (assembly GCA_947586625.1). Lineage (GTDB taxonomy): Bacteria > Bacillota > Clostridia > Oscillospirales > CAG-272 > DTU064. The sequence continues at coordinate 16,739 of CANPXS010000006.1, read as the reverse complement.
CACGAATTCCGAGCTGTTCGGACTCGCGGCGAAGTACCTCGAAGAGGCAGTCGCTGCTCAGCAGTCGTATGTGAAATAAGCGGTTCTACCGCCAAAATAAATTTAATGTAAGGAGAAACGCTCATGTCAAAGAAAACAGCAGCAGCAACCGCCTCGGGCGGCGAGCATGCCGTATCGCGCAAAGACTTGACGCGTGCTCAGTGGGTCTGGAAAGAGATGAAGACGAATAAGACGGGCTACTTCATGGTCGCTCCGTTCATGATAATCTTCCTCGTCTTCACCGTCATTCCCGTCATACTGTCGATCTTCCTGAGCTTCACGTCATTCAACATGCTCCAGCCGCCGAAGTTCCTCTTCCTCGACAACTACATCCGCCTGTTCCTCGATGACGATATATTCATTACCGCCATCAAAAACACGCTGATATTCGCGGCGATAACGGGTCCTACATCGTATCTGCTCTCGCTGCTCGTCGCGTGGTTCATCAACGAGCTCTCCCCGAGAGTCAGGGCAATAGTAACGCTTATATTCTACGCGCCGTCCATAGGCGGTAACGTCTACCTTATCTGGGGTACGTTGTTCTCGAGCGACGCGCAGGGCTGGGTCAACGGCTGGCTCCTCAACATGGGACTTATAAACGAGCCTATCCTTTGGTTCTACAACGCAGACTACGTCATGCCGCTCTGTATCGTGGTCGCGCTGTGGACATCGCTCGGTACTTCGTTCCTGTCGTTCATCGCAGGTCTGCAAGGTATCGACAAGAGCTACTATGAGGCGGCCGCCGTCGACGGTATCAAGAACCGTTGGCAGGAGCTTTGGTACGTGACCCTGCCGGTCATGAAGCCGATGCTCATGTTCGGCGCCGTCCTCGCCATCACCGGCTCGTTCGGATTCGGCGGCATCGTTACGGCGCTCTGCGGATTCCCGTCCGTTGATTACAGCGCATGGACGATAACGCACCACCTCGACGACTACGGCGGACAGCGTTGGGAAACAGGCTACGCTTCCGCGATCGCGGTCATACTGTTCGCGATGCAGCTCGGCGCGAACATGCTGATACAGAAATTACTCTCAAAGGTAGGACAATGACATGTCAAAAAAGTTAAGAACAAGAAAACATCAAGTTGTCCTGAACCGTTCGGTCGGAGGCGACGCCGGGATCACGTTCTTCCTTGTCATAATGGGAGCTTTCATGTTCCTGCCGCTGCTCTACGTCGTCCTGCAGGCTCTCAAGCCGCTTGACGAGCTGTGGATGTTCCCGCCCCGTTTCTACGTCATCAACCCGACGCTGCAAAACTTCGGCGACCTGTTCTCGCTGATGTCGGATTCGTGGGTGCCGTTCTCCCGCTACATATTCAACACGGTGTTCATCTCCGTCGTCGGTACGGCGGGCAACCTCCTGCTCGGTTCAATGGCAGCATATGCGCTTTCCAAGCTGAAATTCCCCGGGCGTGACTTCATGTTCAACCTGATAGTCAAGTCCCTGATGTTCACATCAACCGTCACCGGTATCGCAACGTTCATCACGATGTCGCTGCTCCACTGGGTCGACACTTACTTCGCGGTCATAGTCCCCGCATTCGGTTCGACTCTCGGTCTTTACCTCATGAAGCAGTTCATGGAGAGCAGCGTCCCGGACGCAACGCTCGAGAGCGCACGTCTTGACGGCGCGTCCGAGTTCTACACGTTCTGGGTCATAGCGATGCCGATGGTCAAACCGGGCTGGCTCACGATGATAGTGTATTCCTTCAACGGACTGTGGAACTCCGGTGCGTCGATATACATCTACTCCGAGCAGCTCAAAACGCTCAACTACGCTATCGGTCAGATCACGGCAGGCGGTATCGCCCGTGCGGGCGCGTCCGCGGCTGCTACGGTCGTCATGATGGCGGTCCCGATCATCGTCTTCGTCGTTACGCAGAGTAACATCATCGAGACGATGGGTTCGAGCGGAATGAAGGACTAAGGAGGCGAAACCGACATGAAAAAGAAACTGATTTCGATCCTGATCCTCGCGCTGACGGCGATAATGCTCTCGACGAACGTATTCGCCGCCGCATATCAGACTTACACGTATTCGTATGACGGATTCCCGCTCCTTTCGCCGGACGCTTACGTCCCCGAAAGAGTCGTGACGATGAGCTACATCGGCCTGCACGACGACGCATACACGCTCCGCGACCTCGAGGTCGACGACCAGGGCAACGTGTATATCGTCGACGCGATGCAGAACAGAGTCATAGTGACCGACCGTTACTACAAGCTCAAGTTCATCATCTCATCGTTCGTCAACGAGCACGGCGTTCCGGACGGCTTCAATAACCCGTCGGGCGTCTGCATCACGGAAAAGTTCATCTATGTCGCAGATACGGACAACAACCGTATCGTCATGTTCGACCGCGACGGCAACTACGTAAAGATAGTGCCGAAGCCGACGTCCAACTACTTCGAGGACGGCTCGCTCTATAAGCCGGTCGCAGTCGCAGTCGACCAGTACAACCGTATGTTCGTCGTTTCGACGGCTACATATCAGGGTATCATCGTCATGGACGACAACGCGAACTTCTCGGGCTTCATCGGCGCGCAGAAGGTCGTCATAAGCGCCTTCCAGATCATATGGAGACGACTCCAGACGAGAGAGCAGAGAGAGAGCCAGAAGGAGTATATCTCCACTGAGTTCAACAACATCGCGATAGACAGCGACGGCTTCATCTACGTCACGACGTCCTCCATCGAGGAAGACACGCAGCAGAACGCGATCAACTCGCGTTCCACGTCCGGCGACTACGCTCCGGTCAAGAAGCTCAACTCCGCCGGCAACGACGTCATGGCTCGTAACGGATTCTGGCCGCCGTCAGGCGAGGTCAAGGTGTCCAACATGTCCACCTCCGATACTCCGACGGGCGCGTCCACGATAATCGACGTCGCGGTCGGTCCCGAGGGAACATGGTCCATCGTCGACGAGAAGCGCAGCCGCGTCTACACATATGACCAGCAGGGCAACACGCTGTTCATATTCGGCGACATGGGCACGCAGCTCGGCAACATATCGCAGGGCGGTATGGAAGCTGTCGTTTACCACGGCGACGAAATGATGCTGCTCGATAAGATCAGCAACTCCTTCACGATCTACAGACGCACCGAGTACGGCGACCTGCTGCTCGACGCTATCAACCATCAGAACCAGCGTATGTACGACCTGTCCGTCGAGGACTGGACGAACATCCTCCAGCGCAACAGTAACTTCGACACGGCTTACATCGGCATCGGCGACGCGCTCAACCGCGACGCGAAGTACGACGAGGCTATGGAATATTACCGTTCCGCTTATAACGTAGACAACTACTCCGCATCCTTCCGCGAAGTCCGCAAGGAATGGGTCGCAAAGTGGATATGGACGATACCGCTGTTCATCGTCGTCGTATGCGTCCTGCTCACGAAGTTCTTCAAGTACGCGGGCAGAGTCAACAAGGAAACTCAGCTCAAGGTCGGCAAAAAGAGCTTCAAGGAAGAGCTTCTCTACGGTTTCCACCTGATCTTCCACCCGTTCGACGGATTCTGGGATATCAAGCATGAGCTGCGCGGAAGCGTTCGCGCCGGCATAGTCTACATCGCAGTCACCATACTCGCGTTCTTCTACCAGTCGGTAGGCACCGGCTACATTTTCAATCCGTCGGGCGAATTCATGGGTCTGTTCGGACAGATAATCTCCGTGCTCGTACCGCTGATACTGTGGGTCATAGGCAACTGGTGTCTGACGACGCTTATGGACGGTGAAGGCAGCCTGAAGGATATCTTCATCGCATCGTCGTACAGCCTCCTGCCGCTGCCGCTGCTCATCATCCCGTCGGTCATGCTCTCGAACATACTGGCGGTCAATGAAGGACAGCTCGTATCGCTGCTCGTCGGCATCGCGTTCGTATGGACCGGCATGCTCCTCTTCTTCGGAATGATGGTCACGCACGACTACTCACTCGGAAAGAATTTCATAACGACGATCGGTACGATAGTCGCGATGGCGTTCATCATCTTCGTCGCAGTCCTCTTCTCGAGCCTTGTGGCGAGAATGGTAAGCTTCGTGTCCAGCATCTTCGTCGAGCTCTCATACCGAGTATAAACAGGAGGATAAATCGGAATGAAAAAATTTACAAGATTCATATCGGCTATCCTGACCGTACTCATGGTGCTCGGCTCCGTAGTTATCGTCAGCGCGGCTGACCCCGCGTATGACAACTATCTGACGGCGGCAAACGCGTCGGAACAGGCAAAGCTCGATAAAATGACTCTCGAGAGAACGCAGAACGGCTACGAGCTCTACTGCGACGAGTATTCCGGAGAGATCGCGCTCAAAAAGATCTCGACCGGTCAGGTGCTCTTCTCCAACCCCTACGACGTCGGCTCGTCCAACGCGTCCGATGAGGTAAAGGCGGAGGTCCTCTCACAGGTACTTCTCACATACAGAGACAGCGACGATACCGAAAAGGATATGAACAGCTTTGAAGAAGCAGTTCTCCGCAACCAGGTCATCGTCAAGAAGATAAGAAACGGTATCCGTGTCGAGTACACGATGGGACGTCAGGAAGCAAGACGACTCGTCCCGAAGTCGATACAGAAGAACCGCTTCGAGGATCTGATCCTCAACCTCGTCAACAACGAGTTCTATCATACCAAGCTCAAATCCTACTACGTCCTCATGGACCCCGACGACCCCGACGTTACGGAGCGTCAGGCGGCTCAGATGAAGGCTAAGTTCCCGATCACGAACAGAATGGCCGTTTATCTCATCCAGGAGAACGTCGAGGACAAGGAGCTCGATACGGCAGAGGAGATCATAAAGACTTATGCTCCCGAGTACACGTACGAGCAGCTCGACTACGACCATGCTCTCACTGAGTACACGGGCACAGACTCCGCGCCGCCGCTGTTCAGACTCGCTCTCGAGTACACGCTCAGCGAGACGGGAATGGAGGTTCGTCTCCCCGCGAACGGCATACGTTACGACGACACGGCTTACAAGCTTTCGAACGTTTCCGTTCTCCCGTACATGGGCGCCCTCGCAAACGATGACGACGGCTACACGTTCATACCCGACGGTTCCGGCGCGCTCATCAACCCGAAGGATATCGCCGGTCAGTCATGGACGCGTGAATGCACGCTCTACGGTCCCGACTACGCATACCAGCAGCAGACGGTCGCCGAGCATCAGCGCGAAAGAGCGACGATGCCGGTATGGGGCGCAGTCAGCATCCGCGGTGAAACGACAGTAAAACGCGACACGGGCAAGACGGATCCCGAAACAGGCGCCGCTATAACGGAGTCTGTGGCGATGAAGAACCAGAAGGGCTTCGTCGCGATAATCACCGAAGGCGACTCGCTCGCAACGGTAAGATACGTAAACGGCGGCGTTCGTCACAAGTATGCGACGACGTACCCGGTATTCGTACCGAGACCGTCCGACCAGTACAACCTCTCCGAGTCGATCGCGGCAGCGTCCAACACATCGTGGACAGTCGAGTCCCCGAGAAAGTACGTGGGCAGCTACCGTATCCAGTACGTCATGCTTGACGGCGACGATTATGCCGCTAACGCAGGGCTCACGGACTACTATCCCGCAACATACTTCGGTATGGCGGACGCATACCGTGACTACCTCGAGAAGGAAGGCATAATCACCCGCCTCACCGCATCAGACGTCAAGGCAAATATTCCTCTTTATATCGAAGCGCTCGGCACGCTCCAGACCGAGGAACGCGTAATGTCTATCCCCGTAACAGTCGACACTCCGCTCACGACGTTCGAGAATATAAAGACAATGTACGACGAGTTCTCGGCACAGGGCATCGACAACGTCAACTTCAAGCTCATAGGCTTCGCCAACGGCGGACTTTCCGACATGCAGGTCCCGTACGGACTCAAGTGGGAAAAGGCAGTCGGCGGCTCGTCCGGATTTGAGGACCTCGTCGAATACGCGAAGGAAAAGGGCTTCGGCGTATATCCCGACTTCGACCTCGCATACGCGCCCAACGACAAGATGTTCGACGGCTTCTCTTACAGCAAGCACGCGGTAAAGACGATAGACGACAGATACACGAGTAAGCGTCACTACGATTCCGCAACGCAGTCGCTGATGAGAAGATTCGAGATAGCAATCTCGCCCGCGTACTTCGACCGCTTCTACACGAAGCTCTCGGCGAACTACATGAAGTACGAGCCGACGTCGATCTCATTCTCAACGCTCGGCACGGACCTCAACTCCGACTTCGATGAAGATGAACCTTACAACCGCGAGGACAACAAGCAGTTCACGACAGACCTGCTTGAGAAGATCTCGAGTGAATACGCGAACGTGATGGTGGACGGCGGCAACGCTTACACGTACCGTTATGTTGACCACATCACCAATATGTCGTTCGAGTCGAGTAAGTTCTTCAACGCGTCCTACTCCATCCCGTTCAACGGCATCGTGCTGCACGGCTTCCTCAACATGTCGAGCACGCCGATCAACGAGGAAGGCGACATCGAATCCGCGCTCCTGCGCGCGATCGAGAGCGGCTCGTATCTGAACTTCGTTCTCGCATATCAGAATTATCAGAAGCTCAAGGAAGATGAACATCTCAGCGAGTACTACTCGGTAAGATACGACATCTGGTTCAGCGACATCGTTGAATATTACAACATCATTAATGATGCGATAGGCGACCTCCAGACCGCGATAATCACCGGTCACGAGCTGCTCACCGGCTCGCGTATCCCCGACCCCGATGAGGTCGAGGCGGACAACGCGGCGATAGCGGCGGCTCAGGAAGAGTACGATGAAGCGCAGCGTCAGGCTGAGATAAAGGCACAGCATGCGGAAGCGCTTGCAGCCCGCAAAGCGGCAGAAGCTCTCGAAAGAGAGATCGAAGCGGCAGTCGACAGCGCGGCAGAACTCATCGAGGACGCAAACGCTCTGCTCGAAAAGATGACGGCTCAGCAGGAAACATTCAACACCGCTATGGCGGAGCTTGAAGCTGCAAAGGTCGCACTCGGCGAGGCAGAAGCAGCTGTCGCAACCGCGACTGCGGCTGTAGAACCTGCACAGGCAGCGCTCGACGCGGCTAAGGCGGCACTTGAGGGTGCAGCGGAGGACGCCGATAAGGACGCTCTCAACGCGGCAAGCAAGGACGCACAGGATGCTCTCGACGCAGCTAACAAGGCTGTGACAGACGCACAGTCCGCATACGACAAGCAGAAGACGGATTACGAAACGACTTATGCTAACGCGGTCAAGGCGTCCGAACAGGCTGTGACAGTCGCTGAAGGCATGACGGCTATCACCGAGTCTGCGGATCATCTCTCCGAGATAACGGCCGAAAGCGACAACCACGCAGCAGTCGAGGCTAACCTCGCAACAGTCAGAAGCACGCTCGCACAGGTACAGACCATCGCTGACGCGATAGCGAACGCGGCGGCGAATACGCTCCCGTCCTACGAGCTTAAGGAGCCCGAGGAGGACAGCGGCGAGGAAGGCGACGAAACGGAGCCTGCCGATACGGATACTACGGAAGAGCCCGCCGATACGACAGAGGAACCGGCTGACACGACAGAAGAACCTGCCGACACAACGGAACCTGCCGATACTACGGAGGAACCCGCAGATACGACCGAACCGGCTGAAACCGTAGAGCCCGAGGAACCCGGTGACTCTGAAGAGCCCGAAGAACCCGAAGGACCTATCATCGACGTAACGTCGAAGTACATAGTTGACGACGGCTCCATCGTCCTCGTAACATACGAGACTGGCAAGGCGTTCATACTCAACTACAACAGCTTCAGCGTCAAGGTCGAGGTCGACGGCAGCGAGTACACGGTCGAGCCGTACGCTTTCGTCACCATAACACGATAAGGAAGGGAGTTTGAAAATGAACGCAGAGGCTAACAAATCCAAAAAAGTAAAAGTCAATTCGGCTCCCAAGAAGCGCCGCCGCGCCGTATCTCTCGACAAGAAAAAGGCGAGGACCGGCTACTGGTTCGTACTTCCCTTTATCATCGGACTTCTGATAGTATATCTGCCGATGATATTCCAGTCGATCAACTACAGCTTTCACGAGCTGCGCAACATCCAGGGAGGCGGCGTCGAACTTATCCCGGTAGGTTTTGCAAACTATCAGGAAGCGCTCTTCTCGGATCCCGAATACGTTCAGACGCTTACGTCGGGTATCAGACAGATCCTGTTCGATATCCCCGCTATCGTCATCTTCTCACTGTTCATGGCCATCCTGCTCAACCAGGACATGGCGGGACGCGGACTGTTCCGTGCGATATTCTTCATCCCCGTCATCATCAGTACGGGTCTTATGAGTGATATCGACGCGCAGAACATTCTGCAGCAGACATCCGGTCAGTCGATAGACACCGGTACCGGAACGAACTCGGTCGCACAGATCGTCAACGTCATGGACGTCGAGCGATTGTTCGCGAACATGAAGGTTGGTTCCGGACTCGTCGAGTACGTCGTCGAACTTGTTAACGATATCTTTGATATCGTTAACAGGTCCGGTGTTCAGATGCTTATATTCCTTGCCGGACTTCAGTCCATATCCCCCGCGATCTACGAATCGTGCCAGATAGACGGCGCTACCGGCTGGGAGACGTTCTGGAAGATCACCTTCCCGATGATAAGCCCGATGATACTCGTCAACGCGATATACACGATAATCGACGCACTGACACGTACTGACAACCCGGTCATGCAGTACATAGAAAACGTGTATACGTCGGTTTCCGGCGGTAACGTCCTCTCCTCGGCAATGTCGTGGATGTATTTCCTGCTCGTCATGGTAATAATTGCGGTCGTGGCCGCAGTCATATCCGCTTACGTCTTCTATCAGAGACGTGATGCATAAGGAGGTACGCTAAAATGGATGCAACAAAAACTCCAAAGGTCAAAAAAGAATCAAAAAACAAGATCAAGGTCGAGTTTGAAGGTCAGCTTTCCACTTGGGAACGTCTTAAACTGAAGGTGTTCTCGATGTACTTCCTGAAGAATGTCGTCGTGTATATCTGCCGACTCATTCTTCTGATAGGACTGTCCTACATCGTAATTTACCCCTTCATCTCGAAGCTGGCGTCCTCGATAATGTGCAGAGAAGACTTCGTCGACGCGACCGTCATGCTCATATCGAAGAATCCGACGCTCGACACGTACAAAGCCATTATAATCGACAACCGCTACCTTGAGGCGCTGATCAACACGCTCGTCCTCTCGGCATCGACGGCACTGATCCAGATGTTCGTGTGCTGCCTTATCGGCTACGGCTTTGCGAAGTTCAGATTCCGCGGCAACGGTTTGCTCTTCCTCTTCGTTATCCTGACGATGATAGTGCCTCACTCGACGCTGCACCTCGCAATGTTCATGAAATTCCGCTACTTTGATGTATTCGGAATACTCAACTTCCTCGGAGGCGGAGTATTCGAGAGCGTCGAATTGCTCGACTTCACGAGCGTATCGCTCATCAACACGTACTGGCCGTTCCTCATCCTCTCCGCGACGGGCCTTGCGTTCAAGAACGGACTCTACATCTTCATGCTGCGTCAGTTCTTCCGCGGCGTCCCGGATTCGCTCGAGGAATCGGCGTACATCGACGGCGCAGGCACGCTCAGAACATTCGTCCAGATCATTCTCCCGATATCCATCCCGATGCTCGTTACCGTGTTCATGTTCGCGTTCTCGTGGCAGTGGACGGACAACTACTACGTCAACGTGTTCTTCACGACGACGGGTCCGTACACGCTTCGCGACATCGTGAAGGTCCCGGCAACGCTCGACACGCAGTACGCAGGTTCGAATATGTATATCGCGGCGATAAGAAATACTGCAGGTATCCTTATCATCACGCCTCTCATATTCATCTACTGCTTCGCTCAGAAGTACCTTGTTCAGGGTATCGAGCGCTCCGGTCTGACGGCAGAATAATCGTCGAAAAGGATCACGCAAAATCACACCTAAACAAAAAGGCGGACGCCGTAATGGCGTCCGCTTTTTGCTGTCTTAATATGATCGGTACTATATCCCGCGCCGCCGCTTCATTTCATCAAGCACGGAATACGGGACGCGCAGATTGCCCGTACCGACGCCGATCTTTATGTGAGGTTTGTTTTCGCCGTGAAAGTCGCTGCCGCCGGAAAGTATCAGTCCGAGACGCGAGGCGAGCGCGCGATATTCGCGTCCCATCTCGTCCGTGTACTCGGTGTAGTAGCCCTCGATGCCGTCGAGTCCGACTGCTTTCAGCCGCGTCAGCATTTCTTCAAGCGAGTCGAGCGAGCGCTTCGTCTGATTCAAATGCGCGACGAACGCGAGCCCGCCCGCGTCCTTGATGAGGCGCACCGCTTCCTCGTCCGTCATAGCCTGACGGTGACTGTGCGCGGGCTTGCCCGGCGACAGATAGAGGGCAAACGCTTCCTTCACGCTCGAAACGTACCCGCGCTCCATCATCGCGCGCGCGATGTGACCGCGGCACACAATATCGCCGCCCGAATACTTCATCGCGTCCTCGATGGTGACGGGGAGTCCGAGCTCGGTCAGCGTGCGGCAGACGTCCTCGCTGCGGCGAATGCGCGTCTCTTTGATGTATTCGAGCTTCGACTTCAGCACCGGCGACTCGGTGTCGATGTAGAAGCCGAGTATGTGCGTCTCGGTGATCGACTCCGATGAAAGCTCGATGGCGGGCACGACCTCGACGCCGAGGCGACGCCCCGCATCGACTGCCTCGGGAATGCCCGCGACAGTGTCATGGTCGGAGAGCGCGACGGCGGCAAGTCGCGCGTCCTTCGCGGCGGCGACGACGGCAGCGGACGTCAGCGTGCCGTCCGAGTATGTCGAATGCGTGTGCAAATCAACGAATCTGTCTTCCATAGCGTTATAACCTCAAAAGCCTTTCGGCGTTTTCGTGCATTATGAGACTGCGCTCGCGCGACGTGATATTGAGACTGCCGACGAGCGATTTCGCGTCGGCGGGGTCGCCCCACGGCGCGTCCGAGCCGAACAAAATGCGCTCCGCGCCGTGCACGCGTATCAGCTCTTCAAATTCAACGGGCGGTGCAAAGCGGAAAATGAACGATATGTCGAACATCACGCACCGCCCCGCAAGATAACGCATCACGTCGTGATGCATGCGCGAGCCGCCGCCGTGGGCGAGCACGATGCGCGGCTCGTCGGGCTCGCGCCCGCCGTAGACGAGATCGAGCATGTGCGCGGCGGCTCTCGGCGAGCACTGCACGGGACCGTCCGGGAACCCGTCGTCGACGCCGGCATGCGTCACAACAACGAGATCCTTTTCGAGCGCATATTTGATTATGCGTATGTAGCGCTCGTCGTCGATATCGCAGCCTTGAAAATCGGGATGCAGCTTTATGCCGCGCAGCCCGAGCTCTTTTATTCTGTCTATGTGCGCCTCCGGCTCCGCGTCGTCGGGGTGTATGCCGCCGAACGAGAAAAGCATACCGCGCTCGGAGTTTATCTCGGCGGCGACGCGGTTGACGGTGTCGAACTGGCGTGGACTCGTCACAACGGGCAGAACGACGCCCATATCGACGTCGGCGGCACGCAACAGACGGCAAAGGTCGGAGGCGGTCCCGTCCGTGTACGGTACAAGATGCGCCCGCTCGCCGGTCTTGGTCACCGCGCGCGACGCGATAGCGTCGGGGAAACAGTGCGTGTGGAAATCTATCGTCATATTATAGTGCAGTCTGCTTTCAACTTACATTATCCGACAGCGTAAAATAACACCGCCGTCCGATATATTTTACTCTTTATATTCGATATTTTCAAGTACAAGTGATCGAATCACGCACAAATCGAGCGAAAACGTCAAACCAAAAAGTCCGTAAAAATTTTTGAAGATGGGGGTGCGGGGGAAGTGACTTTTTATAAAAAGTCACTTCCCCCGCAAAAAATTTGAAAAAAGCTCTTGACAAATCCGTTTATACTGTATATACTGTATATGAACAGTAAAAACGAAAGGATATGAGAGCATTTACATCGGGATAGACAACAAGAGCGGCGCGCCGATATACGATCAGATATACTCGCAGATAAAGTCGGCGATAATAAGCGGCGAGCTCGGCGAGGACGAGATGCTGCCGTCGATACGGAGTCTCGCGCGCGACCTGCGCATCAGCGTCATAACGACGAAACGCGCCTACGACGAGCTCGAACGCGAGGGCTTCATTTATACGGTCGCGGGAAAGGGGTGCTTCGTCGCAAAGAAAAACGTCGAGCTTCTGCGCGAGCAAAACCTGCGGGCGATAGAGGAGCACATCGAAAAGATCGCATCGCTCGCCGCCGCGTGCTCGCTGACGGCGGACGACATAATCGAAATGATAGAATACGAAATGGAGGGCAAGGAATGAACAAAAACGGCGAATACGCCATAAACGTACACGGACTGTGCAAAAAATACCGCGGCTTTGAGCTCGACAACGTCGACATCGAGCTGCCGCGCGGACTCGTTATGGGACTTGTCGGTGAAAACGGCGCGGGCAAGTCGACGACGATAAAGACGATGCTCGGCGTCGTCAACCGCGACGCGGGCGAGGTCGAGCTGCTCGGCGGAAAAGATTCCGACATAGAGACGCGCGAGCGCGTCGGCGTCGTGCTCGACGAGGTGGGGATACCGGCGCCGCTGACGGCGAACGACGTCGGCAAGGTCATGACGAGCACATACAAATACTGGGACGGCGAAAAATACTCGTCTCTGCTCGATAAACTTTCGCTGCCGCGCAAAAAACCGTTTTCGAAGATGTCGCGCGGCATGAAAATGAAGCTCGGCATCGCGGCCGCGATGTCGCACGGCGCGGAACTGCTTATCCTTGACGAGGCGACGAGCGGACTCGACCCCGTCGTGAGGGAGGAGGTCGTCGAAATGCTGCGCGACTTTGCACGCGACGAGCGCTGCTCGGTGCTCATCTCGTCGCACATAGTGTCCGACCTCGAAAAGCTCTGCGACACTGTCGCGTTCATGCACGGCGGACGCATACTGCACAGCGGCGACAAGGACGCGCTGCTCGAAAGATACGGTATTTTGCGCTGCCGCCGCGAGGAATTTGCGCGCGTACCGCGTGACGCGGTCGTAAGCGTGCGCGACGGCGAGTACGGAGTCGAGGCCGTCGTCGACAGGACAAAGGCGGGTAGCGGACTCGACATCGGACAATCGTCGCTCGAGGACATATTCATAGCGATGATAAAGAAGGGGGAGTCGAAATGAAGATAAGGGGACTTTTAAAAAAGGACTTTTTGGTGCTGTTCCGCGCGTACAAGCTGTATCTGCTCATCATTATCATGCTTATGGCGTCGTCGCTGTTTATGACGTCCGCCCAAAGCTGGCAGCTCATATTTCCGGCGCTGATATGCGGCATGATGCCCGTGACGCTGTACTCGCTCGACGAGCGCGACAAGTGGAACACGTACGCGCTCACAACGACGTACACAAGGCGCGGCATCGTGTCCGAAAAGTATCTGTTCGGCATAATAATGATGCTCGCGGTGACGGCGGTCGGCGCGCTGGCGATGTCGGTGCGCGCGTTCTACGAGCCGCTCGAGGTGAAGCTGGCGGTGAATGTGTATACGGTCTTCGGACGCGATATTGAAGTGCCGCTCTCGGCTGTGAAGGCGGTCGAAACTGTTTTGCACTGCGCGGCGATATCGCTTTTGCCCGCATCGTTGACGATGCCGTTCATGTTTTCGCTCGGCGCGGAAAAGGGGCGTTTCGCAGCGCCGGTAGTAATGGGATTCACAGGCACGACGCTCGCCATGTTTGAGATAAGTCGCGTAAACCTCAGCGGCGGCATGCCTGCGGAGACCGTCGATATAAAGCTCGCGCTCGGACTTGCGGCGGCAGCAGTCGCGCTTTACGCGGTGTCATGGCTCGCGTCGGTCCTGCTCGTCGCGCGAAGGGACTTTTGAGGGGCGCTGCGCCCCTTAAACCCCGCTTCACCTTACTGTATGTATTATACCACGAAGCAAAAATGCTTGCTTGCAAGGGCATTTTTGCGAGGCCGTCAATATCGAGTCTGCGGCGAAGCCAACGGCAGAGCCGCAGCAAAAGCGTAGCTTTTGGGACTTGTGCAACAAGTCCACGATGATATTATACCACAAAATTTATAGTTTATCAAGTGCTTTTCACAAATTTATGTATTTTTGCTTTTTTGCGTTACCGCTCAACCGTTACCACAACTGATTTCTCCGCTCACCGCGGTTCATTATGCGGTGCGCACCGACCGGCAGCTACCTTTGACTACCTGACGTGGTGGCGTCTTTCACACCTTCGAATAGGTTTTTGACAAGGGGGACTTTCTCGCAAGAAAGTCCCCCTTGTCGAACCCGAAAGAGGCTCCCGTGTGTTCGTCGATGTTATCGAGTCGGCGGCAAGAAATTCATCGGGGCTCAGACCGCGTCAACATATCGGCATAACAGCTCCCTCGCGGCATATCGATTGCGCCGTCGAAACGTCGTGTCTGCGTCGGACGCTGACAGCGCCGAGCAGCGCACGAGCAAAGTGCGCGTAGGTGAAACTGCGAAGCCTGACGGCACGTTACCATAACTTTGTCGGCGGCGGTTTCGCTTCGCGAAAATGTGTGTTGCTCGCGCGCCGCGGCGGTATTGACACATCAAAGAAACCGTATTAAAATGTTTGTGAACACAAACTGCCGACGGCGGGCACGGCCCGCGTGAAAGGATACGACATATGAAAATTTCGGGACTTCAAAAGCTGACGCTCCTCGACTTTCCGGGTCACGTCGCGTGCACCGTTTTCTCCGCAGGGTGCGATCTGCGCTGCCCGTTCTGCCACAACGCCTCGCTCGTGAAGGGCGTACCCGACATCATGACCGAGGACGAATTCTTCGCGTTTTTGTCGAAGCGGCACGGCATACTCGACGGTGTCGCGTTCACGGGCGGCGAGCCGCTTCTGAACCGCGATTTCACCGATTTCGCGCTCCGCGTCAAGGACATGGGCTTTCTCGTCAAGCTCGACACGAACGGAACGTTCCCGA
The DNA here is from genome assembly GCA_947586625.1 of uncultured Clostridia bacterium. Taxonomy (GTDB): domain Bacteria; phylum Bacillota; class Clostridia; order Oscillospirales; family CAG-272; genus DTU064. The sequence goes on along the minus strand of CANPXS010000006.1, from coordinate 1,709 downwards.
ACAGGCTCCGCGATGCGGTCGACAAAGCCGCCGTCGACTACGTAGCGATGGATATAAAAAATTCGCCCGCAAAATATCCGCTCACATGCGGCGGCAATGTCGACATGGACTCGGTCGCCGAATCGGTGCAGATACTGCTCGAAGGCAAAATCGAGTACGAGTTCCGCACCACCGTCGTCGGCGAATACCACACGGACGCTGATTTTATCGGTATCGGCGAATTTATACGCGGCGCCGAGAGATACTATTTACAGCAGTTCGCCGATTCGGGCGACATTCTCGGCGGCGCGCCGCTGACGGCGCCGTCCCGGGAGGAGATGGAAAAATACGCGGACACCGTTCGTCCGTATGTGAAAAGCGTCTTTTTGCGCGGCGTTAAATAAATCGCCCGAACCGCCTTTGATATATAGTTTTTTAGAAAAAACCGCCAAAAAAAAGAGCGTTTTTTTGACCCGTATTTTTTGCTTCCCGCCCTTGACAATACTATATGTAGTGTGCTACAATAACTTTCGTGCCACAAAATGTGGTGCGTGACATTAAAAGCAGTTACATATATATCAAAACGAAGGCAAAGAAAAAGGAGCGGAGACAGAGATGTATGAGGTAATAAAGCGCGACGGCAAGATCGCGGAGTTCGACATATCGAAGATAAGCACGGCAATAACGAAAGCGTTCGACGCGCAGGGCGTCAACTATCACCCGTCGGTGATAGATTTCCTCGCGCTTCAAGTGACAGCCGACTTTGAGCACAAGATAAAGGACGACAAAATATCCGTCGAGGACATCCAGGACAGCGTCGAGGAGGTGCTCGGAAAGGCGGGTTACAGCGAGGTCGCGAAGGCTTACATCCTTTACCGCAAGCAGCGCGAGAAGATACGCAACATGGGCTCGACGATCCTCGACTACAAGGAGCTCGTCGACAAATACGTCAAGGCCACCGACTGGCGCGTCAAGGAAAACAGCACGGTCACATATTCTGTCGGCGGACTTATCCTGTCGAATTCAGGCGCTATCACGGCGAATTACTGGCTGTCCGAGGTCTACGACCGCGAGGTCGCGGACGCGCACCGCAACGCGGACCTGCATCTGCACGATCTGTCGATGCTGACGGGCTACTGCGCGGGCTGGTCGCTCAAGCAGCTCATTCGCGAGGGGCTCGGCGGCGTCACGGGACGCATCACGTCGGCTCCGGCGTCGCATCTTTCGACGCTCTGCAATCAGATGGTGAACTTCCTCGGCATCATGCAGAACGAGTGGGCGGGCGCGCAGGCGTTCTCGTCGTTCGACACGTATCTTGCGCCGTTCGTGAAGGTCGACCACCTCACATATAAAGAAGTAAAACAGTGCATACAGAGCTTCATTTTCGGCGTGAACACGCCGTCGAGATGGGGCACGCAGGCGCCGTTCTCCAACATCACCCTCGACTGGACGGTGCCCTCAGACCTCGAAAATCTCCCCGCTATCGTCGGCGGCCGCGATATGGACTTCACCTACGGCGACTGCAAGGCGGAGATGGACGTCATAAACAAGGCGTTCATCGACATCATGATCGAGGGCGACGCGAACGGACGCGGATTCCAGTATCCGATACCGACGTATTCGATAACGCGCGACTTCGACTGGTCGGAGACAGAGAACAACAAGCTGCTCTTTGAAATGACCGCGAAGTACGGCACGCCGTATTTCTCCAACTATATAAACAGCGATAT
>CANPXS010000005.1 GCA_947586625.1 uncultured Clostridia bacterium | reverse complement strand
ATGGTTAGTACGCCAGCCTTCCAAGCTGGATACGTGGGTTCGATTCCCATCACCCGCTTATGTACCTGTAGCTCAGCAGGATAGAGCAACTGCCTTCTAAGCAGTAGGTCGCGGGTTCGAGTCCCTCCAGGTACGAATATGGTGGATGTAGCTCAGTTGGTTAGAGCGTCAGGTTGTGGCCCTGAAGGCCGTGGGTTCGAGTCCCATCATTCACCCGCAAATCCGCAGTACACGAAAGTGTACTGCGATTTTTTCGGTTGACACCGAATTTCTGTTGTGATATCCTTATTATGACAAAATTATTACGGAGTCGACGTATTATGACAAAACATTTCTGCATACTGCTTTTGGCAGCATTACTGCTTGTCTTTTCATCGTGCGGCGTCAGCGCCGACCAGCTCGGGTCAGGCGAATTTGACGCAGCATCAGGCGCTGTCGCGATGATATGCGAAAAGACGGAGCTTGACAGAGATACCGCGTCTGAGTTATACAGGCTTGTTGTCAAATCGGGACTTGTCGGCGAACTGAAATATGTCACTGTTTGGACCGATGCAGAGAACGGAGAACCGTATTACCGTCTGCGCACAAACGACGGCAAGCGCGAGGTCTATATCGAAGACGGCGAAATAATACGTATTACCGACGGCGACATCGTATATTACGATCAAGACGCAGACATCGCAACGTCGTCGAATACATCAAGAGAACAAACGTCGACCGCTAATAATGTGTCAACCGAAGATATGCCAAGCAATACAGAGCTGGAAAAACCGTCAACGGAAACCAAAGCGGAAACGTCTCCGACAGAGTCATACGCCGTAACGGAAACCGAACAAACGACGGTTCCGCATGAAACAGAGGCCGAACCACCTCAAACCACTCCGCCCGTTACGCATACATATGTGCTCAATAATAATTCAAAGAAATTTCATTTGCCGACGTGCAGTTCCGTAAAACAGATCAAAGATAAAAACAGGGAAGAATACACCGGCGACCGTGAAACGCTTATAGCGTGTGGATACTCGCCGTGCAAACGATGCAATCCGTAGTTGAATCGGGCTTGAAAATCAAGCCCGATTCTTTATAGTCAGCATCATATTTTCACTTTTTTGAAATTCATATTGCGTTTTTCTGACTTCGACGATATGGCTTTTTTCAAAATATGAGATCACGTCGTTTGCCATTGACGACTCTTTGCCGTCGAGGTCGACGATCGGAAAGATCCTGATCTCACGGTATACACGGAGCATCTCCGTCATGGCGGCAATATGAAAATCATAGCCTAATGACGTGTACATTAAAAGAAAATGTGAGCTTAGTCCGATATCAAATGTGTTTTCATCATACGGCATTTTTTCGGGGAGTTCATATGTTATATATCTTCTTTTGCGCCTGCCGTTGTCGTAATCTTCGAGAAACAGCTCCATTGCAGACATCCTGACATGTTCGAGTTCATCAAGACTCTTGATTTTCGTCCACACATAATTATCAACATTTTCCGCCATCTGCTTCATGACTACGGCTCGGACTTCATCTATACGGTCACGGAGTTGTTCACGCGTGAATCTGTAAATCGGGTCAAACGAGATCACAGAACACCCCATGCGCGTTGCCTCACAGTTAAAACTCGCGGGACCGTCGCCGAAGCCTGCAAATCTTCTTTTTCATGTCAGCATAATCGAGCATGAACATTGTTCTGTATTCATCTAAATTGCGTCCCCACGGGACGACGCTGTTAAGCTTAAAAGACATTTAATATCTCATGTGCTTTTATCGTTTTGTATGATTCTGCCTGTATACTTCAAACGCAAGTATAGCCGCCGACGAATGCGCCGACAGCGCGGCGGGGAAGTCACGTCCGTAGTCAATGCGCACTGTGAGGTCGACCTGCGCCATCAGTTTTTTCGATATGCCGCGAAGCTCGCCGCCGACTATCATGAATATAGGCGTCATCAGCGCCGCGCTATACATCGATACGGCGTTTTCCTTTGACGAGGCGACTATCGTGTACCCACGTGAGCGAAACGTCTCTATCGCTGTTTCTGGCTCGTCCTCGTACATGCTTATTAGCTCCGATGCTCCTGCTGACGAACGGCACACGATCCCTGCGGCGCTCATCCAGCTTCGCGGAGGGAGTACGATCCCGTCAGCACCTGCGGCGTATACGGAGCGCACGGCAGAACCGAAGTTGTACGGGTCCTCTATGCCGTCGAGCATGATATAAAATCCGTTGTCGGTAATGTCTGACGCGTCGGGCGCAGATATCGTCCTTTCGCCGCACAGCGCCACAAAGCCGCCGTGAGACTTTCCGAGCGTCAGCTCAGATATGTGCTCGCTCGTCGTCGGAGTGAGCGTGAATCCGTGCTGAGGCGCTATGTGCGTAAGCCACGATATTTCGCGAAATATTTTGCTTTTGCGCGACTCATCGTACATTATCTCGTTAATAGGTCGGTCGGATATTCCTTCGTTGCGCGCTTTGATTATCGCGCGTATCGAAGTCAATCCCTCGAATACGTTTGACGGAAGATATTTTTCCGCTTCGTTTTTCATGTAGTTGTCCTTTCATATATAGGTCCGCGCGCTCATATGATATGTTCGGGAGCACCGAATACGAAAGAGGAAAAGGCACGGTGAGAGCGGCTAAAATGAAAATAGCGTTGAGCGGCAGGGACAGGGAAGAGCTTATAGGCGAATACATAATCGAACATTCTGCGACGGTCAGAAGCGCGGCGGCGCATTTCGGAGTATCGAAGTCGACGGTCCACAAGGACGTGTCTGTCCGACTTCGCGAAACCGATCACGAGCTGTATGTACGTGTCAAAGCAGTGCTTGACAGGAACAAGGCGGAGCGCCACATTCGAGGCGGCGAGGCAACGCGTCGTAAATACTTGATACAGCGTCAGTCATTCAAGAATGCGGTTGTGAGCAAGCGCGAACTGTCCTAAGCTGGTGTAGCGCGGGTCAGCACACACTGTTTGAATCAAATATTTTGTATAATTCTCGGAAGCGTAGACGGCAGAATCAAATTTTGTTCCGCTGCCGAATACGACGGATTTATTTTGTATAATCAGCTTTCGCACGAACCGCCTTATCTCGGGCGAGTACAGGCTTGACATATCTATCTGATAAACGGCTCGCGGAATGGCAAGTAATGAATTTGCGGCGCGGTCGGGAACGGTATTGATCGCACGTTCCGCATTGACTATTACGGGTATTAGCTTTCGTCGATATATTATCCCGTGAAGCTCCGCAGGGATCATGTCGCTGTCGGTAGTCGGCGGGATTCGCAGGAATATGTAGCTCTCGCCACGAAGCTCGTACGATAAACGCTCCAGCGCGTCTGTCTGCGATATTCCATGCTCGACAGTCACGGCAGAAACGACATGTACGTGAACGTGAGAGTATGCGGATATTTTAGAGGCGATATTTGACATCTCGCGTCTGCGAGAGAGATGCATCGAAGGCGACTCATCGTCATTAAAATCGCACGCGAGTATGACGCGCTTAACGTCGCGCGACGCATACGTGTCGAGTATCTCGTGAAAGTGTTCGCGGTCGTCGTCAAACGAAAGGTGCAGACGGGTAACGGCAAAGCAGTCGTTGAGCATACGGCGCCTCCGATTGGATAATATCACATAAACATTATATTACAAGGCGCGTTTTTTTACAAGAACAATCTTGCAAACAGACGCGCCTTGCTGTATAATAATAAAAAATTCGACGGGGATACAAACGGGGACATAGTTGGTTCCAAGCATAGGCAATTATACAAAATGCAAATTTTGTATAATTCAGGGAACCGAAAGGAGGCGCTTCATGCTGCTTGCGCTTGATATCGGCAATACGAGCATCGCATTCGGACTGTTTGACAGCGGCAGCGACGACGCTGTCAAAACACCTGCGGTACTGTCTCGATTTGCGCTTCGTAAGAACGCGAGCGCCGACGAATACGCTTCCTTGATACATTCGATAATCACGCTTCGTCTCGGCGCGATGCCGACAATAGACTGCGCCGCGATATCGTCAGTCGTTCCGAGCGCGACATCGGCCGTAACCGATGCCGCCGCGTTGCTGTCACAGTCTGCACCATATATCATAAAACCCGGGATCAAAACCGGCTTTCGCATCGGCATATACGACCCGGCGTGCCTCGGTTCTGACATCGTGGCGAATACAGCTGCAGCGCTTGATATCTGCAAGCCGCCGTTCGTTGTGTTCGATGCCGGGACCGCAAACACGATCACTTTTGTAGATGAATCGTGTACGTTCACGGGTGCCGTTATTACACCAGGACTGCGCGTATCGGCGTCCGCGCTACACGAGCACGCGGAGCTTCTTGATTCGGTACCGCTCGGCGGCGGCAAACTGCCTATGATAGGACGCAACACGGACGAATCGGTCCGCTCCGGTCTTATTTACGGAAACGCGTTGATGCTCGACGGCTATGTGCGCAATATACGCGAATTGTCTGTTCCGAAAGGCTCCGATACAAAGCTCGGACTTATTGCCACTGGCGAATTCGCAAAGGTCATAACAGACCTTTGCCGCAACAAATTTATGATAGACGACGCGCTCACCGTAAAAGGCGTCGCTTCCCTCTACTTTCGCAATATAAGGTAATAATAAATATTTTGTATAATTCCGGCTACGGCCGTAATTATAAATCAAACTGCGCCACACCGTTGTATTCTCGGGCGGCAGCACGGGTTTGAGTCCCGGAGGTAAAAATGAATACTGTCACGAAAAACCGTGAGCGCACGAATGCGCTCGTAGGAACAGCGCTGCTTACTGCGATTGTAGTCGTTCTTCAATTCGTAAGCATGAATCTGAGATTCACGATGTTCTCGATCACGCTCGTACTTATGCCTGTCGTGCTTGGCGCGGCGCTGTACGGCATCGGGACCGGCGCATGGCTCGGATTTGTTTTCGGCGTAATAGTTCTGTTGACTCACGACGCGGATACGTTTTTGGCGATCAACATTGCCGGAACTATCATCACAGTTCTTGTCAAAGGCACGCTTGCCGGACTGGTCTCCGCATTAGTCTACAAACTGCTTGAGAAAAAGAACAGAGCTGCAGCCGTCATAACTGCGTCCGTTCTCTCCCCCGTTACGAACACCGGCGTATTCCTCATCGGATGTCGTCTGTTCTTCTGGGAGACGATTAATTCGTGGGCGGCAGCCGAAGGACAGTCCGTCGCCGGTTATGTCATATTAGGTCTTGTGGGTATAAACTTCATCATCGAGCTTTCGATCAACCTTGTGCTTGATCCAGCGATCATCCGTATCATTGACATCGTCAAAAAGAAACGCAACAAAGATTAACACCATGCATCAGCTGAAAAACGGTACGGCATTAACCCGTGCCGTTTTTGTTGTCTGCATCTCAAAAAAATTTTATCAAATTTTACAAAACCTGTTCAAATTTTCGCAAATATATGTTATAATGATTCCAATAACATGATTCGGAGGATCATATCATGAAAATGCGCGTACTCTATTCGTCAAAAAATAAGAAGGTCGTCAACTACGCCGTCGCACTCGGCGAAGCTCAGAACGACCAGCACGCTATCGCAGACACGATACCGCCCGCATATTCCTGCGACCGCGAGCGTCTCGTAGTACTTGTGGTCTCCGTCGGCGCACGCGTTGAGGACAACGTCCGCCTGTTTATCGGCGAGCTCACGGCGGCGAGAGCGGCTAACGTAGTCTTTGTATTTGAAAGCAAGGATAAAAAGGTCACGCCTCCCATGCAGCAGCTCATAGACTCTGCTAAATCTGCCGGCACGAATGTTCTCGAGGATAAGACATACTTTGTCGCTCCCGGCAGCATCTTTGCGTCGAAAATCTCCATGGAAGAACGCAGCGCCATCGTAGACTGGTGCGAGGACATCAAGAATTCGCTCAAATAATAAATGCACGTTTCCATATACACAGACGGTTCCTGTAAATTGAATCCCGGTCCGGGCGGTTGGTGCGCGATACTCGTATGCGGAGACGCCGAGAAAGTCCTGTCGGGCGGCGAGTCGTCGACGACAAACAACCGCATGGAACTCACGGCCGTTATCGAGGCGCTCGGCGCATTGAAAAAGCCATGCGATGTGACGCTCGTCTCCGATTCGCAGTACGTAGTCAACGGGATCACCAAAGGATGGGCAAAAGGCTGGCAAAAGCGCGGTTGGAAGAAGCCGGACGGCAATCCAGCACTCAATCCCGAACTGTGGGAGCGGCTTATCGAGCTGTGCGACATGCACAACGTCACGTTTGAGTGGACACGCGGACACGCCGGACACGAGTATAACGAGCGCTGCGACACTATCGCGCAGGCAGAAGCGGAAAAGCACAGGACATAGTCTGTGAAGACATAGTTCAAATCAAAGCAAAACTGCGGCGTCCCGCAAAACGGGACGCCGCGCATATTCTTTTAGTAATGAAAAAAGTTATAATCATAGGAAGTCCCGGCGCGGGCAAAAGTACGTTCGCTCGTAAGCTGCGCGACGTCACCGGACTGCCGCTCTACCATCTCGACTTAATTTGGCACCGCCCCGACAGGACAAACGTAACACGTGATGAATTCGATGCCCGCCTATATGAGATAATGGCGCGCGACGAATGGATAATAGACGGCAACTACTCGCGCACTATCGAGGCACGTCTGAAATGCTGTGACACGGTGTTTCTGCTCGATTTCCCTCTTGATGTCTGCATATCGGGCGCGATGTCGCGCATCGGACAAAAGCGCGACGATCTGCCGTGGGTCGAGAATGAGTTCGACCCCGAGTTCAGACAGTGGATAGAAGATTTTCCGCGCGACACTCTGCCGAAAATCTACTCGCTCATAGAGCGGTATAAAGAGAATAAAGACGTCGTTATCTTCAGAACCCGAGACGAAGCGGATGCGTATATTGAATTAAAATCATGTACATAAAACGGAGTGCAAAAATGTTTATTTGCCCAAAATGTCAAAAAACAATGAATTTACCCGCATGCTCCTGCGGATATACGGTCCCGTTCAAAGACGGGATATGGCAGCTCACCGATATGCCCGACATGGTAAAAGACGGGGACGGCGACAAGTACATAGGTTATGAAAATATCGGAGAGACATATTCGGGCAACAGGAAATATGTTATAGAGGAGGGCGACGAATTAGTTTCAAAAGAAATCTCTGCGCTTACCGGCAATGGTGTTTTCTTTGATTTAGCCTGCGGCGACGGTTGTCTCACCGTGCCGTGTGCGCAAAACGGAACGCGCATTATCGCGGGTGATATTTCCAACGGGATGCTCACAATACTTTTGGACAGAGCGCGTTATTTGGACGTATCACTCAAAAATGTTACCGTGTGCCGAATGAACGCGCTTGAAATACCTCTGGTAGACGAAAGCGTCAATACAGTCGTTGCAAACAGCGTCCTGCATTTGATCTCAAACCCGAAAAAGGTGCTTTGCGAAATATATCGCGTAATGAAAAGCGACGGCGCTTTTGTATGCCTTGACGATGCGCCGGGCAGACAAGATACCGAGGCGCAAGATAATTCACGATATTTTGAGATTGTCAACTCTCTTTACGGTGAATACTGGCATAGGCTTGGACTACGCGGTATAACCCCCGTAAAGTATAGCTGGAAATTTGACCGCGATGAAGCATGTGCCAAAATATTCGGCAAAAAGGAAATAAAACTGATCCGGCACAGAGGAAAATTCGAAATACCTATATTCGACGGATTCCTGTCACGTTTTTTGGGACGCGGCTTTTCCGATCAGACCGACGTGCCGAAAGAACTGCACAAGGCTGTAACCGATGAACTTATGATGGAATTCGGCAAGAAATACGGCGAAGATTTCGTTTATACTCCGTATAAAGGCACATACAGCGATATCATACTTACGATCTATCGCAAATAAACCGGCGTTATATTACTATCTTCGTTTTGTCGCTGTTGTAGTATACGAACTCTATGTCGTCAAACTCCTCAGATATCAGCTTTTGCAGCGACGTGAGCACGGGAGCTTCCGTGTTGTAATGGCCTGCCTCGACTACGTTTATCCCATATCCAGCGGCGTCGATGTCGAGATTGTATCCGCAGCGGCCTGTGAGGAATGTGTCGGCGCCTGCCTCTATTGCTGGGATCAGATAGTCCTTCCCGTCCCCGCCTATCAAAGCGACTTTCCTTACTTCCCTGCCCGCGTCGACGACGACGAGACCGCCCGCGCCGAGCGCCTCTTTGACGTCCGTACAGAAATCGGACAGAGTTTTGAATGTCGATAGATTTCCGTAACGTCCGATCGCTTCGCCGTCGGGGCCGAACGGAACGGCGTTTTCGACGCCGAGAATGTTGCAAAGCGTATCGTTCACGCCGTAGCGTTCGAGCGCGTCGAGGCGCGTGTGATACGACATGACCGTTATGCCGTGCGTCAGCGCATATACAGCGGCACGTGACGACACTGTATCGTTTGATAGCGACCTCAGCGGTCTGAATATGAGCGGATGATGCGAAATTACACATCCGCACTCGTCGGCATATGCATATTCGAGTGCGTCGAGCGTAACGTCGAGCGTCAAAAGAATTCGTACCGCATCAGCGCCGTCGTCGGCGCATACCATAACGCCGTCGTTATCCCATTCGCATGAGAGCGAACGCGGTATTTTTTCATCGAGATATTGCGCGAGCTCACGCACAGTTTTTGCCATATCACATTACCTCTGTCAGCCGTCTTACTATTTCCCGTTCTTCGGAAATGTCAAGACCGGCGCTGCTCTTCCCTTTTATTATTTGTTCGTACTTACCTATCTCATGTTTGAAATAGTTTGTGCGAATGTCGTCGGATGCAAATCTTCTTGCCGTTATATCACCGTACAGCGCTGTGAAGTCGTCGAAATCATTATTGACGACGTTGCAATAGTTCGCGCATATGACGGTGTAAAATTTGTCTCCTTCGCATACAGTCAGCTCGTCCGTTATGTCAAATCCGGTGTGCCACAGCCCGCGCCTTGCTGCATCCGGCATCGTCATCGGCTGTACGATAAGGCGAAAGCCGTCGCTTTTTATAAACGCGGCGCGTTTGACGATATCGGCGATAAGCTCGCCGCCCATGCCGCATATCGCGGCGTCGGTGATTCCGTATGACTCCATACTGTCAAAGCCATTTGCGAGCACGCACTGTACGCGGTCGCCGACGCCGTATCGCGCGGCGTTTTCACGCGCACGCCATAGCGGTCCTTCGTTTACGTCCGATGCGACCGCGCGAACGGCTATACCGTTTGTGACTGCCCATATAGGCAGGAGCGCATGATCCGTGCCGATATCGGCAAATACTGCGCCTTGCCTGATAAATCCCGCTGCCGCAGAAAGCCTTTTTCCCGGCAGAGACATCATCTTTTCCATAGCTATATAAAGCATCGTGGGACGCTTTACAAAAAGCGTCCCACGAACTGAAACTTACTCGCCCTTGCTTTCAAGGAACGCGTTGATCTTTGCTACGAGCGCATCCGCGTCGGTAGCATGGACTGCGCATGCCTGCGCTATCGTCTCGCCTGCCGATGCGGGGCAGCCGAGGCAGTGCATCCCGATCTCAAAGAAAAATCTTGCCGTCTCGCGGTCTATCTTGAGAACGTCGGTGATTATCGTGTCCTTTGTGACTTTCATTTTTGTGTCCTCCGATTTTATATAAATTTTATAATTCTCTGTGATTATTCGTCCCCTATCGGGACCTTTTTTATTCGCGCGCCTAGTCCCGACAGCTTTGATACTATATTTTCATATCCGCGCTCTATGTACTTGATATCGTAAATTTCTGTCGTTCCTTCGGTCATAAGTCCGGCGATAAGAACGGCAAGACCGGCACGAAGATCGACTGCTTTTACCTTTGCCGGTTTCAAAGCATCAACACCGTTTATTATGGCTGTCGCCGTGTCTTCGTTGACTGTTATGTCTGCGCCCATAAGCTTCAGCTCCTCGACGTAACGGAAACGCTTCGGCCAAATCGTCTCGCGAATACGGCTTTGACCGTTTGCGATAGCGAGAAGCGGCGCCATCTGAGGATGCATGTCTGTCGGAAATCCCGGATACGGCAGCGTCGTTATATTCGTGCGCTTGTAGTTGCCGCGTCCGATAACGATAACGGAATCGTCGAGCATCTCGACCTCGGCGCCGACTTCCTCGAGCTTGGCTGCAATCGCTTCGAGGTGCTTTGGTATAACATTGTTTATCTTTATGCTCCCGCACGTCGCGGCTGCCGCGACCATATACGTGCCCGCCTCGATCATGTCGGGGATTATGGCGTATGTACAGCCGTGCAGCTTCTCGACGCCGCGTATCTTTATCATGTCTGTGCCCGCGCCCGTTATGCGTGCGCCACATGTGTTGAGAAAGTTGGCGAGGTCGACGACGTGCGGCTCTTTAGCTGCGTTGTCGATAGTCGTGATTCCCTTTGCAAGCACTGCGGCAAGCATCACATTGATAGTTGCACCGACCGAATTGCCGTCAAAATATATGCCGTTCCCGCGCACTCCGAGAGGCGCGTTTATCGTTATATACTCTTCATCCTCGACAGTCTCGCCGCCGAGAGCTTCAAAGCCCTTGATGTGAAGGTCCATCGGTCTGCCGCCGAAATCGCATCCGCCCGGATATCCGACGCGCGCTTTGCCGAATCTGCCGAGCTCGGTGCCGAGCAGATAATATGAGCCGCGTATCGTTCCAACGAGCTTCGGGTCCGACGTCGACCCGACAAGGTCCGTAGTATCTATTTCAACAACAGAATTTCCTATGTGTTCGACCTTTGCGCCCATTCCGCGCAGTATTTCAAACGATGTCGTAACATCACTTATGTTCGGTAAATTTTCAAGTCTGCACTTTCCCGCGACCAGAACAGTTGCATATATTATCGGCAAGGCAGCATTCTTCATCGCGCTTACGTCGACGCTGCCTTGCAACGGTATGCCGCCCTCTATGACGAGCTTCTCCATAGAATTATTTCCCTCCTTGACGGGAACGTATATAAAACGCAAAATAGTTTGCGCGGTAATTTCAATAGTGATATGTACGTTCGGTCGAGAAACCTCGATCGAAACATAACCATTTTATTATAACAGAACGGCGCAAAAAAAGAAAGTGTTAATACAAACAAAATAAAAATTGATGCAAAATCGTACATCATGCACATATTTGGCATGGATTTCGCAGCGATAATTGTTGATTGTGCCGCACAATGATTTCCGCGATTTTCAAATATTTCCCGTATCTGATACGATTATATGTTACGACGCGGAAATATGTGCCGAAACACGGATATATGATCACGGGTTAATCGGAAGTATGCCCTTGATATAGCACAAAACGGCAAGATCGGCGACGAGACCGTAGCTGCGCGTGCCCTCCGTTCCCTGAAGCACAAGGTAAGTGTTGTTTACGGTACCCGATACTGTCGCTGCGACATTTTCCTCGTATTTTTCAAAGAATTTATTATACGCACGCATTTCGCCAACGACTCGCGACGACAACGATGCATAACATTTTCTGTAGAGGTCGCGGTCGGCTTTAGAAAGCGCGGAATACACATACTCAAGAAGACTTTGTGCGCCGCTGTACCGTATATACGGATCATCGCTCTGCATACACACGAGGAACGCCATAAAATTCGCTTCATCTTCCGGCGCGATACCGCGCTGATGCGACATTTCGTGCGCCATTGTGTAGACTATCGTATAATCGGGGAAATTGATATTGACGTTTGCCTCGCCCGTAAAAAAGGTGTAGACGCCCGAGATATGCGTGTAAGTCATGGGCCCCGAAAGCGCGACAGATTTAACATTCGAGCGAAGCGGCATTATAAAGTCGTATTTGTCCGCGGCATACACGTACGCGTCGTTGAGCTTTGCATTCAGCTCGTCGAGATCGTACGGCATGACGGACTCGCCGTTTGATATGAATTTTACTTCTTCCGAGAGTTTATTTACAACGTCTGTCAATGCGGCGGCGGTGTCATAAAGCTCCTCCGCCGTTATACCTCGCCGCTCCACATCGAGCTTATCGGTCACAGACGTCCCCTGATAACCCGTAGCGAGCGTGAACACGAACGAGATATAAATATACGCGATTATTGAGAGCAGCGAGAAGATGTAGCGAATGCTTTTCGTGCTGTCCTTTGAGACTGACGGAATAAGCCACACTATCGCGATAAACAGTAAAAAAGGCAGAAAAATCAAAAGTGTCTCGGCTAAAGAAAACGGCAACCATCCCGTAAGATATGAAACGGCGGCGCGGAAAATCGACGCTATGTGTATATTAAAAAAATCGGCAAACCGCGGTGAAAATGCGCACGTCAGATGTATTATCGCGGCAACGGGCAGAATGGCAAAGATCACAGCCGGTACTGTCGGTACGTATTTTTTTATCTTTTCAACCATGATCTGCCGTAACCTTTCCGCGAAATGACGTCTTGCGTTCTCCGTTTTAGTTTTGCCTCATTGATCGAGACGTATATTATGAAAAAACTTGAAAAGCGATTTTATGTCGTCGGGCAGCGGCGCCGTTATATCATGTACGCCGTTTGATTCGAAGCGAAGCGAGTATGCGTGAAGCGCCTGACGCCCTATATACTCGCGGCTGCCGCCGTATAAGTCGTCGCCCGTTATCGGATATCCGAGCGATGAAAAATGAACGCGAAGCTGATGCGTTCGTCCAGTTTTCGGCATCGCCTTAACGAGCGTGTGGCCGTTTTCAACTGCTATCGGTATAAATACAGTCTCGGCATATTCGCCGTCGCCTTCTATATCGGACGATTCACGCAGTATTATCGTGTCGGAGCGGCGTCGAATGTATGAACGTATAGTCTGCGGGACGCCGATCTCATAACTCATTTCGCCGTCCAAAACAGCGATATATGTCTTGCATATCGTCCCCGATGCGAGCTCTTTTGACATCATATAAGCCGCCATCTTGCTTTTTGCAAGCAAAACGGCGCCGCTTGTATCGCCGTCGAGCCTGTTTACGGGACGGAACACGAACGGCACGCCTCTGCGCCTGTACTCGGCGCACATCGCGTTTGCGAGCGTGTCCATGTAATGACCGTGCGACGTGTGAGTCGGCATACCTGCGGGCTTGTTGACGACGAAAACATTATCGTCTTCATAAAGAATATCGACTTTGTCGTCTGACGGGAAAACATACGCGTTTTCGTCCGCGAACGTATCGCTGTCATCGACTGTTATGACGTCGCCGGTGCGGACCACAGCCCGCACCGTGACATCAGCGCCCGCAAGAGTTATCCCGTGCGGACGCGTTTTACATAGCTTCAGAAGCGTTCCGGACATGCCGTTTGCACGCAGCACGGCGTAAACGGTTTTACCGTCGAAGTCGTCTGTAACGGTTATTTTCACTCGACCGAGAATTCAAATACAGTTGTGTAGTCGTAAGTCTCGCCCGGCGAGAGCGTCGACGAGGGGAACTCGGGATGGTTCGGGCTGTCTGGATAATGTTCTGTCTCAAGACACAGTCCGGCATTCACGCACTTCGGCACTCCGCCCTTATAGGGCGCTTCTGTCACGTCGATGCAGTTGCCCGTATAGAGCTGTATTGCCGGCTGATCCGTGTACACGGACATTGTACGACCCGATTTCGGTTCCCTTACCTTTGCGGCAAGCTTACACTCTCCGCCGTTGTCAAGAATATAGCAAAGGTCAAAGCCTTTTCCGAAGCGCATCTGCTCGTCGTCGGAGTTGATGTCGTTGCGAACTGGCTTTATCGTTCTGAAATCCTGCGGCTTGCCGTCGACGGAAATTGTTCTTCCGGTCGGTATGAGCTCACTGTCGACCTCGCCGAATTTATCGGAGCATATCATGACCTCGTGGTCGAGAATATCTCCCGAATCGTAACCCGCGAGATTGAAATACGAGTGGTTGGTCAGGTTGAGTACGGTGCGTTTGTCAGTCGTTGCGACATACCGCATTGAGAACTCACAGTTCTTTGTCAACTTATAATAGACGTGTACGGTGAGCGTACCGGGATATCCTTCCTCGCCGTCGGGCGAGACATAAGTAAGTACTGCCTCGGGTTCTTCGCCGTCGGAAAGTATCTGCACGTCCCACATTTTTCTGTCAAATCCGACCTTACCGCCGTGCAGAGCATTTTTGTTGTCGTTCACATAGAGCTTATACTCTACGCCGTCAAGCGTAAACTTTGCCCCGCCGATGCGGTTACCGTAACGGCCGAGTATCGCGCCCGGATAACCGCCGCATGTAAGATATGAGTCGGGGTCGTCGTAGCCGAGAACGATGTCCGCCATGACGCCGTTTTTATCGGGAACATTGATCGACACTATCGTGCCGCCGAGGTCGATGAAGCGCACGCTCATCTTTCCGTTATCCATCGTGTATTCGGTCACCGTCACGCCCTGTTTTGTGACGCCGAATGTCTTTTTTGTAAGGCTCATGTCAGTCCTCGTATCCTTTCGGGTTTTTGATTCTGAAATTATAGGAGTCGCGGCACATGTCGTCGATAGTCAGCTTCGCTTGCCATCCGAGTACTTCGCGTGCGCGCGTCGGGTCTGCATATGATACGGCGATATCACCCGCACGGCGCGGGCATATCTCACGCTTTATGGGATGACCGCATACGCGCTCATAAGCGTTGATTATGTCGAGCACGGAATATCCCCTGCCGCATCCGATATTGTACGTCTCCCAGCCGACGACGCTTGCGGCGCGCTTGAGAGCCGCTATGTGAGCCTGCGCAAGGTCGGTAACGTGTATGTAGTCGCGGATGCATGTGCCGTCCGGCGTGTCGTAATCGGTGCCGAATACGGTTATAGAATCCCACTCGCCCGTAGCGACCTTCTGTATACGCGGCATAATGTTATTCGGTATGCCCATAGGATCCTCGCCGATAAGTCCGCTCTTATGCGCGCCAACCGGGTTGAAATAACGCAGGCAGCAGACGCTCCATTCGGGATCGGACACGGAGAGATCCTTCAATATGCGCTCGATAAGTATCTTAGTCTCGCCGTACGGGTTCGTAGCGTGCGTTATCGGGAAATCCTCCTGCATCGGCACATGATCCGGCTCGCCGTAAACTGTCGCCGACGACGAGAACACGATGCGCTTGCACCCGTGCGCGGACATAGACTCGCAGAGCTTTATCGTGCCGGCGATGTTGTTGTAATAATATGTCAGCGGTATCTTCACCGACTCGCCGACAGCCTTGAGTCCGGCAAAGTGGATAACAGCGTCGATCTTGTTTTCATCGAATATTTTATCGAGGGCCTCGCGGTCGAGCATGTCGGCTTCGTAAAATTTGAAGTCTTTGCCCGTGATCTTCTTTATCCTGTCAACGACGCAAGCCTTGCTGTTGTAGAAGTTGTCAAATACAATGACGTCATAGCCTGCCTCGAGCAGTTCAACGACGGTATGTGAGCCGATAAAACCCGTACCGCCTGTAACGAGAATAGTCATGTATAGTATTCCTCCTGTGGCTTATGCCCAAAGATCGTCCGGGTACACACCGTCTTCGATGAGCTTGTTGATCTCGGCGATAACTGTCGGTTTATCCTCGCGGACTGTGACGCCGAACCAGTGTGCATCGCTCGTCAGCATGTCGACCTCGCACTTGCCTGCCACAATCATCTCATATACTGCCGTCGGCAGAAGTGCTTCGCACTTCATCGTATCCGCACCGGGCGCGTTGAACGTGCGGACGATGTTTTCGCTGAGATACGGGAACACTTCCTTCGTCATGCCCCAGCAGTTCATGGAGACGATGCTGTTTTCATCGAGCGGTTTCCATTCGTCGCCCTCAAGAGATTCCGCGCCTTCGGGAATATTCGCGTTCGGACGGATCTTGAACGTCTCAAAGATCGACGTCAGCTTATTTTCGCTGTTTGTTTTGCATATTCCGCGCGTAACGGTGCCGTTGGGCGACATCGTGTTCTTAAGGATATAGCCGACCATGCAGAACGTCGGGACAGATGTCTTTCTGTCCTCTTTCAGATACTCCGCTATCTTCATGTACATTTCGCGGCCATAGAAATCGTCTGCGTTGACGACCGCAAACTTGTCGTCGCCGACGACCTTTTCCGCACACAGAAGCGCGTGAGAGGTTCCGAGCGGCTTCGTTCTGTCGGCGGGAACGGTTATACCGTCGGGACGGACGTCAGGCGTCTGATAAGCGTATTCGACCTTGATCTTGCCGCGCAGACGAGCACCAATCGTTTCTTCAAAATCGGCTTCGTTTTCCGGCTTGATTATGAATACGACGCGGTCAAATCCCGCCTGTATCGCATCATATACGGAAAAGTCGATGATGAAGTTGCCGTGCTTCGTGATCGGGTCGATCTGTTTGAGTCCGCCGTAACGTGAGCCAAGACCTGCTGCTAATACTACGAGTGTCATAATTTCACCTCAGTTTTTGATTATATTTCTTGCTGCTGTGAGAGTATTCCGCAGCAGCATAGTTATCGTCATAGGTCCTACCCCGCCAGGCACCGGCGTGATGTAGGAGCATTTCGGTTCGACAGACGTAAAGTCGACGTCGCCGCACAACTTCCCGTCTTCGTTGCGGTTCATGCCGACGTCAACCACGACGGCACCGTCTTTTACCATGTCGGCGGTCACAAATTTTGCTTTTCCGACCGCACTCACGAGTATGTCTGCCTCGCGCGTTACCTGTGCCAGTTCGCGTGTGCGCGAATGGCATATCGTGACGGTGCCGTTCGCACCGAGCAGCAGCATCGCCATAGGCTTGCCGACGATATTGCTGCGGCCGATAACGACGCAGCGCTTCCCGTTGACCTCTATGTTATAGTAGCGCAAAAGCTCCATAATGCCCGCCGGTGTGCAAGGCAAAAGCGACGCCTCACCCTTGAATATGCGTCCCGCATTTACGGAATGGAACGCGTCTACGTCCTTTTCCGGCACTATATGTTCCGTAACTACAGACTCGTCGATGTGGCGCGGCAACGGGAGCTGTACGAGTATGCCGTGAACGTCGTCTCTGACGTTTAGACTGTCTATAAGCGTCAGCAGTTCGTCATGCGTCGTCGATTCGGGCAGCTCATACACCCACGAGTTGAATCCGACCTCCTCGCACCCGCGCTTTTTATTGCGCACATACACGTGCGACGCGGGATCGTCGCCGACGATTATGACCGCAAGCCCGGGTTTAATGGTCATTTCTGCAGCTTCACGCCTTATTTGTTCGCGTGTAGCCGCCGATACGGCTTTGCCGTCGATTATTATTGCCATATAATTGTTTCCTTTCGGATCAGACTACTTTATTTGTCGCTATCTTCTTCGTTTTGAACGCTGCCGTTTTCAGTATCGTCACAGCTTTCATCAACCGTTTTATCGTCGTCGGATATAGTTTTATCTATAGCCGCGTCCGCTTCTTCATTGTCTGACGCCTTGACAGCCGATAACTTTTTCATCCGAACGCTCATAATGACCGAAACGGCAACTCCCCCAATAAACAGGCAGAACGCAAGAAGCTGCGACACCCTGATGCCGGTCGAGCCGATGTAAAGGCTGTCCGTCCGCAGTCCTTCTATAAACATGCGTCCGAATCCGTACCACATCACGTACCAAATGAACGCCTGTCCGTCGTATTTCTGCTTTTTTGCTTTCAGAAGCGCCATTATGACAAAGAATCCGCACAGATTCCAAAGCGATTCATAGAGGAACGTCGGATGATAGTATACCGTTTCGCCGAATATGTTCTTTATACCCATGCGGCAGAAAATATCGGTCTGCGTGCCGTGAGCCTCGGCATTTACGAAATTGCCCCAGCGTCCTATCGCCTGACCGAGCAGCGCGCCGTGACCCGCCATGTCAAGTATCTTGAGCGGCGATATCTTCTTTATCTTCGATACGACGAGCACCGTCAATATTATGGCTATGACGCCGCCGTAGATAGCGATGCCGCCGCGCCATACGGCGACGCAGTTATAGAGCGTGCCGAGCACACGGTCAGCGACCGACCCTTCCGTGACGACGTATGAGCCTAAACCGTCAAATACGATATAGTAGAGGCGTGCGCCGATAATTCCGAATACGATCGAAAAAATGAAATAGTCAAGTATATCGTCAGTTTTGATACCGCGCCGCGGCGCTTTTATATATACTGTTGCGCATACCGAAATAATTGCGAGCGTGACGATTATACCGTACCATGCCACATCTTTCCCGAATATAGTGAACGCAACTTCGTTCACTTTGAACTCTCCTATCCCGAGACCGGGAAAAGATAGCGTATTTACATCGAGCAATGCTTTAAGCATCAGACTTCCCCTTTCGGACGCACAAAAAGCGTCCGATATATTTTACAATATATCGGCGCTTTTTGCAATAGAATACGCGATTTACTTTTCGACTTTCAGCAAAATTTTCTTCGATTTTCCGTCGGGATGCAGAATTACCGTCTCGCCCGCGCGCACGCATACAGCGTTTTCTTCATTGTCGGCGGGAATATCACCGTACGCGACCGTTATCCTCATTTCACATCCCCCTGCACTGACCGCAACGGTATAATCATCGCCCTGGAATGCGGGAGGTGTGACATGCACGCATCCTTTTTTTACCTTGACTCCGAGGTAATGTTTCATGACGGTCCTGTAAAACCATGAAGCCGACCCGGTGTAGCCGCTCCATCCGCTGTGACCCGTCACACCGTTTCCGTAATAGACATCCGCGGCAATGAAATACGGTTCGGCGGTATACTTCCCGTTCATGCGTCCCTTGCCGTATATGCCTATAGGAGAGACGGACGAAAGCACAGCGCGCCCCGTTTCAAAGTCCTCTGCCTCAAAAAACGCGGCTGCGCACCATATCGCCGCATGAGTGTACTGCCCGCCGTTCTCGCGTATACCGGCGGGATACCGGCAAATATATCCGTATTTGTCGGTCTTGTCGTATGGCGGCGAGAAAAGCCTCAGAATGCCCGACTTTCTGTTAAACAGTCTTTCCTTTACAGACGAGAGCGCCGTGCTGCACCTCTCTCTGTCCGCATGAGCGAACACTGCAAACGCCTGTGGCAGAAGGTCTATTTGGCACTCGTCACACTCATGCCCTCCGAGAACATTCCCGTCGTCGTCGAATGCTCGCAGATACCACTCTCCGTCCCATGCGCTTGACTCAGCAGCGTCAACGAGCATATCGGCTTCGTACATCAGCCGCTCCGACAGCATCGGATCTATCGAGTATTCGCGCAGCATTTCGGCAAATTTTCTGTATACGACAGCGTAAAAGAACGCAAGCCACACGCTCTCCCCTCGTCCTTTGACTCCGACCTCGTTCATACCGTCGTTCCAGTCGCCCGAACCGATGAGCGGCAGCATATGTGCGCCGCGCTCGAACGATGCATTGATGGACGATATACAGTGCTCGAGCACGGTCGCGCGTTCTTCGGTGACGGCAGCCGTCTCGTATCTGTCCCCCTCTCCGACGTCAAGCTTTTCCGACGACCGATACGGCGTGCGCATCGTCAATATACCGACATCTCCCGTCGCTGTGACATATTCCGCCGCGACATACGGCAGCCACATGAAATCGTCCGAGCATCGTGTTTTAAGTCCGCCCGAAAACGGGTACGGATGCCACCAGTGCTGTACTCTGCCGTCCGTATACTGTCGCGCACATGCGCGGAGTATCTGATATTTTGTTATATCGGGACAGAAATATAACGCGCTGAGACTGTCCTGGAGTTGGTCGCGGAAACCGTATGCGCCGCCCGACTGACTGTACCCGCTTCTTGCGATCATACGTATATATACCGCCTGATACGCGGCATTATCCATCATGCCGGAAAGCCATTTTTCACGCCCGACATACGCACCCGTCAAAAGTATCGCGTCCGCCTTTCTGCGGTATTCGGCAAATCCTTTCAATATAAGCTCGGGACGGCGGTACAAATCGCGTATTTTACGAATGCATTTTGAAGACGATGCTGGCGATGCGGCAAGCAAAAATCCACATTCACCGTCTGAAAAAGGCGACTGTATGATCAAACTGTCGCCGAGACATTCCGCCGAGTCATACACTTCATCCGATACAGCGAACACTGATACGCATGTCGTCGGCTCCGACAGCGGATACAGCTTTCCTCGTGAATATATCGCCGAAGTTGAAGGATATATCGTCAATGAAGCGCGCAGCGATTCGGGGATCTCGCCGTCGGTCATAGACACACGCAGATGATATAGCTTGACCGGTAGTCCTGCGTCGACGCCTATGCGAAGTTCATATCGTATCCCGCATATCGCTCCTGCATATACTGCACAGTCGCGTCCGAACACGACGTGGTCGGCGGCACGACAAAGATCGGTCGGCTCGCCGTCTATGATCAAACAGACTCGTTCGCCCGTATCGCCGAGCATCGGATCGCAATGACGCCGCGTCACCGTGCCGAGCGACGAATTGCCGTACCACGAGTAACCGCACGAAAGATTTGTGCATATCGTGCCGAACACATTGTTTGCATAGAACATCGAATACGGCGACGCGTTTTTGCCGTTTCCGATGACGGCGCCCTCGACGCTTTGTCTATACTGTATAGGACGGCTGCGAACGTAAAGAGATGCGCAGACGTGCGCGCGCATACTGTCGGATGCGGAAATATGATAGTCGTGCATCACACCGAGATCGATATATCTGCACGACAGTGCCGACAGCATAAGCTCTTCGACGGGTGAGAGTGTTTCGCGCGGAATTATGAAAATACCGTTGTTCTTTCCCAAAAGTCTGCCCGAACCGGTCGATTCGATCATAGTGCGGAGCTTGCCAGCACCGCTCGACATATAACCGCCCTCCGGCGCGACAAACAACATGTCAACACGTATACCCGATAAAAACAGAAACCGTTTTGCGGCGATCAGCTCTCCCGCGGCAAATGAATCGGCGGCGTTTGACAGCTCGTTACAGAAAACCACTACGATCGGCAGGTCGCCCGACACGCCGTATCTCCAAAGCAGATCGCGTCTGTACCTTATCTCCGAAAACGAATCACACCCGACTATATGCACTCTGTCGCCGAGTATCGCGTCCGCCAGTTCCATCGCGCATTTGACCGAGTCCGTGTCGGCGCCTGAAAGCGCGCACGTTATGCGCAGATGCTTTTCGAGCCGCAGCTTCGCCTCGTCGAATGCGATATACGCGGGCATCTCGCCTGTCTGCAAAAATACGCTGCTTTTGTGCGTTCCGTCGACACCGTCTCCGCGCACGACACACGCAAAAACGGGGTGAACGCACGCGCCATCGCAGTCTGTCGGCTGAGCGTCGAACACAGATGCTATGTCATCGTCCGTATACCCGAACGGCAGGATCTCGTCCGTGCGAGTGTGGAACGTTAACTCGTCGCCACTGTCGGCAAAAACGGAGCAGAAAAGCTCTGAACGACCTCCGTTCGGCAGCTTTCTCGAATATCTTACGCATCCCGTCCCGATACGCTCGGACGTTATAAAAATATCAGAATACGACGGCGCCGCCTCGTATGATGCGCGTGCGTTCAGTACTGTCGGCATAAAATAAAGAACTTCGACTGCGCCGGGCGCGTCCGTCACGCTAAATTCGCATAACGCTCCGGGACGGTCGGGCAAACACGTCAGCGTCGTCACAGCCTTGACGATGCTTTCACCGCAGACAAACTCTGTCTCGTACTTTATTGACGCGCCGTCCGACGAAAATTTCGCCCGCTTATCCGCAGTACAGAAAAACACCTCACCGTTTATCCGCAAAACGACAGTAAATCCGCGGCACCCGCGCGCGATCGGCTCGCTTATGAGCGTCTGACCGTCATAGACCGCTATTCTTCCCGACCTCTCCGCGACTATCAACTCGCGTCCGTTCGATACGAACTCCGCGTCAGACGTCGTGATATTTCCTTCAAATACGGCCACATCCGCAGGCGAGGACGACAGACGCAGATAATCGCGCCGTTCGGAGCGTCTGCGGTTGACGGTGAGCGATTCATGCAACATCGGCTGCGACGCCTTTACAGACGGTTCCGCGCAGAAACGCTTTACGTTGATGTCGCCCATGCATATATTTGCTGCCGACGTTATGCTCATGCCGATATGGTGCGACATATATTGATATACGACCGCATTGTCGCCGCCCGTGCGCGATCTTGTCATATCGACGGCCTCGTAAAAGCCGTATTTGCCGTAAATCTCCGTATCCCTGTGTGCTGCAAGCGCGGACACGGCGTCCGCGTCAAACGTACCGAGCAGATAAAGCGCATACGGAGCTATGACATTATCGTATTTTACGTCGGGCGACAGCGCGAGCGCGTCGCAGCCGTGCGCCTTATACGAATAGTTCATGCTGTCGTCGAAATCGTAAAACGACGACTCCGACCGTCCGTATATTGTGCGTCCGTCAAGAACGTCGGAGTCGGCGCGCTGTAAAAACGATGATGCGGCGAGCGATTCGTATCTCGCGGTCCCGACCCTGACGGGCAGAAATATAGACGGCATAAAATATTCGAACGCACTGCCGCTCCATGACAGCATCGTCTCGGTGCCGTCCGAGTCGCTCCATAACCTTCCGAGCGAGGCAAGATGTTCTGACGGTACCTGATCTGACGCGACCGCGTAAAAGCTCGTCGTGAGCATCTCGCTCGCGTAAAGGTCGTATACGTTTGGGTCGTGATCGCCGAGCGTGCAGTTATAGCCGATATAGAAAAGATTGCGCTTTTTATTGTAAAGCGCGCCGAAATCAGCGTCCGAGATCAGATTGTTTGCCGTTTTTATTATGTCGTCGAATCCGTCAAGCGAGCATAGAGCATTTTTTACCGCGATAAGGGAGACGACGAAGTTGCCGCTGTCGACGGTCGACACATAAGCGGGATAAAGCACCGACATACTGTCGATGTCATACCAGTTATACAAATGACCGTGCCACCGTTCAAGCGCACATACAGACATCAGCGTCTCCGACAGCCGCTCGTGAAGCTCGCACTCGTCGATAAAACCGAGATCATACGCGTTTACCGCCGACAGAAGATACAGTCCGATATTTGTCGGGGACGTCCGCGCTGCGATCTTTGGCACCGGCATTACGGTCACGTTGTCGGGCGGCAGAAAGTGGTAGTGTTCCGTCACGTTGTCGGCGAAATAGCGCCACATAAGCTCCGTGTCTTTGCGTATTCCGTCGGGATTCGTCTTTCCTTTTGACAGATACGCTTTTATTGAATTTTCTCTGTGCATCCACATCGGGTACGCGATCCACAAAGCGCCGTATAATGGCAGGATAAAGCGTCCCGCCCCGTTTGAAATAAACGACGCGAGCATAGACACGATGCCGACGACGACGGAGCCGATCATATCATGCGCGTATCGGCGCGTGCCGTCGCGGCGCTCCGAGTCTGCGGCGGCGGCCGTTTTCCACTCGAGTAGGCGTCGCTTTGTGAAGTTCATGCGATAAAACGCTCTGTATACGGCGTCGGCAGCGAGTACGGCGTCGTCGGCTTCGCCCGACACCATACGTCCCGCATCGAATATGGCGGACGCATAATAGTCCGGTGCGCCGGAGAAATATTTCCTGCGCGGCACTCGCCACGCGCCGATTGTAAGACGTGTGATCTCAAACAAATGATCCGATACGGAAAGCAGATAGACAGGTAGTCCGATAATACCGCCCGACAGTGACAACAGTATCGTCGGGACGCGAATGACCGACGTCAAAGCAGACAGCACGGGCTCGATTATGATCATACGTCCCGTCATGCCTACGGGATTTTTATACTTTTCCCCCGACTCTGACGTTACGCTGTGCCCCAAAAGGCACCATGTCTGAACGTCACCGCGTATCCAGCGGTGCTGACGTTTGCGTTCGGAAATGATATCGCCCGGAGGCGTATCGTAAACGCGCAGATCGGAAGCGTAACCGCACCGCAGTCTGACGCCCTCGACTGTATCGTGACTCAATATGCGCTCGCTTGGGAACGCGCCCTCTATTGCTGTCATATACGCCTCGACAGAGATGAGCCCCTTCCCGCAGAAGCTGCCGACGCCGAAAAGGTACGAATACACATCGAACGACGCGCGCTCGTACTCGCTCCTCCCGCCGTATGCGTATTTTTTCGCCGTGTACATGCTTATCTTATCCGGCTCGGGAAATATCACATCTGCTCTCGGCGTGATAACTCCGTAGCCGTCCGTAACTGTCGGGTAGCCGCCGCTTCGCGATATATAAGGTTTATTGCACGGGTGAAGCGCCGTTGCAATAAGTTTTATTATATCGTTATACAGTATGCGTGTATCCGCGTCGAGCGCGAGCACATATTTGTACCCGACGGGCTTGTTGCCGTAAACATGCAGACGCGAGTCGCCATTATAGAGCAGTCTGAAAAGCTCCGCCTGCGCTCCGCGCTTGCGCTCTTTTCCCATAAATATCCGTTCGCTTTCACTGTATTCGCGGTCGCGCCACAAAAGGCATGCGCTGACGCCGTTTTCGTTGATCCTGTCTATATACCCCTCCGCCGTGCGTATTATGTCGGCGTCCGCATCTTTGACGGTTTCGTTCGCATCGGGCAGATCCGCCAGCACAGCGAAGCCGAGGTTTTTGTCTTTATACGCTTCGGCGTATGTCGTGAGCCTATCGAATACATCGCCGTCTCTGCCCGAAAGCGATACTGTAAACGTGATGAGCGTCCTTCCCTCGTCGGGGATAGACGAAAACGACAGACGCGGGAGTATGTCGGCTTCGCCGCGCGACGCATAATATGCTTCGAGTATGCGCTTCATCGCCGACCGTATCGGCAGAAACGCAAATATCGCCGCGAAAAAAGACACGGCGCTGCCTTTCATGTATGCGACAGCGGCGAGCAGTGCGCATATCGCGGCGGGGACAAGCACGAGCGCGGGAAAATACAGCGCCGACGCAATATTGTGACGCGCGTACTTCTGAATGTGCCACCCCACATGACGCGAACGCTCGGTCGACGATTCCTGCGCGTTTTTCAGTATGAGCTTGGCAGTCTCATACTCGCCCATGTGGAAACGGCGGCTTATCTCTGAAAGCTTCTTTCTGTACATGCTCTTTGTCGCGCCGTCGCATTTGACGTACACGTCCGCGGGGTCGCGTATAAGGACCGACTCGGAATACGAGACGGTTTCGTATATCTGTTCGAAATCGAGCTCTCGTATGCGGAACAATAGCTTTACAGGTTCGGCTATATGCGCCGCGTCCGATGCTTTTATGCAGTCTGCTATCGCGTCGGCGCATGCGAAGTTCATATATGAGCGGAGATATAACAGTTCGTCTACAGTGAGATATTCGCCGCCGCGCTGATGTTCGTTTATACCAGAGATGACAGTTTGCTCCGATATTGCACCGCCCGCCTTTTCGATCGTTTCACGGCACACCGTCATTATACGCGTCTCGCCGTGCGCGGCATACAGCGTCTTTACGGGTCGAAGCGCCGAGAGCGAGGACGTCAGCATCTTTATGATGCGCAGTCTGTTTTCAAAAAGCCATCTTATGTCGGCATCCGATTTGAAATTATCCCTCGACGCGCCGCGTATAAGTTTTATATTGTTCCTCTGTCTGCGCAAAAGCTTTCGGACAGCAGTCGATCTCATATATTGCAGTTACCTCTGTCAAACATATTATACAATATTATCCGCTGCTGTCTTTTATTTTATGCAGAAATACGGTCATAAAAAGCGGACAGTTCCTCTTTTACAGAAGCGCCGCCCGCTTTTTTGATATTATAAATCAACGTCAATTATTTTTTGCCCGCTGCGTTCCACTTTAGATATGCGTTGATAAAGCCGTCGAGGTCGCCGTCCATAACAGCCTGTATATTTCCGTCCTCATAGCCCGTGCGCGTGTCCTTTGCGAGCGTATACGGCATAAACACATACGAGCGTATCTGCGCTCCCCACTCAATATTCGCCTTGACGCCCTGTATATCCTCGATGCGCTCGAGGTGCTCGCGCTCCTTAATTTCGAGCAGCTTCGCCTTCAGCATCTTCAGCGCCGTTTCTCTGTTTTGGAGCTGACTGCGCTCCGTCTGACAGCCGACGACGATGCCTGTCGGTTTGTGGACGATACGCACGGCGGATTCGGTCTTGTTTATATGCTGACCGCCCGCGCCGCTCGACTTGTGCGTCGTTATTTCAAGGTCGGCTTCGTTTATTTCAATAGAGCCGTCGTCGGTGAACTCGGGCATGACCTCGACCGATGCGAACGACGTATGACGGCGTCCCGACGCGTCGAACGGCGACACGCGGACGAGACGGTGAACGCCGTTCTCGCTTTTGAGATACCCGTACGCGTTGAGCCCTTCTATCATGATCGTAGCGCTCTTGAGTCCCGCCTCTTCGCCGTCGAGCCAGTCTATCAGCTTGACGTTATAGCCGTGGCGCTCGCCCCATCTCGTATACATGCGGTACAGCATCTGCGCCCAGTCCTGTGCCTCCGTTCCACCCGCGCCCGGGTGGAACGACAGTATCGCGTTGTTCGCGTCGTATTCGCCCGACAAAAGCACCTCAATGCGCATTCTGTCCTCGTCCGCCTCGATCGCCGCCGCCTCGGACGTTATCTCATCTATCATTGACTCGTCGTTTTCCTCGATAGCCATTTCAGCCATCATTATGGCGTCCTCGAGGCGCTGGCACAGATGCTCGTATTCCTCGACTCTGTCCTTGAGCTGCTTCGACTCCTTCAGTATTTTACTCGAGTTCTGCTGATCCGACCAAAAATCGTCCGCCAGTGTCTGCTTGTCGAGCTCCTCGATACGCGCCTTTAATTCGTCGATGCGCAGCGCGGAGCCGAGGTCGGACACAGGCTCTCTCATGCCGATAAGCTTGTATTTCGCTTCTTCAAGTGCAATTATCAAAACATTTTCCTCCGTGGGATATTCCCGTTGCACGTCTATTTTACCATAACTGCGGTCATTTGTAAAGGAGTTGCGCGCACGGTGTGTATTATTTTATTTCGCATTTATCGAACGCCTGACAAATCACTCATACCGCGCCGCGAGCCTTGCAGGCGGCAGACGCAGTATCGACAAAAGCGGCAGCACCGACACGACGAGATAGCAGACGACGATACCGAGTCCGGCAAGTACCGCCGCGTACCACGGCAGAACGAGCGGTATCGCTATGCCCGACCACCTTTGAAGCGCCGCGATCACAGCCCATGTGAGCGCAGCTGTCGGTATGACAGCTGTAAACGCAGACACCGCCCCTTCGATAAAGAATATGGTGCAGAGCTTGCGTCCCGGTATGCCGAGCAGTCTGTAAACGGAGACGAGTCCGAGCCGTTCCCTCGCCTGCGTTCTGCAAAGAAGGTACAGCATCACGACGCATATCAAAAGCACGCTCGCCGTTACTATGCTGCGCGCGTCAAGTCGGACACTCGCTGCACTTTCAAATTTGAGCCGCTGCTGTTCGTAATTGTCGCTGACGGAGGGGATGATCGCTTTGTCGTCATAAGACTTTATGAAGTCCTCGACCACGGGAAGAACTGCGTTTTTGTCGGCGCAGTATATCTGATAGCTGCTGCTCAGAAGCGACAGTATCCTTTCGTTTATCGCCTCGTCCGACAAAACGACCGCGTACCGTTCGTCGAGCTCGACTGTTCCCTTGACGGTATAATTGCCCATGCCGCCCGGTCTGTATATCTCGCCCGTGCGTTCGGACCATATGCTCCCGACCGCAGCCGTATTCAGTATGCACTCGTCCACCCCGAGCGTCACGTCGTCGTACTTTCCCGGAAAGAGCGCTTTGAGTTCGTCGAGCGAGATAACGTCTGCGCTCATGTTCGTCATCGCGAGCATCGCGCTTTTTGAAATATACGCGGTGCGCGAGCCGCCGTCGCATATCCCGCAGATCGTCAGACTGTAGCCGCGCTTTGTCACCTCGAGCTTCGTGTCGACAAAAAAGCTTATGTCGCTTATGCTGTTGAGCACGAGGCTGTCCCCTTCCATCATCGCTTCGAGCACCAGACGGTCGACGACGATCTCGTAATTCTTCTCCGGCATGCGCCCGAATATGAGCGTGGACTCGTCGAGACGGTCGATGGGCGCGTATGCCATAGCAGTCGGAAATTCGACCGACAGCTCGCCTATCTGATAAAACGTCGTCACCTTATATACGCTCCGCGCCGTGATGGGCGGTATGAGATCGTAGACGAGTCCCTCGCCGCGCAGCTTTTCGTCAAGCGCGGACGCGAAATCGTATCTGTTCAATTCAAGATCGCTTGTGACCTCCTGTCCCTGCGCGGTGTTGACTGTCAGCATATGCGGGTCTGACGTCAAAAAATCGTTCGGATCGATGAAGGACAGATTTATAAGGTCGCCGACGACTACGAGCACAAGCGCGGTCAATAGTGCAAGGAATATCCACGTTCCCGCACGGCGCATTTTCCCGCCGTGCCGCAGATGCATCGCCTCGTTTGCCATCATCGGCAGCGTCAGTCCCTTTCCGGGGTGCGCGGGAGGCGCGCTTTCGCCCCGCAAAAGCTCCGCCGACGCGTCGTCCTCGCTTTTGTCTATCTCGTCTATTGCGAGCGTCGGACGGTCGCCGTCAACGATGACGGGCGCGTCGTCAGGCTTGCCGAGCGTTACCGTGCGCGTATCCGACATTTTTATTATAACGCGGTCGCGCAGCACCGCGACTGTGAGCTCCGCCGGCGCGGCGTTCGGCTCCGTCAGGAGTCTGAACGTGACGGAATCGTCACTGCCGAGCGTTTTCTCGTCAAGCTCGCACGTGTATATGATATTGTCCGACGACGAAGTGAGTCCGCTCCTCTCCCAGCTTTCGCTGTCGGACACTATGCGTCCGTCCGACAGCCTGATTATGCGGTCGGCAAAGAAGCGCGCGATGCTCTCCTCGTGCGTGACCATTATCACAAGGCTGTTTTTGGACGCGCGGCGCAGAAGTGTGCAGACGGCGCGGGTGTTTTCCTCGTCAAGATTGCCCGTTGGCTCGTCGGCGAATATGACGCGCGGCTGTCTTGCGAGCGCTCTCGCAATTGCGACTCGCTGCTGCTGTCCGCCCGACAGTTCTTCAACGTTGCGGCGGATGTAGCGTTCCATGTCGACGGCTTTAAGCGCGAGCTTGACGCGCTTTATCTTCTCTTTATGGCTGAGTCCGAGACTGTGCAAACCGAGATAGACATTATACGCCGCGCTGTGCTCAGGCAGAAGATAATAATTCTGGAATATGTACCCGAAATTTCTGTTTCTCGCAAGCTCGAACGACCTTGTTCCGTACCTCGATACGGTCAGACCATCGACAGTGAGATCGCCCCGGTCGAAAGTATCGAGCCCGCCGACGGCGTTGAGAAGGCTCGTCTTTCCGCATCCTGACGGACCGAGTATGCAGACAAATCCCCTGTCGGGCAGCGAGAACGTCACATCGTGCAAAACCGTATTCGACGTGCGCCTGCGGCGGTCGTACGTTTTATATAGATTTTTTACCTCTATCATGATGCTGCCTCGTTTCCGTCGTCAAGTTCGATATCGTATCGCACGCTGCCGAGCGGATATACGTTCTTTCCGAGCGAGTGTACTACCCATACTGCCGATATCGCCGAAAGGAACATGTGGACGCCGATAAGAAGAAAGATGTAAGGCGTCGGCAGATGCATCAGCATGTCCGTTATCTTTTCTACGCCGAATTTGGCGCACACGTATATCCCCGCGGCTCCTACCGCCTCGCCGAGGACGGTGAACACAACCGTCTGGATCATGACTGAGCGTTTGGCGGTTCGTCCCGTCAGACCGATATTGTTGAGAAGTCTGAAGCTGTCGTTTTCGGTCGAGAACATCGCCCGCAGAACGACGACCTGAAGCACTGCCGTGACTGCAAGCACTGCGATGCAAATCGTGAGCGTCTGCGCGCGTTCCGCTGCGAGCTCCGGATCGACAGTCGTCGAACCCTGACGGTATACTGATATCGCGTTGTATCCCGCTTTGTCGAGCGCTTTGAGCACCGCGTCCGTGTATGCGTAATCGCTTATCGTTATGCCCGCCTCGTCGCGCTTCTGCCAGCATAGCGTATCAAACGCGTCGTACGGCACGAGCACCTCTCTGTCTCTGCCGTTGTAATATAGAACCTCCGTCGTCCCGTAATCCGAGCCGAACGTCTTCGGCAAAAGCTCTGCTTCACGGTAATTGCCGTTTTCGTCCGTGTCCTCGCTGCGGAACGTATGCGGCTCGATGTCCCTGTTCGGCTTTTCGCCCGCGTATTTTTTGAGCGTATTATAAAAATCGTTTGCGCCGCCGGCGAAATATCCGTCCTCGATGAAAGACGCCTGACACATATCATAGAGTTCGTTGCCCGAGCCGTCCGAGTCCTCGGGCGGATACTCGACGGCAAGCGAATTGCTCGGGATATAGATGAACCCGTGGTCGAGCTCGAACTCCTTTGCCTTGCCGAATTCGTACGACTGGCGGAAAAACCGTCCGAGGTCGGTGTGGAAGAACAGTCCCTCGTCGTACTCTGTTCTGCCGACGACTTTGAATTTCATCGTGCTGTACGTGTATCCGTTCGCGTTCATCGTTTTGGGGTCGACGAAATGAATATCAATAACGTCGCCGACATCAAGGTCGTCGTTTCCGGACACGATCTCGTACATGTTCCCGGGGAGTCTTCCCTCAGATATGAAATCACCGCCGCCGCGCATCAGCGGGATCGTTCTCACAAACGGCGCGTCGTCGTTCATTTTGTTTACGCTGTACGTCACAAGCTGTTCTTCGAATACGCGAGTCTCTTCATTAATTATCCACTCCGTGCGCACCGAATACTCGGTATCAAAATCGATGCCTTCGCGGTAGCAGTACTGAACGTCGGAGACGTTGCCCCACGTCTCGACTGCTTTGACGTGCGGGATAGAGAGAAACGTCTCGTAATCGTCGTCTGTCAGCTCGTCGCCGGGGTTTGCACCGAGCACGACGATCCTTGTCGAGTCGCCGTTTCTGAACGCCGAATCGTCGTACTTTTTCGTGTTCGTATCGTCTAATGACGATATGAACACGCCGAGAAACGCGAACACCGCAAACGAAGTGACGGCGAAAAACAGCGCCATCATCGCCGTCCAGATCGGGCGTCCCGCACACTGTATGTGCGCCACATACGGACTCAGCGCGCGATGCTTTTTCTTTTCTATCACGGGTTCGGGTCCGGGCGTCGGCGCGGGACGAAGATTTGTGTCTGCGGTGATATGACCGTCCTGCAGGACGATATGACGCGTGACGAAGTCCTTCGCCTCGTCGAATTCGTGCGTGATGAGTATGACGAGCCTGTCCTTCGCTGCGTCGGCGAGAAGCTCTATTATCTTTCTGCTGTTCTCCGAATCGAGGTTGCCAGTCGGCTCGTCCGCGATAAGTATGGGCGCGGGCTTTGCGAGCGCGCGGGCTATACTTAAACGCTGCTTCTGTCCGCTCGACAGCTTTGCCGCGCGACGTCCGCGCAGCTCCCACAAGTCGACGCGGCGAAGTATGTCCTTTGCTACGCTTTTCGCCGCGGCTTTGTCCATGCCGGCAAATATCAGCGCGCTCATCACATTGCGCGTCACGGACAGTCCCGGCAGTATGCCGTAATTCTGCGAGATAAAGCTGATATTGTCGCGTCTGTATTTTTCCCTTTCAAGTCCGCCGTAATGCGACGTGGGACTGCCGTTAAAATACATTTCCCCGCTCTCATACGGGAGTATGCCGCTCATGACGTGCGCGAGCGTCGACTTGCCGCTGCCGCTCTCGCCCGTCACCGCGACGAACTCGCCGCGCTCGAACGAAACGCTTACAGAATCAAGTCCGACGACGACAGACTGCGCGCCCGTATAATACTTGCCGACACGCACAAGTTCAAGCAGTTTGTCAGCCATTATTTTTCCCCTAATACATACGAGTACATATGCTCATGAATTATTTGCGGAATGATCCTGCAAATCATACATGATTATAGCACTGGAGCCGGCAAAAGTAAATTGCCGTTATCCCGCAATATAAGCGTTATTTGACTGCGTTTTTGTAAATTTTGACATTTGGCCGACAAATGACGAGCGTTTATTCGCTGAACTCCATATTCGCGAATATACGCTCCATTCTCTCGTCCGTGAATCGTTCGTCGATAAATTCGCCGAATGCGCTTTTCGGTTCGATGCCGTCCGTTCTGCGCACCCATCTTGTGAGCGCCGCAAGCGTCATAAATGCATTGAATATGAAGAAAACAAGCAGCGCCCATGTCACGATTTTGCCGACCTTATTCGGTATTTTGAGTATCCATTTAGCCATTATAGGGTATATGCGTTTTATCCAAAGTACGCCGAGGAATCCCCAAAAGAATGAATACAAAAGGCATATTCTGCCGTTCAAATTGAACGGCATATGGCTGTAATCCCACGACCGCGTGCCGAACAGCGCCTCCTGCCCCCATGAGCAAACGTATTCGAGCGCACTGCCTACTATCATGCCGCCGATAAACGAAATAGACGCGCCGCGGTTGCGGAACTTATATAAAAACACGGTCAAAAGGACCGCACCCGCGCCGTACAGCAGATTGAACGGTCCGTAAACGAGTCCCGAGCGGCTCTCAATATAACCGTTAGTGACAAGGCACCATAAAAGCTCGATAACAACGCCGGCAAAGCTGCCGACAAATCCGATGAGCAGTATCTTATATATATTTAGTCCCTTGGCAAACGAATCCGACATGCTCTCCGACAGGTCGACCACGGCATTGGCAGGCGACGGGATATTGAATCTTTTCTTTTTTTGCTGCTTTCTGATGTCGTAAAGACGCGCGTGGAACTCGTCGCTTATCCTGAACGTCTCGACCTGAGCCTTTGCCATATTCGACGTCGCGCGCTTTAACGATTCATCCATTTTTATCATTTCGTCGGAATTCGGATCGTCCACCATGCGCGGGTAAATCTCCGCCACCTCACGCTCCGTCGACGATACGGTCTCCAAAAGGCGGAGACTTTCATTTTCAATTTCGGATACATAATCTTTTTTTACGCTTTCTCCCATTGTGCTATTCCTTTCTTTATGCATTCTTTCGGCAAATTTACGCATTATTGCCGTCGATGTACCGTTTTAAGTACGCGCCCGTTTTGCTGCGCGCGCACTTACATATCTCTTCCGGTGTACCTGCCGCGACTATCTCGCCGCCGTCAACGCCGCCGCCCGGTCCCATGTCAACGACGTAATCAGAGTTTCTTATTACGTCGAGGTCGTGCTCTATCACGATGACGGTCGCGCCGTTTCCGATAAGATCGTCGAATACCTTGAGAAGCGTTTCCACGTCGAGCGGGTGCAGACCTATCGTCGGCTCGTCGAACACGAATACGGTGTCGTCCTGTCCCTTCCCCATCTCGCCCGCGAGCTTCAGCCTCTGCGCCTCGCCGCCCGACAGACTCGGCGTCTCCTCTCCGAGCGTCAGATAACCAAGCCCGAGTTCATGCAAAACGCCTAGCTTGCGCGAGACGAGCGGAAGATCAGCGCAAACCTCTATTGCCTCGTCTATGCTCATGTCCATCAGCTCCGGCAGCGTACATGCACGCCCGCCATGCTTTGGTGCGCGGCACACAAGGCTTGCATCCTTAGAATACCGCGAGCCGCCGCAGTCGGGGCACGGTATTTCGACGTCGGGCAGAAACTGGACGTCGAGATCTATCCTGCCCGTACCGTCGCATGTCGGGCAGCGCAGCTTTCCCGTATTGTACGAAAAATCACCCGCCTTATATCCCTTCTTCTTCGCATCCTCCGTCCTTGCGTACACCTTGCGCAGCTCGTCGTGGACGTCGGCGTATGTCGCTACTGTCGAGCGCACGTTTATGCCTATCGGCGTCGCGTCTATCAGCTTCACGTGCGATATCCCGTCGGCGGATATTGATTTGACGTGCTTCGGCATAGCGCCTTTGCGTATCGACGATTCGAGCGCCGGGATAAGGCTCTCGAGTATAAGCGTCGTTTTGCCCGAGCCCGACACGCCCGTCACCGCGATAAGCCGCCCTTTAGGCAGCACGACGTCGAGCGGCTTCACGGTATGTATCTCCGACGTCGACATCTTTATCG
Source organism: uncultured Clostridia bacterium (assembly GCA_947586625.1). Taxonomy (GTDB): domain Bacteria; phylum Bacillota; class Clostridia; order Oscillospirales; family CAG-272; genus DTU064. The sequence goes on along the minus strand of CANPXS010000005.1, from coordinate 10,783 downwards.
CGCCGAGCGAAAACATTTCGTCGGGAGAGGGGTGACGTCCGACCACGACTCGTGATTTACCCGAAAGAAAACCGCCTATGCGCGAGTTAGGATCATTTTCCACATCTTTGAGCGCCCCTTGCGCTATTATCGTGCCTCCGCCCGCTCCGGCGTCGGGACCGAGCTCGATAAGCCAGTCCGCCTCAGACAGCACGTTAGTGTCGTGGTCGACGAGGACTACCGTGTTGCCGTCCGATATCAAATCGCGCATGACGCCGGTCAATCCCTCGAGATTTGACGGGTGCAAACCTATCGACGGCTCGTCGAGAACGTAGAGGACACCGGTCGTGCGGTTGCGGACGGCGCGCGCGAGCTGCATTCTCTGCCTCTCACCCGTGGAAAGCGTCGACGCAGCGCGGTCAAGCGTAAGATAAGAAAGTCCGAGGTCGACAAGACGGCGCGCCGCGCCTCTGAACGAATCGCAAATGCTCTCCGCCATCGGGCGCATTTCCTCCGGCAGCGACGTCGGCACGCCGTTCACCCACTCGCAAAGGTCGGAGAGCGTCATCGTGCAAGCCTCCGCGAGCGATATGCCGCGCAGCCTCGGCGCGCGCGCTTCGTCGCTCAATCGCGTGCCGCCGCAGTCGGGACATACATCCTGACGCAGAAATTTTTCGACGCGCTTCATGCCGTTTTCGTCCTTGACCTTTGATAGCGCGTTTTCGACCGTATACGTCGCGTTGAAATATGTAAAATCCATGTCTCCCGACGCGCCGCTCGTCTTGTTCTGATAGATTATATTTTTCTTGACTGCCGGTCCGTGAAAGACGATGTCGCGCTCCTTCTCGGTGAGCTCGCAGAACGGCACGTTCGTCCGCACGCCCATTTCCCTGGCAATATCCTTCATCAGCGACCACATCAGCGTCTGCCACGGCGCGACGGCGCCCTCGTCTATTGACAGCGACTCGTCGGGTACGAGCGTAGACTCGTCGACGGTGCGTATAATGCCCGTGCCGTCGCACTTTTTGCACGCGCCCTGACTGTTGAACGCGAGCTCCTCAGCTCCCGGCGCGAAGAACCGCTCGCCGCATACGGGGCAAACGACAGGCAGTCCCGCCGCGACGTTCAGCGACGGCTCGGCATAGTGCCCGTTCGGGCAGCGGTGGCTCGCGAGCCGTGAAAACATCAGACGCAGACTGTTGAGTAGCTCCGTACCCGTGCCGAACGTGCTGCGTATGCCCGGTACTCCCGGACGCTGACGCAGTGCAAGCGATGCCGGAACGTACAGCACATCGTCTACCTGTGCCTTCTCTGCTTGTGTCATTCGCCTGCGCGTATATGTCGACAGTGATTCGAGATACCGCCTCGATCCCTCCGCGTACAGTATGCCGAGCGCGAGCGAGGATTTGCCAGAGCCAGAAACGCCCGCTATCCCCACTATTTTGTGCAGCGGTATATCTACGTCTATATTTTTCAGATTGTGTACGCGTCCGCCGCGCACTATAATCTTATCGGGAATGTCATGTTCCGCCATTATTTCACTCTCCCGCATAATATCGTTTTTTATCAGACGCGCGGTCAGTAGTTCCCCGCGCCTGTCCGAATAAATATTATAACAACAATCATATCAAGGCGCAAGTGTTATTTTGTTTTCTACCGGGTGAACGCATGACCGCAATAATGCGTCGGCGCTGTAAAATTATTTTGCTTTTTTCGCGCTCGTGTGATACAATAGTCTGTCGATGTAAAACAAATCGGAACATAAGGAGCGGACATGAAGCATAAACGGCTTGACCGTGACCTTTGGGGGTTCGAGAATTATCCCTATTACCAAATGCGGCTCGACTGCGAGCAGTTTCACGGACTTGCGTGTCTGATACGTCTGACCGACGGCGGCTCTTACTATTGGAACGCGCCAAAAGCCGGACGCATACAGGTGGTAGGCAAAGGCATGACGTGGCTCGAACTCGTGCCCGACGGCGCGCGCCGCGTCATAACGGTCAAATACTTCCCCGACTATACGCACGATGTGGGGAGAATAAACTACCCCTCTCCCGCGAACGAAAAATATCAGCCGTCCGTGTGGTACGTCGACATAGCCGAAGGGCTCGAATACGACGACGACGGCGTCGCCGTCTACATAGACAAATATCTCGACGTCATATTTACGCCGGAGGGTGACGTTAAGGTCGACGACCGCGACGAGCTCGACGAAGCATACCGTTCGGGCGACATTACAAAGGAGCAGTACGACGCGGCGCTCGACGAGGGCGACGCGATACTCTCCGAGCTTTGCTCCGATATTTCCGCGACAGACCGCCGGTGCGCCGAAATAAGGCAGATAGTTGAGAACAAAATAGCCGCAGACAATGTATAAAACAAGACAGGCACTATTGCCTGTCCTGTTTTTCGACCGCACCGCCCTCGGGCAGATACGGCGCGAGTCTGCGCACGAGTTGTTTATACCGCTCATCTTCGCGCACGCAGTTGAACCACTCCCAGCCGGAGGGACTTGTAAGCGGGATATATGCGTAATGTAAGATATAATGCCCGGGCGCGCCTTCGTCGATGCTCCGTTCTTTGTTCACTGTCAAAAGGTCGAGCAAAGGACAGTTATACGAGAGATCCGTCTCGGGCGGAAGCTCGCCGATCATGACGAACAGATCGATTGCGCGCTCGAGAGCGTCATACCCCTCCTCCGTCTCCCCCGCGCCGAAGCGCGCCGCGGCGAGCCGCAGCGACAGAAACGCCCGCATCGGCAGCCACGCGTCACGGTCTGTCGATGTGTCGCGCAGCACGTCTATCATCTTCAGCGCGCAGCCGTGCCCCGCCACGCTCGCCGCGGCATTTCTGTACCGCTCCTTGTCCCGTCTCCCATCGGCTGACAGACTGAAACGTCACGCCGAGCGCGTCGGCGAGCGTCTCCTGCGTGACGTCGCGCTCACGGCGCAGACGGCGTATCGCGTCTTTCATCGGTATGTTCATTTTGTAAAAACTCCTTGTGAAAAAATATTAAGCCGCGCAGCCTACGGTCATATTATACCGTCGCATGTACCCAATATCAATAAGCCGCTGCGTGACGGCGTTCACGCGCCGGTTGAGTTTTTCACACTAAAAATGCGCGAAAGGAGCGTTTCAAAAATGCGTTCCTTCCGCGCACAAAATATTTTTGATGTTACTTCGTCGGGTCATACGGCGGCGATGTCACGACTCTACCGTCTCCGTCGGGAGAATTCGGTTCGCTGGGGATAACTGCAGTACGTATCCTCAATTACGATATCGGTATCGACCGAGCCGCCGCCTTCGACATCGTTGAGTTCCCGTCTTTCGTATTCGCCGTTATTATATCCATCGAGCAGCGCGTCGACGAGCGATTCTGCCGCATCCTTGCCGACATCGAATTTATACGACAGGATTATATTGTTTTCAGTAATGATGTCAATACACACGTAACCGTCCTTCGTAACTGATATGCCGTTATAAAGCAGACTGTTATAAAGGTCATAAATCGCAAACTGCGTTTTCGTACTGAATTCGAGCGTCACCAAGAGTTCGCCGTAGATGGGTTCATCATATCGAGGCGCGTCCGTCTTTGCAAACACCGTGTCCCACAGCTTATCGGTCCCCGCGCCGACGAACTGAATGTCCTCCGGATAGTAGTAGTAAGCGCCTATCCGCATATAGTCGCGCAGACCGAGGTCGTCGATGAGATCGCCGAGCGTTGCGGGCGAATAGTTGGTGTTCACGTAGATCCGGCACTCGCTGCCGCAGTCGACGGCGATCGCATATTTTTCGGAAGCGCCGTTGACTGGGCAGATCCGAAGGTCGTCGCGTCCCGGCACCTCGCCGACAGCTCTGCCGAACATGTAGTCCGGCAGCGGCAACGCTATCGTATATTCGATGCCGTTATATTCGACAGTCTCGGGGAATTCGACAGGTACGGATAGACTCGGATCCGGAGACTCTGTATACGCATCGTCCAAAGTCGTCATATCCGATATAGTCCCGTCGTCACCGCGCGTCGCCTCGGAAGCACGCGTCGTTGACGGCGCATCGGTCTTCGGATCCATCACTGGCGTATCACCGTTGCCCGTCCCCTCGGGCAAAAGCTCTGTCTCGGGACCGCGCGTCGTTGACGGCGCATCGACCGTTTGGTCAGGAACCTGTATATTGCCGTCGTCCGTTCCCTCGGGTGCGCGCACCGTCGACGGAGCTTCAGTCGACGTGTCATTTGCCTCGGTGCTGCCGTCGCCCGTTGTTTCGGGGGAATTAGTCACGGGCGGGACCGTCGTCACATCGCCGTCTGCAATGTCGTGTGTTTCGACGGCAGGCTCTGTCACGACCTCGTGCGTATCTGACCCGTTCGACTGGCCGGCTTCGTCGCCTGTCATGTCTTTCGTATCAGCCGGACTGCCGATATCCGTCGTCCATCCCGAACCGACACCGTTCGTCTCGGAAATTCCGTCTCCCGTCGGTAATACCGTATCGCCGTCCGCCGTCTCTATCGGCGCGTTATTTATCGCGCTGTATATCGCCGATACGGACGTTATCCCCGCGGCGAGCACGGCGCACGCCGCAGTCGCCATTATTGAGCGTGTGATGACGCGTCTTCTTTTATTGCTTCCCTTCGGCGCGCACTCGTCTATGATGTCCTCGTCTATGCCGCCGATGGCGCGCAGCAGCTTTTCGTCTTTTTTCATATGCTTATGCCCTCTCTTTCAAGATATTTGCGGAGGCGCAGACGCGTCCGCGACAGCGTCATTTTGATCTTGCTCTGCCCGCATCCGCACTCGTCCGCCACCTCCGACACCGAATACATGTAGAAGTAGCGCAGAACGAACACACGCCGGTCCGACGATGATAGTCCGCGCAGAAAGCGCGATATGATGTCGCGCAGCGCGAGCTCGTCGGCAGTGTCGGAATCTCCGGACGGTACACATTCATAAAGCTCGTCGAGCACGGCGGGAACGACGCCGCCTCCGCGCTTCTCCGCCGTCCGCTTGTCGTATGCGTCGAGCGCACAGTTGCGCGCGAGCCTGCCGAGATACGACGGCAGTGACACGGGCTCGTTCGGCGGTATCGAGTTCCACGCCGCGAGCATTGCGTCCTGTACGACCTCCTCGGCGTCCTCGTCGCTGCCGAGGATATTATAGGCGATATGATGCAGATACCGCCCGTATTTTTCCTGGGTCTCGACGAGCGCCGCTTCGTCGCGGCGGTTATACAGTCCGATGATGTCTCTGTCGTCCATCCTGCACCTCCTTTTCTTCTATCCGAAAGCCGCTTTCAAACATAAAGACGGCAATAATTCCCTTTCGGTCACGTCTCACTCCGAAATTTATTAAAACGTCGCATGCGGCTTGATTTTTTCCGTTCGTGATGATATACTGTATGATATACACTGAGCACACTTATTTTACCATAATGAAAAGGAGAATGCACGTTTTGGAATACAATATTTCCGAGAAAATGAAAAATCTGCAGCCGTCCGCGATACGCGAGATATTCAAAAGCCTTTCCGACTCCTCGATAATTTCGTTCTCCGGCGGCAATCCCGCGCCCGAGACGTTCCCCATAGACGAGATCGCGGCGATCTCAGCCGACATATATGCAAAAGACGGAGCCGCCGCACTCCAGTATAACATAAGCGAGGGCTATCCGCCGCTTCGCGAAGCAGTCGAGACGCGTCTGCGCGACAAATTCAATATCGGCGGAGAGGGCGATTCGCTAATAATCGTTTCGGGCGGCTCGCAGGGCATCGAGCTTGCGGCGAAGGTGCTGTGCAACGACGGCGACGCCGTGATATGCGAGGACCCGACGTTCATCGGCGCGCTCAATGCGTTCCGCACAAACGGCGCAAAGACGATAGGAGTACCCGCCGCAGGCGGCATCGACCCGGACGCGCTCGAAGCAGCCATAATCGCGCATCCCGAGGCGAAGATGGTTTATCTCATTCCCAACTTCCACAACCCGATGGGCACGACCATGCCGTTTGAAAAACGCGTCGCAATATACGAGATATGTAAAAAGCACAGTATCCTCATCTTCGAGGACAACCCCTACGGCGAGCTTCGCTTCGCAGGCGAGGACGTGCCGTCGATTAAATCTATCGACAAGGACGGCATCGTCATATACTGCTCGACGTTCTCAAAGATACTGTCCGCCGGCATGCGCGTCGGTTACGTTTGCGCGCCGTCGGCGCTGACGCAGAAGATGGTCGTCTGCAAGCAGGTCGAGGACGTTCATACGAACACATTCTTCCAGATGGTCTGCCACCGCTACATGACCGAGCTCGATATGGACGCTCATATCCGCTCGATACGCGAGGTCTACCGTCACAAATGCTCGCTCATGCTGTCGTGCCTCGATGAGATGATGCCGAAGTCGGTGACATACACGCGTCCCGAGGGCGGTCTGTTCATCTGGTGCACGCTTCCAAATAACATTTCCTGCGACGGCGTCGTCAAAGCGGCGCTCGAGCGCAAGGTCGCCGTCGTGCCCGGCACAGCGTTCAACTGCGACGAGCATGCGCCGTCGCCGTCGTTCCGTCTCAACTATTCGATGCCGTCCGACGATCAGATAAAGCGCGGAGTCGAAGCGCTGGCTGACGCTGTGCGCGCCGTATTAAAGTGACAAAAAGGAGTCAATAATACTATGTCCGACGAAACAACACGCAAAAAAGTCGCCCTTTCGGGCGTTCAGCCGAGCGGCAATCTAACGATAGGCAACTACCTCGGCGCGCTCTCGAACTTTGGTCCGTTCACGGACGAGTTCGACTGCTACTACTGCGTCGCAAATCTTCATTCGATAACGGTGCGTCAGGTTCCGGCAGAGCTGCGCCGCCGCACATACGAAGTCCTCGCGCTCTACATCGCGTGCGGGCTCGACCCCGACAAGTGCACGCTGTTCGTGCAGAGCCACGTTCACGAGCATGCGGAGCTGTCGTGGATGCTGTCGTGCTTCACGATGTTCGGTGAGCTGTCGCGCATGACGCAGTTCAAGGACAAGAGTGCGAAGCACGCCGACAACATCAACGCGGGACTGTTCACGTATCCCGTACTGATGGCGGCCGATATCCTTCTCTATCAGGCTGACGTCGTGCCGATAGGTCAGGACCAGAAGCAGCATCTTGAACTTGCGCGCAACATAGCCGACCGCTTCAACGGCATTTACTCGCCGACATTCACCGTTCCCGAGCCGTACATTCCGAAGGTCGGCGCGAATATAAACTCGCTCGCGGACCCGACTAAGAAGATGAGCAAGTCCGACACGAATGAGAACGCCGTCGTGCGCATACTCGATTCGCGCGACGTTATTATAAAGAAATTCAAGCGCGCTGTGACAGATTCCGACAACTGCATAAGCTATAATAACGGCAGTGACGGCGTGCGCAACCTTATGACCATATACTCGTGCTTCACGCACAAGAGCTATGACGAGATAGAGCGCGAGTTCGACGGACGCGGCTACGGCGACTTCAAGACCGCTGTCGGCGAGGCGTGCGCAGACGGACTTGCCGACGTACAGAAAAAATACGGCGAGCTTATGGCGGACAAGTCATATCTCGAATCCGTCATGCGCGCGGGCGCGGAAAAAGCGTCGCATACCGCATCAAAAACGGTTGCAAAGGTCGCGCGCAAGCTCGGTTTCGTCCAAATCTGAGAAAATGTACGTTAATTTAAGTCTATGCAAGCACTCATATACGGTATAGGCGCCATTATCTGCGCCTTTCTCCTGACATACCTTTTGACTCCTGCCGTCCGCGCGTTTTCGATCAAAATAGGCGCCGTCGACGTGCCGAAGGACAACAGACGAATGCACGACCATCCTATCCCGCAGGCGGGCGGTATCGGCATATTCATCAGCTTCGTTATAACGACGCTCGTTTTCGGCGTTCCGACTTCCGAAATGACGGCGATATGGTTGGGCGGGCTTATACTCATAATCGTCGGCGCACTCGACGACATCTACGACCTCAACCCGTGGCTGAAGCTGGCGGTACAGATAATAGCGGCTTTGACGGCTGTCGTTCAGGGCGTTCTCGTGCGTGGGATATTTCTGTTTGACAGATATATCGAGCTCGGCTGGGTGTCATACCCGCTGACCGTACTGTGGATAGTGGCGCTCGTCAACGCATTCAATCTCATTGACGGACTCGACGGACTGTCGACAGGCATGTGCGCGATATCATGCGTCACGCTTATATGTGTCGCTCTGATGTACGGACAAGCCGTGCAGGCGCTTATCGCCGCCGTTCTGTGCGGCGCGTGCCTCGGCTTTCTTCCCTACAACTTTCACCCCGCGCGCATTTTCATCGGCGACGCCGGCGCATATTTTCTCGGCTTCGTCCTCGCCGTCATATCCATCGAGGGCGTATTCAAGATAAGCGCCGTAATATCGTTCGTTTTGCCCGTCATGATATTCGCGCTGCCGCTGCTCGATACGGTGATGTCGTTTTTCCGTCGACTCGTACACGGACAGGCGCCGTTCTCGTCCGACAAAAAGCATCTGCACCACCGCCTCATCGCCTTCGGACTGTCGCAGCGCCACGCAGTGCTCGTCATGTATGCCGTCAGCGGACTTTTCGGCATTATAGCGATAATCTACACCGACCTCGTGCTCGTCGGCGAACGCATTATAAAAGCGCTAATACTCCTTGCAGCCGTCGGCGTCATATGCTTTGTCGATTACGAGCTTTTGCGCCATCACAGCGGCATTTCTCCGCAGATACCGATACCGCTGCCCGACGAAAACGACAAAAAGAAAAAAAGCCGCAGGTCCGACGCGGAAGAAAACACAAACTCCGATACGAAATGAGGTGACGTCATGTTAAAGTTTCTAAAGGTGTGGACAAAAAGCAAAAACGCGGACAGTCCGCGTTACAGACGCGACTTTGCCCGCGAGCTTGACGGCATGGCGATAAAATATGTGACCGAGCGCCACGGCGACAACGACGACGTCATCGGCCGCAGCGGCGCGCTCATCGTCAAGCCGGAGGAGGACCAGTTCCTCGTCTACTCCGACTCCGAGGTGCTGTTCAGATGCAGCATACCCGAACTCAAGGCATGGCAGCTTTTGTCCGGCGACGGCGTGACGCTGACGGGTCCCGACATCGAGCACGGTGGCGTCGAGCGCACGATAATCGCTTTTTACACGTATTACAGAAAATAACAGAGCATGAAAAAACCAAAGGTAAAGTATATCGCGCTCGGCATCGCCGTACTCGTGATAATTGCCGCCGCAGCAGTGCTTATACTAAATAAGCATTATATTTTCATCGCGGGCGAATACATAGGCGTAAACTGCGATAAGATCGGGCTTGCCGAGACCGTGCCCGAAGGTATCGCGCATCTCACGCTCGATGAGCTTCGCGCCGACAGCCGCGTGACATTTGACGAAAGCATGATGCTCGTCAACACCGAGTATTTTTTGCACGACGATTTCACGCCGGCGATATCCGAGTATAACGACACCGGCGTTCTGATGAACGACTGCATGAAAGACGCGTACGCGTCGCTGTCCGCCGCCGTCTCCGAAAAATTCGACGTGCGTCTGCTCGTTTCGAGCGATTACAGGACCGCCGAAGAACAGGCAAACGAATACGATGAAGCTCCCGCCGTTGCGACAGTCCCGGGCGCGAGCGAGCATCAGACGGGACTCGCGCTCGACGTGTACGTACCGTACTACGCGAGCTACGGATTCATCAAGACGGACGCGGGACAGTTCGTCGACCGCGAATGCTGGAAATACGGCTTCATCATACGCTACCCCGTTTACGGCAAGTCGTCGACGGGCATTCCCTACGAGCCGTGGCACCTCCGTTACGTCGGCGCGCCGCACGCGAAGATCATATATAACGATCGCATGACGCTCGAGGAATATATCGAGTCGCTCGTGGTCGGCAGATGGTACGATGTCGACGGGTATCTCATCTCGCGTCAAACGCTCGACGACGGCGCAGGGTTTGATCTGCCATCCGACTTTGCGGGCGCCGTCATATCGCCCGACAATACGGGATATTATATTATAACGGTTCAAAAATAAATATGACGGGTGAGATTTCACAGAGAGATCTCACCCGTTTCATTTTCCGATCAAAGTACCGGTCCGTTATATTCCCGTTATGTTTAAGGCGTTTCTGTACATAGACGGCACAGCAAACATTTCACTTGTAAATATGTGAGCCAAACGCAGAATGGCGAGCACATAAATAAGATCAGTCGTATAAAGTCCCGCATATTCCCTTTTGAATCCGTCGCGCTCGAACTTCTCAATTTCATCAAGCAACTGTGCGTGGCGAAGCCGGGCAGCCGCCTCCGCCGCCGCGTCCTCCGTCAGCCCCGAAGCCTCCGCAAGCTCAGAAAGCGAACCAAATAATGTATCCCCTGTCGATATCTGTCGTTGATAGATCACCTTCAGCACAAGGCGGCAGTTTCTGTTTCCGAGCACGGACAGCACCTCTCCCGCCATGTCCGCGTCAAACAGAAGCGCGGACTGCTCGCCGCCGTAGCTTCGGTCGATAAACGTAAAATCGTCTGAGACGAATACCGCGCCGTGCTCGGGGTTTCCCTCGTCGATCATATATCCGCACTTTGATCTGCCGACGGCGAATTCTTTTTTCAGCTCACGTACTTTTTCGGATATGACCGAATCGATATCGGGCGCTTTTTTGCCGTAAAAATCATAAAGCGCCTTTACATAAAGCGACAATACACCATCATAGCACAGCTCGGACAGCTCCGTATAGCGCACAGCTTTCGATTTGCCGGCATCTTCCGCGAAAAGCGCGTTTATGTCGACGCCA
>CANPXS010000004.1 GCA_947586625.1 uncultured Clostridia bacterium | reverse complement strand
CGTCGCGCTACCGTGTGAACGAAAACGGCACGAAGTACGTGCTTCGCCGCGCCGCGAACCGCTCGCTTCCCGACGAATGGGCGACGCGCCCGAAGATGGGCTTTCCCGTGCCGATAAAAAACTGGCTGCACGAGGACCGCTTCTACGAGCTCGTGAAAGCGGAATTCACAGCTCCCCACGTGTCCGAATTCTTCAACGTCGGCGAGCTTCTCCGCATACTCGACGAACACAAATCCGGCAAGGCCAACAATCAGCGGCGCATATGGGTCGTTTACACGTTCCTTGTGTGGTACCGTCAGTTCTTCATCGAATATAAGCGCAAACCATTGGAGTAGACCGTTATGGCTGAAATAATCCCCGTCCTTCTCGGCGGCGACCTCAATACATATAACCTCGCGCGGGCGTTCCACGAGGCATACTCGATAAAATGCCACGTCTTCGGACGCTACGCGCTGTCCGCGACAAAATATTCGTCGCTCATTATCCCCCACGTCGAACCGAAGCTTAACGATATCGACGTGCTCGCCGAAACGCTCAACCGCTTCGCACGCGAGCACGAGGGCGCGACGTTCGTGCTGTTCGGCTGCACCGACGACTATGTGTCGCTTATAGTCGAGCTGCGCGAGGCGGGACGCATACCCGACTCGTACAAGTCGCCGCATCCGTCGCTCGCTATGCGCGAAATGTTCGCCGAAAAAGCCGACTTTTATGAAGCCTGCGACAGATACGGCATACCGCATCCGAAAACGGTCATAATAAAGAGCGTGGACGAGCTGCCGCGCGACCTCGGCGCACTCGGATTCGACTTTCCCGTCGTAATAAAGCCGTCGTCGTCCGCCGAATACTGGCGACATGAATTTCCCGATATGTATAAGGTATTCTTCGCCGACTCGCAAAACGACGCCGAGTCTATCGTCTCGCGCATTTACGGCTCCGGCTACAATAGACGCATCATCATTCAGGAGCGCGTCCCCGGCACCGACGGCAGTATGCGTGTGCTTACTACGTACTCCGGCGCGGACGGCAAAGTGAAGATGATGTGCCTCGGTCATGTGCTCCTCGAGGAGCACACGCCGCACGGACTCGGCAACCACGCCGCGATAATCACCGACCATGCACCGTCGATAACGGCGCCGTTCCGCGCGATGCTCGACGACGTCGGATACACCGGTTTCTGCAATTTCGATATACGCTATGACGCCCGCGACGGACGTTACCTCGCGCTCGACATGAATCTGCGTCAGGGACGCAGCAACTACTACGTCACCGCCGCGGGCGCGAACGTCGCAGGTCTCGTCGTGCGCGACCTTGTGTTCGGTGAAGATCTCGGCTTTACCGAGACGGACCGCGAGGTGCTGTGGCATTCTATTCCCTTCTCGGTCGTAAAAAAATACGCCGACCGCGACCTTGCGGAAAAGGCAAAGTCACTTCGCAAAGACGGCCGCGCCGTCAACTCGTATTACTATATGACCGATCTGTGCCGCCGTCCCGTACGCATCGCCGAGCTTGCGTACATGATGCACAGGCAGAAGCAGAAATACAAAAAATACATGCCTAAAAATACGTGACAAGGAGCGCCGCATCGAAAATTGAACGCTAAGAAAACGCTCGGCATCCTCGGCGGTATGGGTCCTATGGCAACGGTGCAGTTTTACAAAAACGTCGTCGCCCACACGCTCGCCGACCGCGACGCCGATCACATAAACATAATAATCACGAGCCGCGCCGACATCCCCGACCGCACCGACTATATCCTCGGACAAAGCTGGGAGTCGCCGCTGCCGAAAATGATAGCCGACGCGAAAACTCTCGCAGACGCGGGAGCCGAGATCATCGCGATACCGTGCAATACGGCGCGGTATTTCCACGCGGAGCTTGAGGCGAGCGTCAGCGTACCCGTGCTCGACATCGTCCGCGAAACGGCGGAGCACGTCATGCTCCGCGGATTCAAACGCGCGGCGATACTCGGCACAGTCGGAACGATAAAGATCGGCGCATACAAGCGCGCGCTTGAGGGATTCGGCGTCGAAGGCGTCGAGCCCGACGGCGACACGCAGTCGCTTATAACGTCGGTCATATACGATTACGTAAAAGCGGGACGATCCGGCGGCGAACGCATATTCGACGAGGCGGCGCACCGCATGTTTGAGCGCGGCTGCGACTGCCTCATACTCGGCTGCACCGAGCTGCCGCTCGCGGCGAACGAGGACGTCAGATTCGTCGACTCGCTCGAAGTCCTCGCTTATCGCTCGATAGTCCTCTGCGGCGGCACGCCGACACGTTTTGAAACGGAGTTTTTGTCTGCATATGAAAAGAAAAACAGATAAGATCGTAACGCTGATATCGTCGCTTCTGTGCGCCGCAACAGTACTGTCATGCTCCGCGTGCTCGGGCGGCGGACGCACGGGCGATACTAACAGTGCGTCCGTGTCAACGAGCGATGCCGACGTGCGTCAGCCCGGCGACGACGTCGTCATACGTCCCGATGAAACCGACGACGAAACCGATACTGTGACAGCGCCCGCAGAGCCCGATGTGCTCCCGCTCGCCGACGAAACGCTCGACCTCGACGTTAAAGCGCCGCAGTGCTTCGTGTTTGATACACAGTCGGGCGAGCTCATCTACATGAAGGGCAAGGGCGAAAAGCTTTACCCCGCAAGCACGACAAAGCTGCTCACCATAATGTACGCGCTGACTGTACTCGACCCCGAAATGCTTGTGACGCCCGGCGACGAGCTGTCGCTCGTCGGTGAGTTTTCCACAATCGCCTACGTCAAGCCGAACCACACGCTGTCGGTCGAAATGCTCATCGAGGGCATGCTGCTCCCGTCCGGCAACGACGCCGCATACGTGCTCGCGGCTGCCGCGGGACGTTTGATGTCGCAGAAGGAGGCAGTCAGCGGCGTTGACGCAGTCGCCGTTTTCGTCGAGGGCATGAACTCATATGCGCAGTCGCTCGGCATGAAAGGCAGTCACTTCATGTCGCCCGACGGCTACTTCAACGAAGGTCACTACACGACCGTCGAGGATATGGCTATAGTCGCCTCGCTCGCCGTCCATAACCCGATAATAATGAAATACTCCTGCGTCGCAAAGGACAACGTCACATACGCGAGCGGCCACCTCAATACATGGACGAACACGAACCGTCTCATACATAAAGACGACGAATACTATTCTCCGTACGTAACGGGGCTCAAGACGGGCTCCGTCGGAGAGGGCAATTATTCACTCGTCGTCTCCGCCGATATAAACGGCAGAACGTACACGTTCGGACTCTTCTCCGAGCAGGAGACGAACACGCGCTTCGACGATGCGCTTTACATCATCGACAAGCTCAAGGAAAGATAACGACATGACAAATCGAATGAAGCTGTCGACTCTGCTATCGCGCGTCGGCATAAAGGTCCCGCGCAAATACGCGGGACTTCAGATAGATACAGTCTGCTACGACTCGCGCATGTGCTCGCGCGACACGCTTTTCGTATGCATACGCGGCGCCGTCACCGACGGACATCTTTACGCCAAAAACGCATACGAGCGAGGCTGCCGCGCGTTTCTGTGCGAAGAAAGCGTCGACCTTCCCGACGACGCCGCCGTCATCATATGCGAAAACACGCGCCGGATGCTCGCGCTCGTCTCGGCGGAGCTGTACGGACGCCCCGCCGACTCCATGCGCATCATCGGCATAACGGGCACAAAGGGCAAAACAACTACGTGTCTTCTCATATACTCGATACTCAACGCCGCCGGCATACCGACCGGCTACATCGGCACCGTCGGCGTCATGTACGCGGGACGCCGCACCTCGACGCTGCGGTCTACGCCCGAATCCGCCGACCTTCACCAACATTTTTACAACATGAAGCAGGCGGGCATCACAACTGTCGTGATGGAAGTGTCGTCGCAGGCCGTCTACATGGACCGCATATACGGACTGACGTTCGACGCATGCGCGTTCACGAATCTGTCCCCCGACCACATCGGCGGAAACGAGCATCCGACGTTCGAGCATTACCGCGACTGCAAGGCGCGTCTGCTCTCAGACTACGGCGCGTCGTTCGTCGTCTACAACGCCGACGACGAAAACGCCGCGTATATGATGAAAAACGTGACCGCGCTTACCGCGTCGGTGTCGGTCAAAACCACCGCCGACTACTACGCCGACAACGTCTCCAACTGGCGTGAAAAAGGCGGCCTCGGCGTCAGCTTCACGTTGCACGCGGGAGACGTCGAGCGGCGCATACTTCTTCGCACTCCGGGCGCTTTCAGCGTATATAACGCCCTCGTCGCCGTCGCTATATGCCGCCGCTGCGGCGTACCGTACGCCGCCATCGCGTCGTCTCTGTCGCAGACGACGCCGCTCGGACGGTTCGAGGTCGTCGACGCATCGCTCCCGTATGCGACGTTCGTCATCGACTACGCCCACAACGAGCTGTCGCTGCGCTCCGCGCTGTCGGTTCTGCGCGAATACAAACCGCAGAGACTCGTCGTGCTCGTCGGTTCCGTCGGCGGACGCACGTTCTCGCGCCGCGCTCCTATCGGCGCAGCGATATCGGAGCTCGCCGATTTCTGCATACTCACAGCCGACGACCCCGACTTCGAGGACCCGATGGACATAATCCATGACATACTCGAGGGCTTCGGCGACCGCGACACGCCGTTCGTATGTATACCCGACCGCCGCGAGGCAGTCCGATACGCGGTCGAGCACGCCGAGCCCGGCGACATCGTGCTTTTCGCAGGAAAAGGACACGAGCGCTTCATTCTCATAAACGGCGAACACGTTCCGTTCTCGGAGCGCAGCATAATCGTCGAAACTGCGGCGGAGCTTGCGGAAAAGGTGTGACGCGCCGTATCTTGCATTTTTGCCGAAAATACTGTATACTTATATTATCACTGCTGTAACGGAGCATATAAAGTGGCAAAGAATATAAAACAATCCTACGACGACAGAAGCATATCGGCGCTTAAAGGCGCCGACCGCGTCCGCAAGCGTCCCGCCGTCATGTTCGGCTCAGACGGACTCGAAGGCTGCGAGCACGCTTTCTTTGAAATACTCGCCAACGCCGTCGACGAAGCCCGCGAGGGTTTCGGCGACGAGATAATCGTCACCGCGTTCACCGACCACTCGATAGAGGTCGAGGACTCGGGACGCGGCGTTCCCCTCGGATATAACGAAAACGAACAGCGCTACAACTGGGAGCTCGTCTACTGCGAGCTCTACGCCGGCGGCAAATACAACAACAACGACGAATCTTCGAGCTATGAGTTCGCGCTCGGCATGAACGGACTCGGCGCCGCGTCGACACAGTACGCGTCCGAATATATGACCGTCAAATCATACGGCGGCGGACAGCTTTCCGAGATTCACTTCAAGCGCGGCGAGGTCGACGGCGAATTCTCCGTCCGCCCGCTCGAACGCAAGGAAAAAAAGCACGGCACCATCGTCCGCTGGCGTCCCGACATCGACGTGTTCACCGACGTCAACATTCCCCACGACTATTACTCGCGCACGCTAAAGAAACAGGCCGTCGTAAACGACGGAATACGTTTCATACTGCGGTGGCAGCTCGAGGACGGCACGTTCGAGACCGAAGAATACATGTATGAGCACGGCATCGAGGACTACATCGCTGAGATAGTCGGCGACGGCGAGGTCATCGTGCCGCCCGTCATGTGGAGCTACGAGGACACGGGACGCGACCGCGAGGACAAGGACGACTACAAGATCAAAGTCTCCATCGCTTTCGCCGTGTCGAATCAGGTCAACATGCTCGAATACTATCACAACGCAAGTTTCCTGCCGCACGGCGGCTCGCCCGATAAAGCCGTCCGCACCGGCTTTGCATACGCCGTCGACAACTACCTCAAAAATAACGGCAAATACACGAAAAACGAAACCCACATTACGTTCTCCGACATCGAGGACTGCCTCGTGCTCGTAACGAACACGTCGTCGACAGTCGCGTCGTACGCGAACCAGACCAAGGAGGCGATAAACAACAAGTTCATCGCCGACTCCATGACGTCCTACATCAAGCGCCAGCTCGAATACTTCTTCGCCGAGAACAAACAGTACGCGGAATCGTTCTGCGGGCAGGTGCTCGTCAACAAGCGCAGCCGCGAACAGGCGGAGACGGCGCGCGTCAACCTCAAAAAGAAGCTGACAGGCACGATGGACGCCGCCAACCGCGTCGAAAAATTCGTCGGCTGCCGCTCGAAGGACCCGAACGTCCGCGAGCTGTATATCGTCGAGGGCGACTCGGCTCTCACGTCCGTCAAGCTCGCGAGGTCTGCGGAATTTCAGGCTGTCATACCGGTGCGCGGCAAAACGCTCAACTGCTTAAAAAGCACGTACGAAAAGATATTCAAAAACGAGATCATCACCGACCTTTTGAAGGTCATCGGCTGCGGCGTCGAGATAAAGACGAAAGGACGCCACAACAACGAATTCGACATCGACTCACTCAAATGGAGCAAGATCATCATCTGCACCGATGCGGACGAGGACGGCTACCAGATACGCACGCTGCTGTTGACGATGTTCTACCGCCTCTTGCCGACGCTCATCGAGCGCGGACGCGTCTTTATCGCGGAGTCGCCGCTGTTTGAGATAACGACGAAGGAGAAAAATCCCGAGACCGTATACGCATACAACGAGCCGCAGAAAAACGAGATAGTCGCCGACCTCGAGGCCAAGGGCAAAAAATATACGCTCCTGCGGAGCAAAGGACTCGGCGAGAACACGCCCGAGATGATGGCTAAGACGACGATGGACCCCGCGACGCGCCGTCTCATACGCGTCTCACCCGCGGACGCGGAGGCGACAGCCTACATCTTCGAGACTCTTCTCGGCGACGACCTGCCAGAGCGCAAAATATTCATCGTAGAGCACGGCGTCGACTATATGACGGCCGCCGACCTCTGAGAAAAGCATCAAAAGCATCAATATTTTCGCAAAAAAAGTCCGGCTCAAAGCCGGACTTTTTTGCGCGCGTCACTCGTCTTTTTCTATCGGTATCCACAGCTCGCGGTAGCGCTCGTCTTTCATGTCGCCGTCGTACCAGTACGTCACGACTATCTCTGGCGCATCGGCAAGCCTGTATCCCGACCACGGCAGCCACTCCTCCGCTATGCGGCGGCGCAGGTCAAGATAAACCATCGTCGGAAATCTGCATCGCTCCGTTTCAAACACCGCGTATTTCTGAGCGCCAACGCGTATCTGCTCGAAGTACGACGCCGCCTCAGCGCCGAGCACATAGTTGCGGTCGAGCTTGTCCCGGCACCAATCGGGTAAAAGGTGCGCGATATAAAAGTCGTATCCATCGACGCCGACATTCGTGATAATGTTATACTCCGAATCGCTGTGTCCCGAGAGTCCGCTGAGAATGTACTGCAACGGTCTTGTACTGATGTACATATCCTTTTCCTGATCCGCCCGCTCGCCGGGAACGCCTTCAAAGCGGCGCTTATACCCCGTAAATACGAGTTCTCCCTTTTCTTCGATCCTGTAATCCATCGTTCTACCGCCTTCCAGTGAAATTTTCAGCACAAGAGGCGAAAACGAACGCAGATTACAGCAACCCGATATCGCCTGCGACGGCAGGACTCCGTGAAACCTGCGGAATGCCTTTGCGAAGCTGTCGGGGCTTTCGTACCCGTATTTCAGCGCCGCGTCTATGACTTTTATCGTGCCTGACGCAAGCTCCGCGCCCGCGAGCGACAACCGGCGATTGCGGATATACTCGCCGACCGTATATCCGCAAAGAAGTCCGAACACGCGCTGAAAATGATAGCTCGACGAATAGCACCGCTCCGCAAGCGTCTCGCAGTCGATGTCGTCGCAGATATGATCTTCAATGTAATCAAGCGATCTTTGCAGACCTGTGACCCAATTCATTCCTTCACCCCCGTACCGACATCATTTTACATTCCGAAAGCGCGCGCTGTCCCGATTTTTATTGCCGAGATATATCGGGGCAGAAGCCCATAAGAGCTCCTGCCCCATAATATCAAAAGAAATCGTCAAACGCTGCGCTTCGGCGCCTTTTCGACTGCGTCCGCGGTGTTGTTCAGCCATTCGTACGGCGTCAGCTCGATCTTCCCCGCGTCGCACATACGCGCAAGCTCAGGCGAAATCGGCATCTTGTCGAGAAGCTTGATTCCAGCCTCTTCCGCATATGCCTCAGTGCACCCCTCGCCGAATATCGGTATCTTTTTGCCGCAGTCGGGACATTCGACATAGCTCATGTTCTCGACTATCCCGAGCACGGGAATATCCATCATCTTCGCCATGTTGACCGCCTTCGACACTATCATCGACACGAGCTCCTGCGGGCTCGTCACGATTATGATGCCGTCAAGCGGTATCGACTGGAATATCGTCAGCGGCACGTCTCCCGTTCCCGGAGGCATGTCTATGAACATGATATCGCATTTGCCCCATATCACATCTTCCCAGAACTGGAGCACCGTTCCCGATATGACGGGACCGCGCCAGACTACGGGCGTCCCCTCGTCCTCGAGCAGCAGATTGACAGACATCACCTTGATGCCAGTCGCCGTCTCGGGCGGGATTATGCCGTTGTCATCGCCGTCGACGCCGCCGGCATGCATACCGAACGCGCGCGGTATTGATGGACCCGTCACGTCCGCGTCCATGACCGCGACGTCAAGCCCTCTGCGTCTGCACGTCAGAGCGAGCAGCGACGTCACCATGCTCTTGCCTACGCCTCCCTTGCCGGATACGACGGCTATCACCTTGCCTATTTTGCTGTCCTTGTTTGCGGGACGCAGAAGCGACTCGGGCTCCCCGCCGTTTCTCGACGGACAGTCGACGCCGCACGTCGAGCAGTCATGAGTACAATTTTCTGCCATTATTAAGTGTCCTCCTTGGAGTGTTTATTTCTATGTATGATCCTCGGCAATTCGTACAGCGCGAGAAGCGCCGCCGGCGGTATGAGCGACACGAGCAGCGCATACGGGTCGGGCTGCGTCAGCTCGAGCGCCGACGCGAACGACGGCACCACCGTTATTGCCAATATCGTCGCCGCGACAGCGCACGCGAACACGAACGACGGCATACTGAACGAGCGCTTCTTCGAGAAAGCGGGATATTCTTCCCTGTGCTCGCCGCAAACGACTATCATCGAAAGCAGAACCGACACGAATATGACCGACGCGCCGTATACGTCAAATCCCGACGCGTATGCGTGCGGGGCAAGCATTGTCAGCGCAGCCCAAAACAGCCCGTACGACAGCGGCAGACCGAGATTCGACAGCGGATGCGACAGCCGTTCGTATACGTCGTGTACGTCTGAAAGCGAACGTGCATCGGGACGCTCGCGAGCGAGCACGAGCACCGCGAAGAAATCGAATATCAGTCCCCACAAAAGTATCTGCTCGGCGACGAGCGCGCTCTTATGGAAAAGAGCCGTATATAAGACAGAGAATATACGCGCCGCCTGCGACGTCAGAAGATATGCAGCTATATTTGAGATGTTTCTGTATATCCGCTTCGAGTAAGCGACGCTCGCCGCTATCGCGGACAGTCCGCCTCCGCCGTCTTTCCCCGTCCCCGCGCGCGGGATGATGTTGTCGGCGCGCATCTTTATCGCCTGCGATATGCCGCGCACGACGCCCTCAGAATTCGCGTTCTCACTCGACAGCGCAAATCCCGCGCCGACCGACGTCAAAAGCGCCATTTCATCTTTCATATCGCGCTCGAGCGTCGCCGCATACGCGGCTTTTTTGCCGCTCTCACGCAAGATCGACGTAAACTTCAAAAGCTGACGCGTATCGAATCCGACGAGAAGACGCGCATTTAAAGCGCACCTCGCCGCATCGCCGCCGTTCATGGACGCAAATTCGCGCCCCGTCACTATGTCTTCCCTGCCGCTTATTATCCACGCTCTATCTGCGAGCTTTGCCGATTCGACGCCCTTGCCCGTCATAACTATGCGTATACCGGCGTCGCGGCAAGCGGCGACGGTCTTTACAAGGTCCTTCGACAGCGGACGGTACAGAAATATAATGCCGTACAGCGTCATATCCGCTTGTGCGAACGGCAGCTTGTCCATCGAATGAAACGGCGTGCGCTTGCGCGCGATCGCCACCGACGTCGCGCCTCTGCGCTCGTGGTGCGCTATCATCTTTGCGATGCCATCGCGCGCCGACTGCGACATCGTCGCGTCTGCGCCGTTCGCATACACGTACGAGCACGCATCAAGCACAGCTCCCGCGTCTCCTCCCGACACCGACATGTATATGCCGCCTATATCGAGCAGCCGCGTATCGAACCGCAGCCCGTCCGCAATACCGCCGACGAGCACCGGCACCTCTCCTTCATCGTAGACGGCGCCGACATCCGTAAGCTCAATATATTCATACAGCGACGAGACGCATTCGCCCGTCAGTCTGTCCTTGTTTTTATCCTTGCTCTCGTCGCCCGCACGTGTCACCATGGCCGCATGGCGCAAAAGCTCCGGCGGAACGTCGCCGTCGCCGACCTTGCCGTCAAAGAACCAACCCTGACTCTCCATGCCGTCGCTCGTCACAACGCCGTCAGCGCCGGTGATTATCACGTCAAGCTCCGACAGCGTCTCGATTGATTTCACTCCCCTGACGGCTACGCCCTCGCGATTGCCGAGCGCGAAAAGTCCCATCGCCGCCGCTATATCGCCGAGCGCCGAATAATACTCGCACATCGACGCGACCGCAAGCGACAACCCCATAAAAAACACATCGTAAAGCTCGCGTCTGCCCCAGAATATGTCGACGACGGTTACGGCGAACGCTACGACGGTCATCACCGCACCCCATACCCGGCTGTATTTTTCGAGCAGCCGCGACAGCTTCAAGACGCCGCCGCGCGTCGACTTGAAATATCCCTTCGTCCTAACCGCGAGCGTGTCCGCGCCCGTCTCAATCACGACAGCCGTCGCAGAACCCGACAGCACGACGCTTCCCGCATAAACCGTATCGCTTCGCGACACCGGCGACTTCGTTATATCGTCCGACGCCGACTTTCTGACATTTCCCGTCACGCCGGTCACCGATTCTTCATATACCTCAAGCCCCGCGGCGCTGTATATCCTGCAATCGGCGGGCACGATATCGCCCGGAGCCAGCTTGATAACGTCGCCGCGCACTATCGTCCTCGCGTCGACTCGCGTGACTTTACCGTCCCTCACTACGGCGGAGCTCGGCATGACGGTCTGCTCCGACGACAGCGCCTCGAGCCTGCGTCTCGCCGTTATATACGCCGCCGTGCGCATGACTATGCTCAATATGAGTATCGGCAAAAGCACGCGATACGCAGTCTTTATACCGAACGCGGCGGCAGTCACCGACGTCAAAAGCAGGAGGACCAGAAGTAAGTCCGAGCTGCAATATCCCGCGTAGCGCAGGACTGAGGAACGCTTTTCCTCGAATATTCGGTTCTCACCGTCACGGCGCAGACGACGCTTCGCCTCACGCTCGTCAAGTCCCAACGAAACGTCGACGCCCAGACGCTTTATGACTATCTCGGTCGGCTCGCCGCGCTCGATGCTTTCACGCTTTGCCATTTATGCTCAGTGTACGCCGACCGCGCACAGCGAAAGACCTGTGCCGGACGCGTCCGCATCGACGGCGGCGCTCGTAATCCTGTTTTCCCTCGCGTTTATTATCTCGGTCGCGAGCGCGTCCTCGACGTGCGTCTGGATATAACGCCTCATGCTGCGTGCGCCGAACTTCTGCGAATACGAACCGTGCGCGATAACCGCCAGCGCCGCATCCGTAAACGTGAGCGTTATCCCGCGCTCCGCCATCGCCGCCGACAAGTCGCCCGTCATAATGCGCGCGATACCGACAAAATCTTCCTCCGACAGTGACCTGAACGTCACCACCTCGTCAACGCGGTTGATAAATTCGGGACGCAAAAACTCCGACAGCGCCTTAGTCGTCTTATCCTCCGACATAGCGCCGACTCCGACCGAGAATCCCGCCGTGTTCGACGAGAAATTGGAGCCCGCGTTCGTCGTCATTATTATAACTGTATTCGCAAAATCGACGCGTTTGCCGTGCGCGTCCGTGATCTGCCCGTCGTCAAGTATCTGCAAAAGTATGTTTAATACGTCGGGATGCGCCTTTTCGATCTCGTCAAACAGCACGACCGAATACGGGCTGCGGCGTATCTTCTCCGTGAGCTGCCCCGCTTCGTCGTAGCCGACATAGCCCGGAGGCGAACCTATTATGCGCGACACCGAATGCTTTTCCATGAACTCGGTCATATCGAGACGTATCAGCGTCTCGGGCGAGCTGAACAGATCGTTCGCAAGCGTTTTGACGAGTTCCGTCTTTCCGACGCCCGTCGGGCCCGCAAATATGAATGACACGGGCTTGCGCTTATAGCCGACACCCGCACGGCTGCGTCTTATCGCGCGCGACACGGCGGCGACTGCAGCATCCTGACCGACTATGCGCGAGCGCAGACGCTCCTCGAGCGTCGCAAGACGGTCAAATTCGTCCGCTTTTATATCTGTCGCTGGTATACCTGTCCATATCTCGACGACCTCCGCAAGATCGGACACCGTCATTTCGACCGTTTCACATCTCGTCGTAAGCGCCGCTATATTGCCCTCGAGACGGAGCTGCTCGCTTTTGAGTTCCGCAAGCTGCGCATACCGCTTGTCGGACTCCTCGTCCGGCGTCGGTTCGTTTTCGAGCCGCGCATACTCTTCGTTCACGCGCTTCAACTCGTCCATGGCTGCAAGACGCGCGTTTATAGCGTCCGCCGACAGCGACACATGCGACGCCGCCTCGTCAATTAGGTCGATAGCCTTATCCGGCAGATAACGGTCCGTGATGTAGCGCTCGCTCATCAAAACTGCTCGCTCGACTATATATTCCGGTATCTTTATACCGTGGAATTCTTCATAGTAATGCTTTATGCCGCGCAGTATCTCCATTGACTCCGCGACCGACGGCTCGTTGACCGTCACCGGCTGGAAGCGGCGTTCGAGCGCCGTGTCCTTTTCTATATACTTGCGGTACTCCGTCATCGTCGTCGCGCCGATGACCTGTATCTCGCCGCGCGACAGCGCAGGCTTTAATATGTTAGCCGCGTTCATGCTGCCCTCGGCCTCGCCCGCGCCGACTATATTGTGTACCTCGTCTATGACGAGTATCACATTTCCCGCCGCCTTGACTTCGCCGAGCAGACCGAGCACTCGCGACTCGAACTGACCGCGGAACTGCGTCCCCGCGACAAGCGCCGTCAAATCGACGAGCTGCACCTCGACGCCCTTCAGCTTGTACGGCACGTCGCCGTCGGCGACCCGCTGCGCCAATGCCTCCGCGATCGCCGTCTTGCCGACTCCCGGTTCACCTATAAGACACGGATTGTTCTTCTGCCTGCGGCACAGTATCTGTATGACGCGCGCAAGCTCCCTGTCTCGCCCGACTATCCTGTCAAGACGACCGTTCGCCGCCTCTGCGGTGAGATTTTTCGTAAACACATCGAGGAACTTGCGCTTCTGCGCACGTCCCTTTGACTCGTCCTTGCCCGACTTGCCGCGCGTTTCCTTGCCCTCTCCCGCGTCGCGGCCCTTGCCGTCGCGCTGCATCATCATGTTCGTGCGGAACAGACGCGGAATGTCGATGGGCGGCGCGCCCGCGTCCTCGGTGTCGTCATTGTTTACGGGCAGCATATTCTCCATATCCTCCGACAGCCGCTCAACGTCGTCCTCGGATATACCCATGTTGGACAGTATGTCGTCGACGGGCTTGAGCCCGAGCTGCTTCGCACATTTGAGGCAAAGTCCCTCGTTTTTAGTCTCCCCGCCCTCTATTTTAGTTATGAAAACCACCGCTATGCGCTTGTGGCATCTTGAACACATTTCCATCTAACAGTTACCTCTTTTTAATTGTACCTCGTATTCAGCCTTTATATGACAGAAGCTCCGTCAGCATTTCCAATCGGAAGCCGGAGAAGAATTTTACAAGATACGTACTGTCTATCATATCCTTCGAGAACATCGACGGGTCGAACACCGAAAGCGCCGACGCGAGATGCACAAACACGATGCTCAAAACGACCGCGTACACGAGCGCGCTCACGATTCCGAACAAAAGGCCGAAGAACTCGTCGAGCTGATGAAGCACCGGCAGCTCACACACAAAGCCGATAATCGCCGTGATTATCGTGAGCGCGACAGACGCCGTAATGAATATCACCGCAAACGATATCGCCGACGATATCATCTGCGCGGTCGAGCGAACAATGAAGTCCGACATTTTGCCGACAAGCTCGTCCGTCGCAGGAAGGTCGGACATGAATCGCGACGTAAACTCGCCTGCATCCGTACCGAAACGCTCAAGTATCGACGAGAGCGCGTCCGGCATATCGCCGAAGAGCTGCATCGTCGAGCGCGCCTCGCCGCTCGGTATCCACAACAGCGACGACAGCGTCTCGCCGACCTCGCTCGACAGCGCTCCGAGTACATAGTGTTCGCATATGAACGAGCTCAGATACGGCGTAAAATATATCGCGGCAAAATACGAGAGAACGGACGACGCAAGCCCCATGATCGACTTAACAAAACCGCGCCGCCAGCCGCTTATGACCGATATCGCAATAACGACAAGTATAAATAAATCAAAAAACGCGCTCATTTATTTTCCTCCGTATCAACCGAATGAGCCTCGAAAAAATCTATCGTCCTCGCCGACGACGACGTGCAGAGCAGCACCGTGCTCCCGCCTGTGGCGAAAAGCTTCTTCGCCGACGATTCGATCACACGCGACGACGACGTCCCCGCGCCTATGTCGATCAGTATCCCGTGTCCCGACGTCAGTATCGCGCAGTGACCGTCATGCGACAGCGTCATATCGACCGTTTTTTCCTCTATAACTGCATTGTAACAAACAGCGGCGCTCCCGTCAAGTATTATGACGCGGTTTTCGCTCCCGAGAGTATTTTCCGGCAACAAGAGCGCGATATGATCGTCCGATATCGCCGCCGTGTCGACAGTGCCGCCGTGCGCGTACCTGCCGAACTCCGCGCCATTCGCATCGAGGCAGTATACGTTTTCAGTCGTCATTATGCAGAAGCCGTCGCCCATATCTTCTATAAGCAGCGGATACTCACCGGGGAACCGTTTTACCGACAGCGGATCGTCCGTCCCCGGCTCGTAAATATACAAATCGGTGTAAAACTCGCCGCCCTCCGCGCCGAACGACGTCATCGCAAGACGCTTGCCGTCCGCCGATATCGCCGCATCCGAAACGTAATCGCTCTTGCTGTACTTCGTCTGAAGCTCGAAATCCTTGTTGTAGAGATACACCGTAGAGCGGTACTCGCGTCCCTGCGCGACAAATACGAGCGAACCCGTCTTAGATATGTCGCCCGCCACTATTGGGAACTCCGTCTCGCCGCGGCAAAGCTCCGAAAACGAGTTGTAGACCGAGAACGATTCCCCGCCGATATCGTATATCATAATATACTGCTCTGTCACAACGACCGCCGGATTCTCATACGAAAGCTCCGCCGCAAGACCGACGCTGCCCGTCGGCGCGTAGAAACTTACGCCGCGCCCCGTGACATATGCAAGCTCATCGCGGTAAAACGCAAACCTCTGTATCGGCTCCGCCGAATACGACACGCCCGAAAACGCCTCGCCGCCCTCCGAGCTGAGATTTATGTCACGCATCAGATACTGGAAATTGGCAACGGTCAAATCCTCGCTTCGGGTCGCGAGCATAAAAAGCACATAGAGCAGAAACAGCGCAAGCGCCGACAGCCTCGCGAGCTTGTACCTGCGAGACACGGCAATATAATATTTGTTCTTTTCGGCGACGCCGTCCGCAGGAATCTCGACCGGGATATCGGAATACTCCTCCCGACGGACGCGCATCGCGTTTTGACTGTTTGCATTATTCAGCTTTTTTGCCATCGCGTCCTCCTCCCGTCAGAAATCCGAGCGCTATTTTATTTTTTTCAATGGAAAACCGTATCTAAAACTCAATAATCTACGCGGCACAGATAAAGCCCCTCGGGCGGCAGCGTCGCGCCGACGCGTCCTCTGTTCCCCGACTCAATGATATCGCCGATATCGCCGGGCTCGATTCGCCCGTACGCGGCGGCGAGCGCCGTACCCGCCATCGTACGCACCATTTTATATAAAAACCCGTCCGCGGAAACGCGGAATATCACAAGATCACTCTCGCGCCGCACGTCACATTCATAGACCTCGCGCACCGTATCCTTTATCTTCGACCCGCTCGCCATGAACACGGCAAAATCGCGTCTGCCCGTCATGGCACCGGCTGCCGCCAACATGCGCGCGAGCGTATCACCGTCGAGACTGCGTATGTGATACGCTCTGCCTGCATAAAACGGCGAACGCTCCGGCGAGTCGTACATGACATACTCGTATGTCTTTGATTTGACGTCGTAGCGCGGATGGAATCCGTCGCTGACCGCAAACGCCGACGACACGGCAATATCGTCGGGCAGACGCGCATTGAGCGCGCGCGGCACCGACTCAGTCGGTATGACGCCGCATATATCGCCGTCCGTAAACTCTACCGTACACGAATACGCGCGTGCATGAACGCCGCTGTCGGTGCGGCTGCACCCCGTGACGAGGCACTGCCTGCCGTAAAGCTCCGACGATGCGGACGTGACCGCCTCCTGCACGCTGTCTCCGCGCCTCTGCGACTGCCAGCCGCAGTACCGCGCGCCGTCATATGCGAGTATAAGCTGAAGCTTCATATCATCTGAGCCTGTATATCGGCACGTATATGTTCGCTATGACGACCGCCGCGACAGTCAGCGCCATTATGCCGAGCATCACGCCGTCGCGGGCGTGATATCGCAGCACCTTCATACGCGTCCTGCCCTCTCCGCCGCGATAGCATCTGCACTCCATCGCGACAGCGAGCTCGTCGGCGCGCTTGAACGCGGAAACGAACAGCGGTATCAGAACGGGCAGGAGCGCCTTCGCGCGCTTGATGAGCCCGCCCGACGAAAAGTCCGCGCCCCTCGCCTTCTGCGCCGACATTATCTTGTCCGTTTCCTCTATCAAAGTCGGTATGAAACGAAGCGCGATCGTCATTATCATCGAAAACTCATGTACGGGAACGTGTATCTTCGAGAGCGGACGAAGCAGCGACTCGAGTCCGTCCGTCAGCGATATGGGAGATGTCGTATACGACAAAAACACACAGCTTCCGAGCACGAGAAGCGTTATACGCACGACCATCAGTATCGCGTTGTTGACGCCATCGCGGTATATGTGTATTATTCCCCATTCGAAAAGCAGTTCGTCGCCCCGCGTCATGAACAGATTCAGTATCGTCGTGAATACGATGACGAACATTATCGGCTTTATGCCGCGCAGATACACGCGCGGCGATATTCCCGTCGAGCACATCATCCCTATCGTAACTGCGGAAAGGAGCAGCAGCGCCGACACGGACCTTGCGACAAATATCACAACGATGAAAATCACAGTCAAAATCAGCTTTGCGCGCGGGTCCATCTTGTGAAGCGCCGAATTGCCGGGGAAATATTGTCCGAGCGTTATGTCACGCATGGCGTCCACCTCCCGCAGCAGAGAGTGACTTTGCAACTCCCGCGACAGTGTAAATGTCGCCGCCGAGCGTAAAGCCGCGGCGCATGAGCGCATACGCGATGTCCGTTATCATCGGTACGCCGAGACCGACCGCAACGAGCTCGTCACGGCGCATGAATACCTCCTCGCGCGTGCCCGTCATGCAAAGCTTTCCGTCAGCTAAAACGGCTACGTTGTCGCACCACACCGCCATATCCTCCATGCTGTGCGACACGATTATAACCGTCGCGCCCGTGCTTTCGCAGTAACCGCGTATGCCGGACAAGATCGAATCGCGCCCCGCCGGGTCAAGACCGGCGGCAGGCTCGTCGAGCACGAGCGTGCTCGGACGCATCGCCATGACTCCGGCAACGGCGGCGCGCCGCTTCTGCCCGCCCGACAGGTCGAACGGTGACTTGTCGAGCAGCGACTCGTCGACTCCCGCAAACGTCGCCGCCTCCGCTACTCTCTCGGCTATTTCGCTCTCCGTCAATCCCATATTTTTCGGACCGAACGATATATCGGCGCGCACCGTCTCGTCGAAAAGCTGATACTCCGGGTACTGCATCACGAGTCCGACGCGAAACCTCACGTCCCGCATCTTCTTCGGCTCCGACCAAATGTCGCGCCCGTCGAGATATATGTGACCGCTGTCGGGCTTTATAAGTCCGTTCAGCATCTGCACGAGCGTCGATTTGCCCGATCCCGTGTGACCTATAAGCCCCGTTATCTTTCCGTCCTCGAACGTCAGACTGACGCCGTCGACGGCGCGTTTTTCAAACGGCGTCTTTGCTCCGTATGTGTATGTTATGTTCTCGAGCTGTAACATTCCGTATGCGAACGCTTCCCGAAAAGAGAAGCCAACTTGTTTCCTTTCAAAAGCCTTACATTTACCGAGCCGAAATCCCGAGCCTGTCAAATTCCATAGATATATACTCCGCACACTCCTCGGCGTCCTTGATGCAGTCGGGTACGCGGAACCCTTCGACGGACTTCGCGAGCTCATGAAGCAGCGAGACGCTCTGCGGCACATCGAGCGCGACAGCGCGCAGCTTGTCGGGACGCGAGAATATCTCATCCGGCGTGCCGTCGAGATACAGCTCTCCGTCCGACAGAACGACGACTCTGTCGGCGAGCGCCGCCTCGGACATATCGTGCGTTATGTGTATTATCGTGATGCCGCGCTCACGGTTGAGATACTGTATCGTCTTCATCACGTCGCGCCGCCCCGACGGATCGAGCATCGACGTCGACTCGTCAAATATTATGCACTCGGGCAGCATCGCTATAACGCCGGCGACCGCGACGCGCTGCTTCTGCCCTCCCGACAGATGCGACGTCGTCGCGAGCGCATACTCGCGCATACCGACAGCGTCGAGCGACGCGTCCACGCGCCTGCGAATCTCGTCCGGCGCAACGCCGAGATTTTCGGGCCCGAACGCCACATCCTCCTCCACGACCGATGCAACAATTTGATTGTCGGGATTCTGATGCACCATTCCTATCCTGCGCCTGACCGCGAATATCGTGTCCTCGTCGGGCTCGACGGGAGAGGACACGAGCTCGCCGTCAACGTATATCTCGCCCTTGTCTGGCAGAAGTATCATATTGAGCAGCTTCGCAAACGTCGACTTTCCGCTCCCGTTGTGACCGAGCACGGCGACGAACTGCCCCTTCGGTATCGACAGCGATACGCCGCGAAGCGCCTCGTGACGCCTCCCGTCCGCGTCCTCATACGCGAACGCGAGGTCGCGCACCTCGATAAACGGAGTTTTTATATCAACGCTGTTCTCATTATTTTCAATCATATCGTCCACCACGCTGACGCTCCGCACGGCAGCGCCCCTTTCGTTTCGAGCTCGCCCGACTCGAGATGACCGCCGCGCTCGTTCCCTATCTCAACGCGCAATATATACTCCATCGAGAGCGGCGACAGTCCCGTCGTATACGAATTTACGAGGAAAAAGAGCGGCGTGTCCGACAAAAGCTTTGACGACAGCGCGATAAACTCATGTATGCTGTCCTCAAGCTTCCACACCTCGCCCGACGGTCCGCGTCCGTACGACGGCGGGTCCATGATTATCGCGTCGTATCTGCTGCCGCGCCTAATCTCGCGCTGTACGAACTTCTTGCAGTCGTCGACGATATATCGCACATGTGCGTTTTCAAGTCCCGACAGACGCAGATTTTCCTTTGCCTGCGCGACCATGCCGCGCGACGCGTCAACGTGGCATACGGACGCGCCCGCGTCCGCGCACACCGCCGTCGCGCCGCCCGTGTACGCGAACAGATTGAGTACCGACACCTTTCGGCTCCTGCCGCTTATTAGCTCGCGCATCCTGTCCCAGTTGACAGCCTGCTCTGGGAAAAGTCCCGTATGCTTGAATCCCATCGGGTGAAGTCCGAATCGAAGATTTCCGTAGCCGATTTCCCATCCGTCGGGCAGATTGCCGCGCCAGCTCCCCCCGCCGCGCTCCGAACGCATATACACGCCGTCTGCGTGCGTCCACTCGCGCCGTCTGCGCTCCGTTTTCCATATCACCTGCGGGTCGGGACGCACGAGCACGTACTTTCCCCACCTCTCGAGCCGCTCGCCGTCCGAACAGTCGAGCAGCTCATAGTCCTTCCATTTATCCGATATCCACATATATTTACAGCTTGATCCTCTGTATCAGTTATTGTAAAAACGTGCCAGCGGCGAGCCCGACGTGTTCGCATGGCATATAGCCGCCGCGAGCGCGTCGGCAGTGTCGTCAGGCTTCGGCGGCTCGGGCAAGCATAACAGCGACGTCACCATCGTGATTATCTGTTGCTTCGTCGCGCGCCCGTAGCCGGTCACCGACTGCTTTATCTGAAGCGGCGTATATTCGTTAAGTTCAAGTCCGTACTTTCGCGCCGTCATGACTATAACGCCCCTCGCCTCGGCGACCGCGATGCCTGTTTTCTGATTCGTGTTCCAAAAAAGCTCCTCCGCCGCGAACGCGTCGGGGTGATAATGCTCGATTATATCGCAGAAATCGCGGTGCAGCGACAAAAGCCTGTCTTCGAGCTTCATCCCCGCTTTTGTCGTCGCCGAACCGTATCCGAGCACGCGAAAGCGCGTCCGCTCATATTGTATAACGCCCCACCCGGCGATAGCGAGCCCCGGGTCGACGCCGAGTATTATCATACACGCCTCCGCATCATTTTTTCATCCTTGCCAAAATCATTATATTATACCACATTTCACGAAAAAAGTCAATTTGCAATATGCACAAGCAGACATCTGTATCTTCGGCTGTTATACTGAAAAATGTCGTCCCGCGCTATTGCATTTTTACGGATATTCTGCTATAATAGTCACTGCGGTAGAATATCACCGCAAATAAGATGTTGCTTGATAACCATCTAAACAAAAACAAGGAAGTGTCATTATGTCGAATAACAAATCAACGGTCCGTGAACTCACGCTCTTATTCCGCTCTATACCGTCGTCTATTATGTCGGTATTCGTCGTGTCCGTCGTCGTGATGAATCTGCTCGCCAACAAGAGCGTTTCTCTCCCCTTCGACTGGCTCGCCCTCGACTGCGGAATAGTCGTCTCATGGATCGCTTTTCTGTCAATGGACATCATCACAAAACATTTCGGACCGAAGGCGGCGACCGAAGCGTCGCTGTTTGCTTCCGCCGTAAACCTGCTCATATGCGCGATATTCTTCATATCGAGCAAAGTGCCGGGTGTCTGGGGCGAATCGTTCGTCGACGGCAGCGAGGACGTCATAAACCATGCGCTCGACGCGACAGTCGGCGGCACGTGGTACGTGCTGCTCGGCAGCACGATAGCGTTCATCGTGTCCGCGTTCGTCAACAACTTCGTCAATTTCGCCGTCGGCAAAATGATGAAAACGGACGGATTCGCCGCTTACGCGTGCCGCACATACATCTCGACCGCCGTCGGTCAGTTCACCGACAATATTACGTTCGCCCTCATCGTCAGCCACTTTTTCTTCGGCTGGTCGCTCCTTCAATGCGTCACATGCGCCGCGACAGGCATGGTGGTCGAGCTTTTGTGCGAGGTCATCTTCTCGCACCTCGGCTATACCGTATGCAAAAAATGGAAAAATGCCGGCGTCGGCAAGGAATATTTTGATTACATAACGGAGAAAAAACAATGCTCACGCTCATAACAGGCACGAGCCGCGGCATCGGACGCGCCGTCGCCGAGAAATTTCTCGCCTACGGTCACACCGTCGCAGGCATCGACGTGCTTCTGCCGACGATTACGCATCCCGCCTACACGCACTATACCGCCGACGTCCTCACTGGCGATCTTCCCGATATAGGCAGCGTCGACATTCTCATCAATAACGCCGGCGTGCAGAACACGGGGCACGATATCGACGTCAATCTCAAAGGCACGATGCGCGTGACCGAAAAATTCGCGTTTCACGACGGGATAAAAAGCGTGCTCTTTATTGCGTCCGCGAGTGCGTCGACGGGCGCAGAATTTCCCGAATACGCCGCGTCGAAGGGCGGTGTCGTCGCGTATATGAAGAATACCGCGCTGCGGCTCGCCGCATACGGTGCGACGTCGAACAGTCTGTCGCCAGGCGGCGTATACACGGAGTTGAACGACCACGTCATAAACACACCGGAGCTATGGGCACAGATAATGGACGAAACGCCTCTGCGCAAATGGGCGTCGCCCGAGGAGATCGCCGAGTGGGCATACTTCGTCACCGTCACGAATAAGTCGATGACGGCGCAGGACATTCTCATCGACAACGGCGAGGCAGCGCGGTCGAATTTTGTGTGGTAAAATATACTTGCAGTTTGGAACAGAAGAAGGGGCGTACGCCCCTTCTTCTGTTTTTTACGAAAAGTTTTTTCCCTGTAAAACTACATATCACGTCGCAAAGCCTGCGAACTGGGACTGATAGAGCTTGTAATATTCGCCCTTCGCTTCGAGAAGCTCCTCGTGACTTCCCGCCTCCGCGACCTTGCCGTTCGCGATAACGACTATAACGTCCGCGTCTCGTATCGTCGACAGTCGGTGCGCGATGATGAGCGACGTGCGCCCCTCCATCAGCTTGTACATCGCCTCTTGGATATGCATCTCGGTGCGCGTATCGACCGACGACGTCGCCTCGTCGAGTATCAGTATCTTCGGGTCGGCGAGCACCGCTCTCGCTATCGACAAAAGCTGACGCTGCCCCTGGCTTATGTTCGAACCCGACTCGGCCAGCATCGTATTATACCCATCCGGCAGACGCGACACAAACGCGTCCGCGTTCGCCGTTCTCGCCGCCGCGACGACTTCCTCATCCGTCGCGTCGAGCTTGCCGTAGCGGATATTGGCGCCGATAGTGTCGGAGAACAGCACCGTGTCCTGCAAAACTATCGCTATTGCCGAGCGCAGCGTCTTTTTCGGTATGTCGTAAAGGTCGACGCCGTCGAGCGTTATCGAGCCGCCGTCGATATCGTAAAACCGCGTTATCAGATTGACTATCGTCGTCTTGCCCGAGCCCGTCGCCCCGACTATCGCTATCTTCTGACCGTGCTTGACCGACAGATCGAGTCCTTTGAGCACAGGCTCGCCTTCGTTATACGAGAAGTCGACGTTTTTCAGCTCGATGTTGCCCTTTATGTCGTCGACGGTGATACTGCTCTTGCCCTCGTCAGGCTCGTTTTTCGATTCGAGTATCGCGAATATGCGCTCCGCGCCCGCGACAGCCGTGAGGATCGTCGCGTACTGGTTCGCTATCTGCGATATCGGGAACGAGAACTGCTGCGAATATTTGAGTATCGCGTTGATGTCGCCGACGAGCAGCGCGCCCTTGATACAGAAGTAACCGCCGAACGCCGCTACGAGCAGATAGTTGAGGTTGTTTATGACGTTCATCACGGGGCCCATGATGCCGCCCCAGACGTTAGCCTTTATCGAGCACTTGCGGAAATCCTCGCTCGTCTCGACAAACGCGTCTATCGCCATGTCTTCTTTGCCGTACGCCATGACGGTTTTGTGACCCGTCACCATCTCCTCGACCTGCGCGTTAAGGCTGCCGAGAAGCACCTGACGCTTGACGAAGTATTTGCGCATCAGCTTAGAAAGGAGCGCCGACAAAAGGAACGTTATCGGTATCGTGCATATCGCGATAATTATCATGACCGGCGCCTTGCGGCACGACCAGATTATCATAACGAGCGCGCCGATAAGCGTGAGCACGCTCGAGATGAGCGACGTTATCGACTGCGATATCGCGTTCGACACGTTGTCGACGTCGTTCGTCATGCGGCTCATAAGGTCGCCGTGCGGGTGCGTGTCCGTGTACCTTATAGGAAGATATTCGATATGGCGGAACAGGTCCGAACGCATCTTGTATACCGTCCACTGCGACAGCCGCGCCGATACGAGCGTCTGCACGAGCGAAAGAATACAGTTGAGCACATATATGACCGCCATGACGCCGAGCCACAGAATAACGCCGTCAAAGTCGACGAGTAGACGGACCGTGCCGTCCTCGAGCTCGCCGAGCGTCATGCAGTTGATGAGGTTGCCCTCGATGCGGGGCGTTATAAGCGTCGTCGCAGTCGTGAACAGCATTATCACGAGAAGTATCGCGATAAGTCCGCCGCCGCTCTTGCCTATGTAGCGGACGAGCTTCAGCATCGTGCCCTTTGTGTCCTTCGGCTTTTCGCGTATCATGCCGCCTCTGCCGCGCGGACCGCCGCCTCCGGGACCGGGACCGCGGTTGCGGTTCTGACTGTTCTGCGCTTCCCTCAGCTCGTCAAGACTCATTTCGCGTCTTTCCGCGTGATACAAATTCTTTTTACCCGTCTCGGACTTTTCCGCGCCGGGCTTTTTTTCATTGTCGTTCATCACGCCGCACCTCCGTCCGAATTCTTCATCTGCGAGCTGTAAATGTCACGATATGTGGGACTCGTGCGCAACAGCTCCTCATGCGGCGCGAACGCGACGACGGAGCCGTGGTCGAGCACCGCTATCCTGTCCGCGTTTTTGACCGACGCGATGCGCTGCGCTATCATTATGACCGTCGAACCTTTGAGCCCCTCGCGGAGAGCCTTTTGCAGCTTTGCCTCCGTCGTTAAGTCGAGCGCCGACGTGCTGTCGTCAAACACGAGTATTTCCGGGTGACGCACTATCGCGCGCGCTATCGAGACTCGCTGCTTCTGACCGCCGGAGAGGGACGTTCCCTTCTCGGCGACGTAAGCGCCGTAGCCGTCGTTGAACGACATTATGAAATCGTCTGCCTGCGCTATCTTCGCCGCCTCGACTACCTCGTCGTCGGTCGCCTCGTCGTTGCCCCAACGGATATTGTCCGCGATCGAGCCCGAGAACAGCTCCGCTTTCTGGAGCACATATCCGAACTTATGGCGCAACGCGTCGAGGTCGTATTCCTTTACGTTTCTGCCGTCGACCAAGACCTCGCCTTCGTCGGCGTCGTAGAAGCGCGGCAAAAGCTGCACGAGCGACGACTTGCCCGAACCCGTCGCGCCGATTATGGCGACAGTTTCGCCCTTGTTCACCTTGAGATTGATGTCGTGGAGTACATAGTCGCCGGACGCACCGGGATAGCGGAACGATACGTGGCGAAGCTCCACTGTCCCCGTCTCCGCCTCTCCGCCGGATTCGCTCTTTCCATTCTCCGCGTCGCCGCCGACTATGACGGGCGCAGACAAAAGCACCTCGCGCACACGGTCCGCCGACGCCTTGCCTCTCGCTATCTGCTGGAACATCATGCTGACCATCATTATCGACGAAAGTATGCGCGTTATGTACGACGCCGCCGTCATGACGCTTCCGACCTGGAACGATGCGAGCGTCACGTCTGCCGCCACCATCGCCGCCTCATTGACGAGCTGCGAGCCGAGATAGTATATCGCTATCGTCGCCGCATACATTACGAGGCTCATCACCGGCATCAGGTACGCCATTATCTTGAAAACTCTGTACGACGTATCGCGGAAGTCGGTGTTCGCGGCGTCGAAGCGCTCGATCTCGTGCTCCTCGCGCGTATACGCTTTCACGACGCGCGCGCCGCTCACGTTTTCCTGAACGACAGCGTTGACGCGGTCGAGCTTCGTCTGAATTTTGGAAAACATCGGATTGACCACTTTGAGCATTACCACGACCGACGCCGCCAAAACGGGCAGCGCTGCGAGCACAACGTATCCGAAGCGGACGTTGAGCGACAGCGTCATGACTATGCCTCCGATGAAGAACATGGGCGCGCGCACAAACATGCGCAGTATCATGTTCACCATATCCTGAAGCACCGTTATATCGTTCGTCAAACGCGTCACGAGCGAACCCGTCGTGAATTTGTCCGTCTGCTGCTCGGACAGATACATCACGCGGTGGAATATGTCGCACCGCAGATCGTGGCCGAAGCCCTGCGACGCAACGCTCGCCGTCCACGCGCACGATATGCCCATGAATCCGCCGCACGCGGCGACGAGCAGCATCAGCATACCGTAATGCAGTATGACGTCCTGGTTACGCGCGAGTACGCCCTCGTTGACAATCTGTCCCATAAGCCGCGCCAAAAGCAGGTCGCAGAAGACCTCGCCGAGCATAAAGATCGGCGATATTATCGACGGCAGCCAATACGGTTTGAGATATCCTTTAAGTGTCTTGTGTCTCAACTCGAATCACCATGCCCTATCTTTACTTTTCGGATTCGGCGAAAGCCCTAAGATTGTCGCGTATCTTTATGAGCGCCGAGGCGAGAGCCGCGCTCTCCTCCTCCGTCACCCCCTGCATCGCCGCAGCGTCTATCTCGCGTATGCGGTCGACGACCTTTTCGTTTATGCTGTTTCCGGCCTCCGTCAGATATACTCGCGTCGCTCTGCCGTCCTTTTCGTCGATGACGCGTGTGACAAGACCCTCGCTCTCCATCTTCTGGAGCGCGACGCTTATCGTCGGAGGCTTGAGGTGCGTCATCTTCGCAAGGTCGAGCTGGCACATGCCGCCCTTATGACCGAGCGCGCGCAGTATCTGCCTGCTGCTGTTCTGCATGGACTGCGTCGGGACGTCTTTTTCCGTCATGCATCTCGTGATGCGCGTGATCTCCTGCAACAGCATCATCGGCGTGACCTCCGGCGTCGGACGGTCCTCTTCTTTTCTCATCGTACGGCGAATGAGCTCATTGTGCTCCTTGCCCGTGTAGTTTGCTCTTCTCTCTGCCATTTCGTTTGTTCCTTTCGTCACTGTGGAATGTGAGATAATTCGTTCTCGAATTATCAATGAGTATATCATTGAATCCCACTTTTTTCAAGTACTAAACGCTTTATTCATAAATTGTTTACATTTTGCGATTTTGTGAACTGAATATGAACCGACGCAAAAGGTAAAATTACCCGCCCGTCTTTTTGTATTAACGAACGCCGCTCGGGGCAATACTTTTATCGAAAGAAAAATATTTGAAAATCGGGGTGGGCAATGTATTACGGCAAGGTCGAGATATGCGGCGTGAACACGTCGAAGCTCAAAACGCTGACGGGGGAGGAAAAGCGTGAGCTGTTACTTAAAATGAAGGAGGGCGACGAGAGTGCGCGGGACGAGCTGTTTTCGGGGAATCTTCGTCTTGTGCTGTCGATAATACAGCGGTTCTCGGGCAGACGCGAGAACATGGACGATCTGTTCCAGGTCGGTTGCATAGGACTTCTCAAGGCAATCGACAACTTCGACGTGACGAAGGAGGTCGAGTTGTCGACGTATGCGGTTCCGATGATAATCGGCGAGATACGGCGCTATCTGCGCGACAACGCGATGATACGCGTCAGCCGTTCGCTGCGCGATCTCGCGTACAAGGCGCTCGGCGAAAAGGAGCGGCTGACGCGCGAACGCGGACGCGAACCGACGGTCGAGGAGATCGCGGACTCGCTCGGCGAAAAGGTCGAGGACGTGTCCGAGGCGCTCGAGGCTATCGTCGACCCGGTTTCGCTCTACGAGCCGCTTTACCAGGACGGCGGCGACTGCGTATATGTGATGGACCAAATATCGGACGAATCCGGCTCAGACGAGTCGTGGCTCGAGGATATAGCGCTGCGCGAAGCTCTGCGTAAGCTCGGCGACCGTGAACGCGCCATAATCGAGGCGCGCTATTACAGAGGCAAGACACAGATGGAGATAGCCGCCGAGATAGGCATATCGCAGGCGCAGGTGTCGCGCCTCGAAAAGGGCGCTCTCGACACGATAAGGAAATATATCTGACAAAAATTACCTCTGTTTCAACCGCGCAAAATATTTTCATATCATAATGCGGCGCGCGTGCGGGAAGATTATAATTGCCGCCGCACACGCGGCGGTTTTACAAATCGGTGGCTTTTAAGGATATTCAATATATTATGCGGACTAATAATAAATGGCGCGTAGCGGCGGCGCGCGCCGTATCGATACTGCTGACGGCGGCGGCAGCGTTGACACTTGCCGCAGGCGTATCGGCGGCGGACATCGGTGACGACGGACTGTGCGTCGGCGGCATGCCGTTCGGCGTCAGATTCAAAACGGAGGGACTGACAGTCGCCGGACTCGGCGACGTCGAAACGAAGGACGGCGCCGTCTGCCCCGCCAAGGACGCGGGACTTTTGCCGCGCGATGTAATAATCACCGTCGACGGCGAACCTGTCGACGGCTCTGACGAGCTCGTCGACATTATCTCAAAGAGCGGCGGCAAAGCTGTCGAGATCGTATTCGAGCGCGGCGGCAAACGTATGACGGCAACGCTGACTCCCGCGCCGGATAAAAACGGCGTCCCGCGCGCGGGAATGTGGGTGCGCGACAGCGCCGCCGGCATCGGCACGGTGACGTTTTACGATGAAAACAGCGGATTCTTCGCAGGACTCGGACACGGCATCT
The DNA here is from genome assembly GCA_947586625.1 of uncultured Clostridia bacterium. Taxonomy (GTDB): domain Bacteria; phylum Bacillota; class Clostridia; order Oscillospirales; family CAG-272; genus DTU064. Next base: position 16,626 of record CANPXS010000004.1, on the reverse strand, counting down.
GCGACGCTGATACGGGCGAGCTCATACCGCTTTCGTCGGGACGCGTGACCGACGTCAGGATACTCGGCATCGAAAAGGGCGAAGCCGGCACTCCCGGTGAATTAAAGGGCTGCTTCGGCACGAACGACACGGGCAGCGTCGACAAGAACACCGAGACCGGCGTCTACGGTACGTTCGAGAAGATACCGAACGGCGGCGAACATGCCGATATCGCATCACGAGACGAGGTCAGGAGCGGCGACGTCGTGATACGGTGTACGCTCGCCGACGGCGACACCCACGACTATTCGGCAGTCATATCCGATATAAACCGCTCGTCGCGCGACAACAAAAGCTTCATCATCACAGTGACCGACGAAGAGCTGATAGCGCGCACGGGCGGCATCGTGCAGGGCATGTCGGGCTCGCCGATACTGCAAAACGGAAAGCTGATAGGGGCCGTGACACACGTCATGATAAACGACCCAACGCGCGGATTCGGTATATTCATCGAAAACATGATAGACGGCGCATCATCTCACGGGGCTCGGTAACGGGCCCCTTTTCAATTCTGTATCATATATTTGCTTCAAACTTGTATCATATTTCGTAAAATCATAGAAAATGTAAAAAAAGGGGTAGTCAAAAGGAAAAATTTATGTTATAATAAACGCACAGATGTCAAAGCCGCCGCTGTGCGGCGGCGACACTCTAAGGAAACGTTTATTGAACATAAATTTCATAGGTTTAATATCGCCACTGTGCGTCGATGTCAAATTATGGTAGAAATTTATGTTATAATATCACGTGCCTTTATAATACCATGTGCGGCAGTAGAGCCGCATATGCAGACGATTTCACACTATATTCACCATAACACGGAGGAATCACATGAGCAAGAAGTATGTTTACCTTTTCAGCGAAGGAAATGCCGACATGCGCGAGCTTCTCGGCGGCAAGGGCGCTAACCTTGCGGAGATGACGCACATCGGACTTCCCGTGCCCCAGGGCTTCACGATCACGACGGAGGCGTGCACTCAGTATTATGAGGACGGACGCCGCATCAACGACGAGATCATGGACGAGATCATGCAGTACGTCGGAAAGATGGAGGAGATCAACGGCAAGAAGTTCGGCGACCTCGAAAATCCGCTCCTCGTTTCCGTTCGTTCCGGCGCACGCGCATCCATGCCCGGCATGATGGACACGATACTCAACCTCGGTCTCAACGACGACGTCGTCGAGGCAATGATCAAGGGCAACCCCGACCCCAAGTTCGAAAGATTCGTCTACGACTCATACAGACGCTTCATTCAGATGTTCTCCGACGTCGTTATGGAAGTCGGCAAGAAGTACTTCGAGCAGCTCATCGACGAGATGAAAGAGAAGAAAGGCGTCAAGTACGACGTCGACCTCACAGCCGCTGACCTCAAGGAGCTCGCTGCCGAGTTCAAGGCCGAGTACAAGGAAAAGATCGGTCAGGACTTCCCCTCCGACCCGAAGGTTCAGCTCTATGAAGCAATAAAGGCCGTGTTCCGCTCATGGGATAACCCCCGCGCAAACGTGTACAGACGCGACAACGATATCCCGTACAGCTGGGGCACCGCCGTCAACGTCATGCCGATGGTATTCGGCAACCTCAACGACAACTCCGGAACAGGCGTCGCGTTCACGCGCGACCCCGCTACCGGCGAGAAGAAGCTGATGGGCGAGTTCCTCGTCAACGCACAGGGCGAGGACGTCGTCGCGGGCATCCGCACGCCTATGCCGATAACGCAGATGGCTGAGAAATTCCCGGAGGCATACGAGCAGTTCAAGAACGTCTGCAAGACGCTCGAGGACCACTACCGCGATATGCAGGACATGGAGTTCACCGTCGAGAACGGCAAGCTCTACATGCTCCAGACCCGTAACGGCAAGCGCACCGCTAAGGCGGCGCTCAAGATCGCGTGCGACCTCGTTGACGAGGGCATGCGCACCGAGCAGGAAGCCGTTCTCATGATAGACCCGCGCAACCTCGACACTCTCCTCCATCCGCAGTTCGACGCGGCTGCGCTCAAAGCGGCCGAGCCGATAGCTAAGGCTCTCGCAGCATCGCCCGGAGCAGCTGCCGGCAAGATCGTGTTCTCCGCCGAGGACGCTAAGGCATGGAAGAAGCGCGGCGAGAAAGTCGTGCTCGTCCGTCTCGAAACGTCTCCCGAGGACATCGAAGGCATGAAGGCATCTCAGGGCATCCTGACCGTTCGCGGCGGTATGACGTCGCACGCGGCGGTCGTTGCGCGCGGCATGGGCACATGCTGCGTATCCGGATGCTCCGCTATCACGATGGATGAGGAAAACAAGCGCTTCACTCTCGCGGGCAAGGAATATCACGAGGGCGACACGATCTCCATCGACGGCTCCACCGGTTATATCTACGACGGCATCATCCCGACCGTCGACGCCTCCATCGTCGGCGAGTTCCAGCGCATCATGAACTGGGCGGACAAATATCGCCGCCTGAAGGTCCGCACGAACGCCGATACTCCTCGCGATGCTAAGAAGGCGCGCGAACTCGGCGCCGAGGGCATCGGTCTCTGCCGTACCGAGCACATGTTCTTCGGCGAGGGCCGCATCGAGCCGTTCCGCGAGATGATATGCTCCGAAACAGTTGAAGAGCGCGAGCGCGCGCTTGAAAAGATACTCCCGATGCAGCAGGCAGACTTTGAGGCGCTCTACGAAGCGCTCGAGGGCACGCCGGTTTGCATCCGCTTCCTCGACCCGCCGCTGCACGAGTTCGTGCCGACCGAAGAAGCCGACATCGAAGCACTCGCTGCCGCACAGGGCAAGTCCGTCGAGACTATAAAGGCTCTCATCTCTTCCCTGCACGAGTTCAACCCGATGATGGGTCACCGCGGATGCCGTCTCGCAGTCACGTATCCCGAGATCGCAAAGATGCAGACTTCCGCCGTTATCCGCGCCGCTATCAATACGAAGAAGAATCATCCCGACTGGGACGTCAAGCCCGAGATCATGATCCCGCTCGTCGGAGAGGTCAAGGAGCTCAAGTACGTCAAGAACATCGTCGTTAAGACCGCCGACGAGGAGATCGCATCCGCAGGCGTCGAGCTCGGGTACGAGGTCGGTACGATGATCGAGATCCCGCGCGCGGCTCTCACCGCTGACGAGATCGCGAAGGAGGCTGACTTCTTCTGCTTCGGCACCAACGACCTCACGCAGATGACGTTCGGCTTCTCGCGCGACGACTCCGGCAAGTTTCTCTCCGCGTACTACGACGCGAAGATACTCGAGAGCGACCCGTTTGCGAAGCTCGATCAGGTCGGCGTAGGCAAGCTTATGAAGCTCGCTATCGAGCTCGGCCGCGGCTCAAATAAGAAGCTGCACGTCGGCATATGCGGCGAGCACGGCGGCGACCCGACGTCCGTCGAATTCTGCCACTCCATCGGTCTCGACTACGTGTCCTGCTCACCGTTCAGAGTACCGATAGCACGTCTCGCAGCAGCGCAGGCAGCGCTCAGGTAAACCGAATCAATAAAGTTTTACGAGGGGGAGAAAAGTTTTCTCTCCCTCGTTATATATTCCCACAGTTATTTTTTCGGAGGAAACCGCATGATACTGGAAAAAATGGGCGATTTTTTCGGCCGTCGGCTCGACGAATACGAGGCGCATCAGCTCGGAGAGATAGACTCGGCGCGTGAGTTTTATCCATATACGGCAGAGCTTCTGCCGCGTGATGCAAATGCGCGAGTGCTCGATCTCGGATGCGGCACCGGACTCGAACTCGATTTTTACTTTTCACTCAACAAAACGGCGCATGTCACCGGCATCGACTTGGCGCACGAGATGCTTGCGCGGCTGCACGATAAGCACGGCGGCAAGTCGCTTAAGCTGGTCGAAGGCTCTTACTTCGACGTGCCGCTCGGAGAAAACAATTTCGACGCCGCCGTATCCGTCGAGTCGCTGCATCATTTTACACAGGCTGAAAAACTGCCGCTTTATAGAAAGATTTATCTCGCGCTCCGCGACGGCGGTTATTTTGTACTGACCGATTATTTCTGCGACACTGACGAGCAGGAATCATTTTTCCGCCGTGAACTGCTGCGTCTCAAATCCGAGCAGGGACTCGCGGACGGCGAGTTCTATCACTACGACACGCCGCTTACTGTCCCGCACGAAACCGAGGCGCTGACGCTCGCTGGATTCTCATCTGTCAAAATCGACGCATCATGGGGCTCGACGCACACTATCGTCGCATATAAGTGAGATTTTTGACTGTTGCGCGCGCCGGTTGCGCAATTTCAAAGCGCAGTTGATGGACATTTCGCCGATCGCGGTGTATTATTTAGGCATAAAACTCGAAAGGAGCATACAAATGACGCTCTCGGAAAAAATCTACCGTCTGCGCACAGAACACTCTATGTCGCAGGAACAGCTCGCGGACCGACTCGAGGTCTCGCGTCAGTCCGTGTCGAAATGGGAGACAGGCACATCGGTGCCCGACCTCGACAAGCTCATAAAGATATGCGACATTTTCTCCGTGAGCCTCGACGAGATCACGGGACGTACCGCTAAAAATGTTGAAAAAAATAATCCCGAATCGTCGGCTGCACCTGCCTCGGACGATGTGACGGTCATGATAAATGATGTTGAAATGTCGTCGGAGGTGCATCAGATCGAAAGTGCGGAAACCGAAACAGCGCGATATGAGCGCCGAACTCAGCACACTGTCGGCATCGTGCTGCTCATCTTTTCATTAGCGCTTGTTCTGATACCCGTAATACTGCTCATACCGCAGGCGTCGGACGATGTTTCATATTCATATGTAAACACCGTTTCTCTTGTAAATTTTATTCTTCTCTACTTCTTACTGCCTGTGTGCCTGACATGGTCGATAATATGCCTTAGTGCAAAACGAGCGGCTTTTGTCAAATGTATTATCGCCTCGTTTATCATGATAGCATTCCTGATCGCTTTTTTGCCGATCTTTCGCGAGTTAGCCGGTCCGCTGCTTGATTAAATATGATTGCCTCACATGAAAGGAGCATACGAAATGACGCTCTCAGAAAAAATCTACCGTCTGCGCACAGAAAACTCGATGTCGCAGGAGCAGCTCGCGGACCTACTCGAGGTATCGCGTCAATCCGTGTCGAAATGGGAGACAGGCACATCAGTACCGGACCTCGACAAGCTCATAAAGATGTGTAACATTTTCTCCGTGAGCCTCGACGAGCTGACTGGACGAACCGAGAATACAGACGACGCGCAGAACGTACCCGAAACAAACGTCGCAAACATATCGCCTCCGCCATATTCAAATGCACCGCCTTACTTTGACGATTCAGAGTCGACACGGCGCAAAAGGCGCGCGTTCGGCATACTGTTTCTCGTAGTATCATTACTTATCATAGCCGCTGCAGCGGGAGTGTCGATTTTTATAGGTTACCGTCTCAGCGTTTTCGTATTTCTGCCCGCAGTCCCCGCACTCGTTGGTGCCGTCGTATGCCTGACGGTCAAACGCAACACGGCTGTTGTGTGCATCATATCCGTTATAATTTCCGCGATCATTTCGGGCATACTGTTATTATCATTGCTTTTATACGGACTGTTCGGAATGAACACTGTCTCCGAAGATGCCCACATCGACATCCGTGCGGAAACATATTCGTTCGAATCGGCCGAACTGTCCGAATAACGACTGCTCTCCGACGTAAAAAGTCCCGCTTACAGCGGGACTTTTTGGCGCTTTGCATGCGTTTTTCGCAAAAGTGAAAAAGTTTTATGATATTTTCAATATTTTCACACCGTATTTCGTGCATTTTCGACGTCCCGTCCGCATTGACAACTCGCGCGCCGTTATGTATAATTTTGTGCGGCAACAAATAATTATACGAGGCTTTCATGAACCTTTACATCGTCCGCCACGGGCAGACAGAATACAACGAAAAACATCTTTACTGCGGGCGCGTCGACGCGCCGCTTTCCGAAAGCGGACTGTCGCAGCTCCCCGCCCTCGCCGAAGAATCAAAGGAGCTGCGCCTCGACGCCGTCATATCGTCGCCGCTTTTGCGCGCCGTCACAACGGCGAAAGCCGTCGCCGACGCGTGCGGGCTGACCGTCAAGACCGACGACCGATTGATCGAGCGCGATTTCGGGCAGTACGAGGGCAAATATTTCGACATCGACGGCGGCGAAGCGCTTTACTGGCACAACTTCGGATACCGCTATCCGGATGGAGAATCGTTCTTTCAGGTAGTCCAGCGCGTCTACAACTGCCTTGACGATATCCGCGACATATACGCGAACCAAAACGTCATGATCGTCGCGCACGGCGTCGTCTGTCGCGCAATAATAACATACATGCGCGACGTCACGAACGACGAGTTCTTCTCTCTCTACTACGACAACTGTCAGATACAGAAATTCACGATATAATATTAACGACTGACAACACGGGGGTGTCATATGCAAATTCTTTTATGGACCGCAGCGGCTCTTATCGCGGGACTTTTAATGTCGCGTATCGCGAAGGTGCTGAACCTTCCCGCCGTGACCGCTTACCTTGTAGCCGGACTTTTGCTCGGACCGTTTCTTATCGGCGCGCTCGATATTCCCTATTTCGGGTTCCACACGCTTGACGAGGTAGAGTCGCTTTCGCTTTTCTCTCAGGCGGCGCTCGGCTTCATCGCGTTTACGATAGGCAACGAATTCCGCATCGGACAGATACGCCAAATGGGCGCGAAGGCGATCGTCATCGGCATATTGCAGGCGGTTATAACGACCGCCGTCGTCGATATCGTGCTCGTATCGCTCCATTTTATCGCACCGTCGACGATCTCGATATCGTCCGCGATAACGCTCGGCGCGATAGCCGCCGCGACGGCTCCCGCCGCAACGCTTATGGTCGTTCGCCAGTACAAAGCCGACGGACCGATGACGAAGCTGCTGCTGCTCGTCGTCGCTATCGACGACGCCGTGGGACTCGTGCTCTTCTCCGTTTCGTTCGGCATCGCGCGCGTGCTTGAAAGCGGCCACATCAACGTCGCGAGCGTCGTACTCGAACCGATAATCGAGGTCGTTTTGTCGATACTTCTCGGCGGACTCGTCGGCTTCTGCCTGTTCGCGCTTGAAAAATTCTTCCATTCGCGCAGCAAGCGTCTGTCGCTCTCTATAGCGTTCGTGCTTCTGACTATCGGCATCTCGATGATGGAGTTCGACATCGGCGGCATACATATCGGCTTCTCGCTTCTGCTCGTCGCCATGATGTGCGGGACCGTGTTCTGCAACATCTGCGACTTTTCAGAGGAGTTGATGGAACGTGTCGACGGATGGACGGCGCCGCTGTTCGTGTTGTTCTTCGTTTTGTCAGGCGCGGAACTCGACCTCGAGATACTGTCAAATCCGCTCGTGCTGCTCGTCGGAGCGCTCTACATCGTATCGCGTTCGCTCGGCAAATATTTCGGCGCGTTCTCAAGCTGCGCCATGACGTCATGCTCCAAGACTATACGCAATAATCTCGGCATAACGCTTCTGCCGCAGGCAGGCGTCGCGCTCGGCATGGCAATGACGGCGGCGCAGCTCTCGGACGGCGCAGCCGTGCGCAGCGTCGTGCTCTTCTCCGTGCTCGTGTACGAGCTCGTCGGACCGACGCTGACAAAAATGGCGCTCACGTCCGCAGGCGAGATATCGCCCGAGGGCAGAACGAGCGCGCGTGTCAAGAACAAGCCGCCGAAGGCGCACAGCTTGAAGTAACTGCCATACATCAAAAGAAGGGGCTCGCGCCCCTTCTTTTATTTTGACTTTTCAATGCGTTTTTACATCAGCGAACGGTAGAGTTCGGCGATGTCCTCGACGGAGACGTCGCGCGGATTGCCGGGACGGCACGCGTCGTTGTATGCGTCGCGCGACAGCGCCGGTATGTCCTCTTCCTTAACGACGCCCTTGAGCGAGCACACGACGCCGACGTCCTCCGCCAGCTTCTTTACTGCGTCGACAGCCGCACGGCGATACTCGTCCTGCGTCATATCGTCTACACCCTTTACTCCCATAGCGCGTGCGATCTCGCGATACTTCTCGCCTGTCGCCGGCGCGTTATACGCCATTACGGTCGGCAGAAGCGTCGCGCACGCCTGACCGTGCGGCATATCGTAGTATGCCGACAGCGTATGCGCCATCGAATGGTCGACGCCGAGTCCGACGTTGGAGAATCCCATGCCAGCCACATACTGACCGAGCGCCATGCCTTCGCGTCCTTCAGGCTTTCCTGCGACAGCGTCGCGCAGACTGCGCGAGATTATCTCGATTGCCTTGAGATGGAACATGTCGGATAGCTCCCATGCACCGAGCGTGATGTAGCCCTCGATCGCATGCGTCAGCGCATCCATACCCGTGTACGCCGTCAGCGACTTCGGCATCGTCGACATCATATCCGGGTCAACAATAGCGACGACAGGTATATCGTGCGGGTCGACGCAGACGAATTTGCGCTTTTTCTCGACGTCGGTGATGACGTAGTTGATCGTGACCTCCGCCGCTGTACCAGCCGTCGTCGGTACTGCGATTATCGGAGCCGACGGCTTTTTAGTCTCGACCGCTCCCTCGAGCGAGCGAACGTCCTCGTGCTCGGGATTGTTCACTATGATGCCAATAGCCTTCGCCGTGTCCATCGACGAGCCGCCGCCGACGGCGATGATGAAGTCTGCGCCGGACTTTTTATAAGCCTCGACGCCCGCCTTGACGTTTTCAATCGTCGGATTCGGCTTAATGTCGGAGAATACGTCGTACGGAATTTTCGCCGCGTCGAGTACGTCCGTTACCTTCTTCGTCACGCCAAAGCGGATGAGGTCGGGGTCGGAGCATAAAAGCGCATGATGAAGCTCGCGCGCCTTTACCTGCGCGGGTATCTCCGCGACGGCTCCCGCGCCGTGATACGATGTTTCGTTCAAAACAAATCTCTGTGCCATGATCTTCTCCTTTTATATATAAAAATTATAAACCATTCTCTGTTACGTCTCGATTTTGAGCTGTGCGTCGCCGAGGTCGCCCCACACGGTGATTATCCCTATCTTGACGAATACCGGGTAAATGTAACTCGCACCGAACGTGCCGAGCTTTTTCGGACCGTCGACTTCCTCGCCTATGTCGAGAAGCTCCATTGCGCGATGATATGCGACGTTGACTGTCGCGCGCGTTATCGACTTCTCCTTGCGCGAGACGAACATTTCGCTGCCGCGTATCGCATATGTGAACGTGAGGCCTTTTGCCGTCGTGAATTCCTCGCCCGCATGTTTTTCGATGCGCTCCCACAGCGCGTCCTCTTCCGCTGTCCAGATCTGCGTACTGCGCATCGTCACTCCTCCGCGGTCAAGATTCTGTATGGTACTATTGTAGCATATTTTTATATCAAAGGCAATATTATGTGTGATTTTTTTGAAATATTATTACAGCAGTCGGACGTTATCGGTAAAAAACAGATGGGGGCAAACGCCCCCATCGCCAGGTTATCCTTCAAGACTGTCTGCGCCCGCGAACGCGATATAATCGCACGGGTCGACGGACGCGCCCGATATTTTCAGCTCAAAGTGCAGGTGCGGTTCGTCCGCTATCTCGTAAAGCGCGCTCTCGCCGACAGTGCCTATGACCTCGCCTGCGGCGACCGTGCGTCCCACGGTGAGGCTCCCCAGCGTCTCGGCAGACAGATTGCGGTAGGTGCTGACGGCGTCGCCCTCATGCGACACGTTCGCGCATACGCCCCAGAACGGGTCGTCCCACACCTCTGTCACAACGCCTGCCGCAGCCGCTCTGACGTCCGCTCCGGCGGACGTCGCTATATCGACGCCCGTATGCGTTCTGTAATCGTCCATCGTCATCGAGTATACGAGCGCCGTTTCGCTGTGCGACTTTGAGACGACGCCGTCTGCGGGCTGCATGAACTGCGGCAGCGTCGGCTGCACGTCTACGTCGACTGTCGGCGGCTTAGGCGTCTCGGTCACGGGCGGCTCCGTTTCTAGCGCGGCTGTCGTTTCGTCCTTTTTGTCGTCCTTTTTACCGAATATGCCCGCGGGCTTCTCCGTATCACGCGGCAACGGCTCATGCTCGGCAGTATCGCGCGGCGCCATCGCCTGTGTGTCTGCGCTCGTATCGCTGTCGGGCAGACGACGCGCGCGTCTTGCCGTTATCCCCGTCACGATGACGAGCGCGGCAAGCACCGCCAGCACAAGTATCAGCGCCGCGTACACTATCCTGTTTTCGTACTTTCTGTTTTCCATAATGTAATGCTCCTCGCTTATTTTTTGCTGTGCATGCTTATATTTGCCATTATGAGTGGTTTTTATTCAGGACATTAGGGGGAACTTTTGAAAAAAGTTGGCGTTTCCTACGGAAACGCTCCCTACCCCCTTCAAAACTTTTTCCTGACTTTTTTATATTTGTCGTTTATGTGTGCGGATATATTTTGACTGTACGTATCTTTCGGTGCTCGGCTTCGCCGATTCGATATTTGCCATATTATATTTTTCTTGACACGGCGGCGCGGCAAATGTATAATCATTATAGAAAATTATGATATGAGGTGCGGTATGATAAAGCTCGAAAGAACGAACGTGATGAATTTAGAGGGCGCGATGCGCGGCGCGCGCAATCCCTACAACAGCTGGGCGCGCTCCGACAGCCGCTACAACGAGGACGGCGAATACATCCTCGGCGAAAACGACATGAAGCTCGCGCAGCAGCTTCGACGCGCCGGTTCCGATCACCGCAAATTCATACGTCAGATATTCGTCTCTGTCGACATAACCGCGCCGCTTTACTGGTGGAAGGAGTTCGACACGTACAAGGTCGGCACCGTCGCCAACTCGACCTCGACTATGCACAAGATACACTCGAAGCCTTTCTCGCGCGACGATTTCTCGTGCGACAAATGCTCGCCCGGCGCGCTCGACGCGCTCGACGCGCTCATCGCGTATATGGAAAAGACGCGTCTTGCCTACGTCGAAACGAAGGACAAATCGCTTTGGTACGATTTGATACAGCTTCTGCCGTCGTCGTACAATCAGATGCGCACGGTGACGATGAACTATGAAAATCTCGTCAACATCTATTTCGCGCGCAAGGACCACAAGCTCGACGAGTGGCACGTATTCTGCGACTGGATAAAGACGCTGCCTTACGCAAAGGAAATAATAATCGCCGAGTGAGCGGCGCACACTACATTATAAGCGCAGAAAAAGAGGCGTGACAGTTTGTCACGCCTCTTTTGCGTCCGTTTTTTATCTGTGCGCTATCGCGTCCCATATCTTGCGCACGAGCGATATTATCCCGTAGCAGACTATCGCGCCGACGCTCGCCGCCGATTCCGCACCGAATACGGTGACGATCAGAGACGAAACGACAAACGCCGTCTGTCCGACGCCCGCGCCGGGTGCCGCCGCGCTTTCGGACACCGTATATATGATCTCGGCTACAATGAAGCCGACGAGCGCCAAGATGAACGGCATGAACACGAGTATCGGACGCTCGATCGTCATCCACATTACGACCTGTATCACGAGCGCATAAATGAATATAACGACAGGCATATTGACAAAACCGCCCAAAAAAAGCATCGCCGCAGACGGTATGACCGTAAACAGCGCGGCGATTATTAGCGCGGACAGCGCCGGGTGCCTGTCGGTATAATAATTGAGCATTTTTTGTCACCGCCGAATCTGACATTTTACATTGTTTTCGTTCATTTTATCACACAGTATCGTCATATGTCAACAAAAAAGCGATGTTTCTGAACAAATACGCGCCGGTCGAATCGTTTTCGCACATATTCGATTCGCATCTATCCTCTTCCGTTTACGGCGATTTTTTTCGCGTTCAACTTTTGCTGTTTCAACCAAATCGACGCGGAAATGTTTGTGGAAATTTTTGGAAGATAGAATATTGCTATTTATGGAAGAATGTGGTATCATATTTTCACAGCCAAAACGAAGGACGGAGATAAATGAAATGGAACAGAATAAAAAAATACTGATCGCGGACGAAAACGGCGATTCGAGAAAGAAATGCAGAGACGCGCTCACGAGAGCCGGATATCATAACGTAGACGAAGCCTACAACGGCGAGGACGCGCTGATGAAGATCAGCCGCATGCACCCCGACGTCGTCATCGCGGACATATGGCTGTCGAAGCTCGACGGCATAGGACTTTTGCGAAGCTGCCGCACGATGAATTTCGGTCAGGACAAGCGTCCCGTATTCATCATACTGTCGCTCGTGTCGAATCAGAACATACTTCTCGACGCGATGAACGCCGGCGCGTCGCTTTGCCTGCTAAAGCCGCTCGACTACGGCAGTCTCGTCAGCCATATAGAAGCGCTCACCGGCGATATCGCGTCGCCGCAGCAAGCTTCCGAAAACGCCGCCGCGCCCGATATCGAGACGCAGGTCACAAAGATCATACATCAGATAGGCGTACCGGCGCACATTAAAGGATATCAATATCTGCGCACGGCGATACTCATGACGATAGCGGACAGCGACATCATCAACTCCGTGACGAAGGTGCTCTATCCGTCTGTGGCGAAGAAATACTCCACGACAACGTCGCGCGTCGAGCGCGCGATACGCCACGCGATAGAGGTCGCGTGGGACCGCGGCGACGTCGACACGCTCAACTCATATTTCGGTTACACGATACAGAACTCGCGCGGCAAGCCGACGAACTCCGAATTCATTGCGATGATAGCGGACAATCTGCGACTTAAGTACAAAATGTACAATTAACGTCAAAATGAAAAATACGACGATAAAAAGAGAAGGCGCGCGCCTTCTCTTTTTTGCGTCTTTATCCCGCGCTTTTTGCGGAATTAAAAAAATCAAGTTTCATGACGCGCGCCATTATCACATTTGACGAAATTTCGATACGGCGCGCGAAACATTGAAAATCCACTTGAAATATTTAGTTAAAATAGGTATAATATTTTACAATGGGTCAAAATGGGACGGAGCGGTGCAAACTGCTAAAACGCCGCTTATTTCCTACACGAAACCGGAGGTTTGTTATGCAGAAAAAAGATTTCGAGACGGTTCTTGAAGCGCTGAAACACGCGCAGCACAAGACAACCGCCGCGATCAAAGACTTTCTTTCCGAGCTCGACGAAAAAAACGAACTGTCGGCGCTCAAAGGAAAGCGCCTGACCGCGAGAGCGCGGATCGCAGCGCTCTTTGATGAGGGCACGTTCGTTGAAACAGGCGCGTTCATAAAGCGCCGTCCGACGGAATTCGACCGTGACGCCGTTGCAGTCGACGACTTCGAAGGCGTCGTCACCGGTTACGGCGCTGTCGGCGGCAAGCTCGTATTCGCGTTCGCCGAGGACTTTTACCGCTCTCACGGCGCTATGGGCGAGGCACACGCGAAGAAGATATGCGCGCTCTACGATATGGCGATAAAGAACGGCGCGCCCGTCGTCGGCATATTCGACAGCTGCGGCGCATACGTGATGGAAGGCGTTACCGCCCTTTCGGGCTACGGACGCGTTATGTCTGCCGCTTCCGCAGCGTCCGGCGTCGTGCCGCAGATCGCTGTCATCGCCGGCACATGCGCGGGCAGCTCGGCTGTGATCGCATCAATGTTCGACTTCACGATCGTATCCGAGGCGGAGGGCAAATATTATGTAAACTCCGACAATAAAGAAACGCCCGTCGCGTCGCTCACGGCAGAGGACGAAATTACCGCGATAGCCAAGACTAAGGAGCTTCTCTCTATCCTTCCCTCCAACAACTGCGAAGGCACCGTGCGCGTCGACGTGCCGTCGAGGCTCATCTGCGACCTCTCCTTCATCGAGGACGGCGGCTATACTGCCGGCAACGTCATAGGAGAAGTCATCGACAGCAATTACTATCAGGCGCTGTCATGCGGCTACGGAGACGAGATCGTCGTGACGCTCGCCCCGATAGGCGGCATCATATCGCTCGTCGTCGCCTCCGACCCGAGCGTGAACGGCGGCGCTCTTACGCCCGCCGCTGCCCGCAAGGCCGCGCACTATATCTCGTTCGCCGACAGCTTCAATATCCCCGTCGTCACGCTCGTCGACACTGTCGGTCTTCCGACCTCCGACTGCGGCGACGCTCAGTATGCATCCGAGCTCGCGAAGCTCGCCGCCGCTTACGCGTCCGCGTCGTGCCCTAAGGTCACTGTCGTGACGGGTCAGGCATACGGCGCCGCATATACGGTGCTCGGCAGCAAGTCCGTCGGCGTCGATGTCGTGCTCGCACTGACGACGGCAAAAATCGGCGCTATGAACGCCGAGTCCGCAGTCGCGCTTCTGTGGGACGACAAATTCGCGGGTGCGAAAGACCCCGCTGAACGCCGCGCCGAGCTCGTCTCCGAGTGGAACACAACGCTCGGCTCCGCCGTCGAGGCCGCGTACAAGGGCGAGATCGACGACGTCATTCCCGAGGCTGAAACACGCGCCCGCATCGCGTCCTGCCTAGAGATGCTCTCCATGAAGAACGCGGGCGAGGTCGGCAGACGCCACGCAAATCTCCCGCTTTGATCGAAAGGAGAATATATGTACAGATTTTTCCTTGACGCAAACCCCGACGGGCTTCGCGAGCTTACGACGGTAGGCGAAAAGCTCTCGACGGGCTTTACCGTGATGGCGCTCGGTCTTGCGACCGTCTTCGCGGTGCTGGCGCTGCTCATGATCGTGCTGTATCTTTTCCGTATCATTTTCTACCGCGAAAAGAAGCCAGAACCGAAAACAACGCCCGCTCCCGCACCGAAGCACATCGAAGCGCCTGCGCCCGTGAAAGCGGAGCCGGAAACACCTAAGTCCGACGACGGTGCGCTCATAGCGGCGATCACGGCGGCTATTGCCGCATATACATCCGGCGACGAAGCGTTCGCCTCCGGCTTCAGAGTCGTATCATTCAGACGCGCGGAGCATTCCTCCCCGTGGAACAAATCCAAATAATCGAAAGGACAAAACTCCATCATGAAAAAGTATAACGTAACGGTAAACGGAACAGTTTACGAAGTAGTCGTAGAAGAAGTCGGCGGCGCGTCCGCTCCCGCAGCAGCCGCACCGACGCCGGCAGCGGCTCCTACACCCGCTCCCGCACAGACGTCGGCTCCCGCGCCCGCAGCTCCCGCGAAACCCGCAGCAGCGTCCGCTCCCGCAGGCTCGACCGAGGTCAAGGCACCGATGCCCGGAACGATCCTCAAGGTCAACGTCAAAAACGGCGACGCAGTCAAGAAGGGCGCATGCCTCTGCGTGCTCGAAGCTATGAAGATGGAAAACGAGATACTCGCTCCCGTCGACGGCACCGTCGCGGCTGTCAGCGTATCGAACGGCGCATCCGTATCGACAGGCGACCTGCTCGTAGCCCTTTCGTAATCTTACGGTCGTATAGGCTCAGTACAGTATTATGAAAGGAGTGTGACCACGACTTGGAATTTGTAACAAACTTTCTGAATGAAACGGGATTTTCGAAGCTGATATCCGACCCCGAATTCTATAAAACGCTGATAATGTACGTGATCGTCGGCGTGCTGTTCTATCTCGGCGTCGTAAAGCAGTTCGAGCCGCTTCTGCTCATTCCTATCGCATTCGGTATGCTCCTTGCAAATCTGCCCGGCGCAAACCTCATGCACATGGAATTTTTCGTCAACCAGGACCCGAACCACACTCTCGTTGACACGCTCAAGGAAGTCGTCAACGAGGGAGGTCTTGTCGATATCCTGTATCTCGGCGTCAAGCTCGGCATTTACCCGTCGCTCATCTTCATGGGCGTCGGCGCAATGACCGACTTCTCGCCCCTGATCTCGAACCCGATATCGCTGATGATGGGCGCGGGTGCGCAGTTCGGCGTGTTCTTCGCGTTCTTCGGTGCGCTGTTCCTCGGCTTTTTGCCGGCGGAGGCCGCAGCTATCGGCATTATCGGCGGCGCGGACGGACCGACGGCGATACTCGTCACAAAGACGCTCGCCCCCGCTCTGCTCGGCGCTATCGCGATCGCCGCGTACAGCTACATGGCGCTGATACCGTTTATCCAGCCGCCATTCATGAAGCTCTTGACGACGAAAAAAGAGCGCGCGATAAAGATGTCTACGCTCCGTCCCGTCTCGAAGGTCGAGCTCGTCGTATTCCCGATAGTCGTTACGCTCGTTGTGACGATGGTCGTTCCCGACGCGGCTCCGCTGATCGGCTTCCTCATGCTCGGCAACCTCTTTAAGGTCACCGGCGTGACAGACCGTCTTTCCAAGACGACGCAGAACGAGCTCATCAACATCTGCACGATATTCCTCGGCGTCTCCGTCGGCGCGACGGCTAACGCCGCAGACTTCTTAAAGCCGCAGACGCTGTTCATCATCGCTCTCGGACTCATCGCGTTCTGCTTCTCGACAGTAGGCGGACTTCTGACGGGCAAGCTGCTCTGCTTCCTCACGCACGGCAAGATCAATCCGCTGATCGGTTCGGCGGGCGTTTCCGCAGTTCCTATGGCTGCGCGCGTTTCGCAGACAGTCGGACAGAAGGAGGACCCCTCCAACTTCCTGCTCATGCATGCAATGGGACCTAACGTTGCCGGCGTTATCGGCTCCGCCGTCGCCGCGGGCGTTCTGCTCTCACTGTTCGCTGCTTAATTCTCAGAAAGGATAAA
>CANPXS010000003.1 GCA_947586625.1 uncultured Clostridia bacterium | reverse complement strand
ATCTGAATGGACGTGATGCCCTTGTGCGTGCCGGCGACCTTGAAGTCCATGTCGCCGTAGAAGTCCTCGAGTCCCTGAATGTCTATCATCGTCATCCAGCGCTCGCCCTCGGTGATAAGTCCGCACGAAATGCCCGCGACAGGAGCCTTTATCGGCACGCCCGCATCCATGAGAGCCAATGTCGAGCCGCATACGGAGCCCTGCGACGTCGAGCCGTTTGACGACACGACTTCGGAGACGACGCGTATCGCGTACGGGAATTCGTCTATCGACGGAAGAACGGGCACGAGCGAACGCTCCGCGAGCGCTCCGTGACCGATCTCACGGCGTCCCGGGCTGCGCGACGCCTTTGCCTCGCCCGTAGAATAGCCGGGCATATTGTAGTGGTGCATGTAGCGCTTCGTCGTCTGCTCGTCGATGCCGTCAAGCTCCTGCGCCTCGTCAATGGAGCCGAGCGTGCATATGGACATGACCTGCGTCTGACCGCGCGTGAACAGTCCGCTGCCGTGTACTCTCGGAAGAACGCCCGCCTCGGCGGCGAGAGGTCTTATCTCGTCGAGACGTCTGCCGTCTACGCGCTTGCCGTCCTCGAGCAGCCAGCGGCGCACTATCTTCTTCTGTATCTTATAAACGAGTTCCTCCATCTGATCCGCTATCGTCGGATACTCCTCGGAGAATTTTTCGACTATCGCGTCCTTTATCGGGACCATACGCTCGTCGCGGACGTTCTTGTCGTTCGTATCGAGTGCGAACATGACGTCCTTTTCGCAGAAATCGAATACTTTGTCAAACATGTCGTGATCGAGCTCGCACGACGGATACTCGAACTTCGGCTTGCCGACCTCGGCGATTATCTTGTCTATGAACTCGAGCAGCTTGCAGTTTTCCTCGTGACCAAGCATGATCGCGGTAAACATGTTCGCATCGGACACTTCCTTCGCGCCCGCCTCGATCATTACGACCTTCTTCGCGCTCGACGCGACCGTAAGCTCAAGTGTGCTGACCGCGCGCTGCGCTGCCGTCGGATTGACGACCGGCACGCCGTCCACCATGCCGATGAACGCGCCCGATATCGGTCCGTTCCACGGTATGTCGGATATGGAGAGCGCGATGGACGCGCCTATCATCGCCGTTATCTCGGGCGAGCAGTCGGGGTCGACCGACATGACCGTCATCGAAAGAACGACGTCGTTGCGGAGATCCTTCGGAAAAAGCGGACGGATCGGGCGGTCGATTACGCGCGCCGTCAGTATCGCCTTCTCGGACGGTCTTCCCTCGCGGCGAAGGAACGCGCCCGGTATCTTGCCCGCCGCGTAGAGACGCTCCTCGAAATCGACGGACAGCGGCAGAAAGTCTATGCCGTCGCGCGGCTTCTCGGACGCCGTCGCGCATGCGAGGACCGTCGTTTCACCGTAGGAGATGAGGCACGAGCCGTTGGCGAGTCCCGCCACCTTGCCGACCTCGACCTTTAACGGTCTGCCTGCGTATTCTGTTTCAAAAACTCTGTAATTTTCAAACATCTGTGCTTGAATCCTCCCTATTTGTTTTTCGGGGGCGTCTTCACGGACTAACACTTACAAACGCGCGCACTCTTTGCGCATGTGTGCCGTGCGCACGTTTGTAAATGCTATTCCGAAAAGCGCCCGTCCAGGTCGGTATGCCGCGCCGACAGACGCGGCATACCGTTTTTGTTTTTCTTCGGCTGCTGGATTACTTTCTGATGCCGAGCTTGTCAACGATCGCACGGTAACGCTCGATGTCGACCTTCTGGAGATAGCCGAGCAGATTGCGACGGTGTCCGACCATCTTGAGCAGACCTCTGCGGCTGTGGTGGTCCTTCTTGTTGTTCTTCAGGTGCTCGGTGAGCTGATTGATACGCTCGGTAAGGATCGCTATCTGGACCTCGGGGCTGCCCGTGTCGCCTTCGTGGATAGCGTACTTTTCGATGATCTCCTGCTTGCCTTCTTTTGTGAGTGCCATTTTTTCACCTCATTTTCATATTGCGTCACGACTCAGGATGCGGACGGTGAAAACTTCCCCGCGTCCCGTGCCGAGCGCTGAAAGCATTATATCACGAAAAACTCGCGTTGTAAATATGCGATTGCACAAAATGCGCTCGCGAAACAAATTTATTTTTGCTTTTCGCGTGAAAAAAGCGACGCGGCGCCCGAAAGAAACAGAAATCCGCCGAGTATCGTGCCTACGGCGCCGTCGCCGAGTCCGCGCAGTATGACGCTGCCGACAACGGCTCCCGGCACGCCGGACAAGGCGAGCAGCGATATGACACGAAGGTCGAGTCGGCGCTTTTTTACGTGCAGCAAAAGCGCGGACGCTGACGCGCACATAAAGAAAATGAGATTATAGAGCTGCGCCTCCTTCTGCGGCGTATCGGTAAACATCGCGATGTAAATGAGCAAAAGTCCCCCGCCGCCGACCCCCATACCCGAGAGCGCCGCGCACAGAAACGCTGTCAGTATCTCTATTATGCTCATCACATTATCCCTGCGCGGCGCAGTATCAGCGATACTCCCGCCCACATGACGAGCAGTCCGAACAGCCGCCGCAGAAAAGTCTGATTTATTTTATCGAGAAAGTACGCGCCGACGATGCCGCCCGTCACCGCCGGAACTATATATTTCACCGCACCGGAGTCGGCGACGCCCGACGCCGTATATAAAAGCGTTGACACAAGCGACATAGGCAGTATCGCCGCCACCGCGGACGCGAACACGTCGCGGGACGTTCGCTCGGGGTCGTTTTCGTAGAGGCGCGACAGCGCATACACGATGATCACGCCGCCTCCGCAGCCTATCATGCCGTTGCACACCCCGGCAAGAAATCCCGCGCCCGCGGTATATACCGCTGCCGATATGCCGATGCTTCGTCCGTCATATAAACTCTTCATAAAAATAATATCCTCAATATTGTCTTTCATGTACTTGTATTTTGACTCAAAATCTGTTATGATATACTCGGGACGAATAGCGGCCGTTTATTTCGCCGTTCTTTCCCGCATTAAATTTATTTCAGGTATAAGCAGGTTTTACATAAATGGCATCCGGAAAAAGCACAGGCGGCGCGAAGAAAACATCGGCAAAAGGCACGTCGAAAAAGAAAACGCCGTCAACTACGTCGAGGGTAAAGACAAACAAAGCAAAAAGCGCGCCGCCGTCAGGCGTGTGGCGTCAGATACTGCCGTTCGTATTCTACGTATGCGCGCTTCTGTCGCTTCTGATACTCGTACTGCCCGACGAGGGCGTCGTCGTCCATTTTCTGCGCGGCGCGATGTTCGGTCTTTTGTCCGTATCCGCGTACGCGACGCCGGTGATACTCATTCTGCTCGGCGTGTTCTGGCACGATGACGATGATCCGCGCCGCGTCGGATGGCGCTTCTGGTGCTCGTTTGCGATATGGCTGCTCTTCGCAACGCTCATGCATATACTTCTGTCCGGCAAAGCCGATTTTTCTGTGAAGGCTCTCTATGACAGCGGCGTTGCCAACACGAGCGGCGGCGTTGTCGGCGGGCTTTTGGGTTCCGTATTCATCACATGCTTCGGACGGATAATATCAATAATTATTATCGCCGCGATACTGTTCGTTCTATGTCTCTTGCTGTTCGGACTGACGCCCGCCGTCGTATTTTCGATGCTGCGTCAAAGGATGAGGGATAAGCGCGCCGACAGGCGCGAGCGCATCGCGGAATATGACGCGCGTCAGCGCGAGCGTCTGCTCGAGGAAGCGGAGGCGGCCGCCGAGACTATGCACGTCGACCCGTCCGATATACCGCCCGCGATGGTGGACAAGTCCGATATCAAGGTATCGAAAAAAGGACGCGGCGCAAAGAAATTCAACACAGACGTCGACATGTCGCAGGACGTGCGCGAGACGGACGAAGATACAGCCGACAGCGCCGACGAGCGCGACGAGATAGATAAAAAGATATTCGACGAGGTCATGCGCCGCACGCGCGAACGCTACGGCGAGCAGTCGTTTGAAGCAAACGGCGGCGAGACGCAGGATAACAGTGCAAAGGTAGATACGCCGTCGGAGGCGAAATCGACTGCAAAGGTGCGCCGCGTCATATCGCCGGAGCCTGTCGCGCCCGCGGACGTGACCGAGAGCGGCGAGGGCGGCGGTGACGATATTTCCGATATACTCAATATCGGCAGTGAAAGTACTTGTGATACGGACACGAATGCGTCCGCCAACGGCGATAATAATGACGTGAGCGACGACGAACTCGACGCGCTTCTGCGAAGCGCTATCTCGAGCATCGACCCGAACGCAGTCTCCGAGGTAAGCGGAGGTCTTGACGACGATCCCGGCTACGACGACGATGATATCGAGGCGATGGTCGAGTCGATATCGGAGCCCGACGGTATCGCGCCGGTCCCGGATGAGCCGGACGAGCCTGTAAAGGTCTATGAGTTCCCACCTATTTCATTATTGACGCCGCCTGCAGCGGCGACATCCGCCGATCTTGAGGAGCTGCGGCAGACGGCGCAGCGTCTCGTCGACACTCTCCGCAGCTTCAAGGTCAAAACAAAGATATCCGACGTCGCGCACGGTCCGACTATCACCCGCTATGAGCTGACGCCCGAAACGGGCACGCGCGTGTCCGCGATAGCGAATCTGTCCGACGACATCGCGCTTAATCTCGCCGCACAGAGCGTTCGAATCGAAGCGCCGATACCGGGCAAGGCCGCCGTCGGCGTCGAGGTGCCTAACAGAGTGCGCGAGACTGTTTCGCTCCGTCAGCTTCTTGAAACAGACCAATTCGCGAACGCAAAGAGTCTTCTTACCGCCGCGCTCGGCTGCGACGTCGCCGGTGCTCCCGTCTACTGCGACATCGCCAAAATGCCCCATCTTCTCATAGCCGGTACGACTGGCGGCGGTAAATCGGTCTGCATCAACTGCATAATCATGAGCATTCTCTACCGCGCGCGTCCCGATCAGGTGCGACTTATCATGATCGACCCGAAGCAGGTCGAATTCGTACCCTACGACGGCATACCGCATCTGCACGTTCCCGTCGTGTGCGACGCGAAAAAAGCTGCGGGAACGCTTTCATGGGCAGTCGGTGAGATGGAAAAGCGGTACGAGATGATACGCGACGTCGGCGTGCGAAACATCGACAGCTACAACAAGGTCACCGAAAACGATCCCGAAAAGCAGTTCATGCCGTATCTCGTCATAATCATCGACGAGCTTGCCGATCTTATGATGACGGCTCCCGACGACGTCGAGACGTCCATATGCCGCATAGCGCAGAAGGGGCGCGCGGCGGGCGTCCACGTCATAATCGGTACGCAACGTCCCTCCGTCGACGTCGTGACGGGACTTATCAAAGCCAACTTTCCGTCCCGCATCGCGCTCACGGTCGCGCAGCAGGTCGACAGCCGCACGATACTCGGCACGGGCGGCGCAGAAAAGCTGCTCGGACGCGGCGATATGCTCTATGCGCCGATAGGCTCGATGAAGCCGCAGCGCGTGCAGGGCGCTTTCGTCAGCGACAGCGAGGTGGAAGTCGTCACCGACTTCCTCAAGGGCTCGTGTCCTGTGCCTCACTACGACGAGGACGCCATCGAGGGCATCGAAGAAGCTGCGCGTCAGTGCGGTGCAGGCAAGAAAGGACGCGGAGCCGCCGCGTCCTCCGACGACGAATCGGGCGGCGGGGAGACGTTCGACGATCCGATGCTGCGTCAGGCGCTCGAGCTCGCCGTCGACTCCGGCAAGATATCGACGTCTCTCATACAGCGCAGGCTCTCGCTCGGGTACGGGCGAGCCGCCAAGCTCATCGATCGCATGGAAACGCTCGGATACGTCGGACCGCCCGACGGTCCGCGTCCGCGCGAGGTGCTCATATCGCGCCAGCAGTTCCAGGAGATCGTTCTGCGCGGCGAGCTCGACTGAATGATACGACGATCATGAAGGCAGAATATTATGGAAAAGTATAAAAATTGTCCCGTTTGTCATACAATAAACCCGCCGAACGCACAGAATTGCTCCGAATGCGGGTACAGATTCGGCGACGAGCCGGCGCTGACCGACGACGAGCTGAAACGGATGGAGCGCAAAAAAAAGCGCGCGTCCGCGCTGATGTCGTGCGTCATATTCGTTATATTGGCGTCGCTCATAGCCGCAACGATGATAAAGGGTCCGGCGTTCGGCGGTCTTGTCATACTGATATGGCTCGGCGTGCTCATCGTCGCCGTAACCGCCGTGTATGTCGTATCGAAGATAGTCAAGCATTACGACATACAGAAGCAGAAACGCGATCGGAGGTGACGGTCGTGGGCAGACTTATCGCCATAGACGGGCTCGACGGCTCGGGCAAAAGCACGCAGTACGAGATGCTCGCGTCATATCTCGAAGGTCGCGGCGTCCGCGTGCGCAAGCTGAAATTTCCCGTCTATGAAAATGACAGCTCCGTTCTCGTCCGCATGTATCTCTCGGGCGCGCTCGGGAACGCCGACGACACGAACGCTTACGCGGCATCGATGTTCTTCGCCGCCGACAGGTACGTCTCATACGTCACCGACTGGCGCGCCGACTATAACGACCCCGACACGGTCGTTTTGGCGGACAGATACACGACGGCGAATCTGATACATCAGCTTTCCAAGCTCCCGCGCGGGTCGTGGCGCGATTTTGCCGATTGGCTCTGCGACTTCGAGTTTTCGAAGCTGATACTTCCCCGCCCCGACCTCGTCGTTTATCTTGAGATAACGCCCGAGCTGTCGCGCGCGATGATAGAGTCGCGCGGACGCGAGCGCGACGTACACGAGCGCGACGCGGACTTCATGGCGCGATGCCATGAAGCGGGCAGATATGCGAGCGAGACGTTCGGCTGGCGGACGGTGCAGGCCACGCGCGGCTGTGCGATGCGCCCGAAGGACGAAATATTCAATGAAATCAAGCGCGCCGTATGCGGCGTACTCAACATAGAGGTGTAGTCATGGTATACGTATTTCTCGCAAACGGATTTGAGGAGATAGAGGCGATAACTCCCGTCGATATAATGCGCCGCGCGGGGCTGTCTGTTCTGACCGTCGCCGTAGGCAGCGGCGGCGGACGCGTCGTGACCGGCTCGCACGGCATACCCGTCACCGCCGACATCGGAATTGATGATGTCAGGATCGACGACATGGAGGCGGTCGTTCTTCCCGGCGGGCAGCCCGGGACCGACAATCTCTCAGCGTCAGCCGACGTCAGACGCGCCGTTTTGGCGGCGTATGAAAAGGGCGCCGTTATCGGCGCGATATGCGCGGCACCGTCGATATTCGGCAGTCTCGGACTTTTGGCGGGACGCCGCGCCGTATCGTTCTCCGCGTATACGGGTGAACTCAAAGGCGCAGTCGTGGAGAACGCGCCGGTCGTCGTCGACGGCAAAATAGTGACCGCGAAGGCGGCGGGCTTCACCCTCGATTTCGGGCACGCTCTCGTCGCGTCTATACTCGGTAAAGATAAGGCCGACGAAACCGTTGACCGCGCGCGCGACGGATACCGTTGCTTACCTGTTCTGTTGAAAATAATCGCATCTGACGACACCGTCGACCGCGCGCGGGACGGATACCGCGCGTAAACGACTTACAGGCTTCGAAAGGAAAGGACAATATATGAATTACATGAAGGCACAGAAGGCCGAGCTGCGCGAAAAGTACATCGCGGCACGCGAAGCCATACCGCAGGAAAAGCGCGACGAGATGAGCCGCGCCATATGCGAGCGCGCGGTCGCGCTCTCCGGCTTCCGTCTGTCGCAGACGATACTTCTCTACGCACCGAAAAAGGTCGAGGTCGACGTGACGCCGATCGCGAAAGCGGCGTGGGACGCGGGCAAATCGGTCGCGTTCCCGCGATGTCATAAGCCCGAGGATTCGTTCGCGTACATGACGTATCACATCGTGAACTCCCTCGACGAGCTCGAGCCCGGCAGCTTCGGACTGCTCGAGCCCCGCGAGGACGCACCGCTCTATGACCCGAGCGACGACACGCGCGGCTCGCTCGCGTTCGCGCCCGCGATAGCGTTCGACAAGTACGGCTACCGCCTCGGCTACGGCGGCGGCTACTACGACAGATTCTTCAACGCCTACAAGGGCTCCGTCGTCGGCGTCATATTCTCCGACTTCGTCGTCCCGTCGCTGCCGCACGGACGCTACGACATCAGAGCCGGACTTCTCATAACGGAAAAAGGAGTGCGTCCCACGCTTGAAAATACGGTCCGTTAACGCAGCGCCGACGCTGTGCGCAGTCATATTTCTGCTTCTGCTCGGCTCGGAACTCGTCGACACGTCGAAGCTCGGCGGCACGAACCCGTATCTGACCGTCATTATTTTTGAGCTTCTCATATTCGCGATGCCGGCGCTGTTCTTCTGCAGGTTGCGCGGCGGCGGATATTCGAGCACGATACGGTTCAGACTTTTCGAACCGGGGAGCATACCGTTCATTCTTATTTCAACGATAACGCTCATACTTTCAACGTGTACGATCAAGCTGTGGATAAATTCGGCGCTTCACTATACGCCTGAAACGGGACTTATCTATCACGTTTTCACGCCGAGCGCCGGATACGGCGATTCGGTCATTTTCGCGTGCCTTTCGTTCGCTCTGTTCCCCGCAATAACGGAGGAGCTCGTGTTCCGCGGCATCATGCTCGCCGAATATGAGGACTGCGGCGTCGCGGCGGCGGTCGTACTCAGTTCCGTTCTTTTCACGATGCTGCACTTCGACTTGACGCTCATTCCCGTTTATTTTATCTCGGGCGTAATACTCGCGATGACGGTCTACGCGTGCCGTTCGGTGCTCGCCTCGATGGTCGTACACACTGCGAACAACATCTTCACTCTGTTTTTTGAGGATTACATCTGGAACAGCATACTTCAGCCTCGCAACATAGTTATTTTTTCATTTCTCGTGACCGCGCTGACGATACTTTCGTTCGCGCTTCTGTTCGGCGAGGCAGGCAGACTTTATAAAAGCTACGGCGTCTATAATGCTGACAGCTCGTATGTGCGACCGAAGGAAAAGCGCACGCCGGCAGTCTATGCCGTCATGACGATACCGTTTGCCGCATGTCTGCTCATATACATACTCGCCGTTCTTCTGTGACGGCGGGAGAAAGGAGTCGTTCTTTCATGCATGATAATAGCGGCGATGAACGCGGAACCGTACCGCGCGAAGCTCATACAGTCAAGATACGTCCCGCAGTCCGCGCATCCGAAAAAAGCGCTGACTCGGGCGATACGATAAAATCGTCCGTCGGCGCGGTCGCCGACGCTGACGTTAACGACAAATACAGATCGGCGTCCATAAACGGCGACGTTCCCGACGACGACGCCGACGAGTCCGACGAAAGCGAAGAAAAGGATATAAACCGCCACGTAAACGGCGTGACAGGCGCTATCGTCGGCACGATAAAGGGCATTGTATACCTCATGTTTATTATCGTCGTCGGCGTGGCGCTCGCGCTATTTGTCGTCATACCGATAGGCAACGACGTATTCGCTCTCGTCAAGGACGACGAGGTCGTCGACGTGACGGTGCCCGAGGCGGCGACGCTCAACGATATTGCCGATCTGCTCTATGAAAACGGGCTCATATCGTACCCGAAAATATTCAAGCTGTACGCGCAGTTCACCGAAAACGAGAACGATCCCGACTACGGCGTTTTCGTCGCGGGCGACTATTCGCTTTCAAAGACGCTCAATTACGGTCAGTTCATCGACGCGTTCAAGCCGACGCACGACGTCGAGCAGATCTCTATCACTATTCCCGAAGGCATGACGACAAAGGAGATAATAGACCTTTTCGTTGAAAACGGGATAGGCACCGAGGAGGGATTCGTCGAAGCTATAAACAACTACGATTGGAGCGACGATTTCAACTACTGGTTTATCGACGAGCTCGAGGAAAACGGCTGGTCCGAGGACAGATATTACCGTCTCGACGGCTACCTCTTCCCAGACACCTACTACTTTTTCACCGATTCGAGCGAGGTCATGGCGATATCGAAGCTGCTCGACAATTTCGAGGTCAAATTCACCGATGAATTCCGTGACTACGTCCATTCTAAAGGCATGACGGTCGATCAGGCGATGATACTCGCGTCGATGGTCGAAGCGGAAGCCGGCGGGCAGGCAGAATTCCCGCTCGTCTCGTCCGTATTTGACAACAGGCTCAAAAACAGCGCCTCGTACCCGTATCTTGAATCTGACGCGACTATAATGTACGCGATGTTCAACGATATGGGCGAACGCCCCGACACGCTCACCGGCACCGAATACGACTCGCCATACAACACGTACAAGTACCGCGGTCTGCCGCCCGGTCCGATATGCAATCCCGGCACGGCGGCGATCACGTACGCGATATATCCGCGCGCCACCGACTACTTCTATTTTGTCGCAAACAACGACGGACTGTCAGTCTTTTCGGAAACGCTCGCCGAGCACAATCAGGCGATCGAGGACATCAAAAACGGCGTAGCAGTATCGACAATATTTGCCGGCGGCTCGGGCTCGTCCGAGTATCAGGAGGACGACGAGGAGGAGGATTACGAATGACTTATTACACTACAGAGGAGTACATGAAGCTTCGCTTCGACCGCTTCGCGCGCAGGTACGCATACGACGCCGTTGACAAAGAGTCGCACGAGCGCTGGTATGAAAAAGCGTCGGTGGCGCTGTCATCAGCGATAGGACTCGATCGCTGCATCCCCGTTGATGGCGCGCAGGCGCAGCTTCTCGACGAGGTAGCATTCGACGGCTTTGTGCGCCGTCACTATGTGATAGAGACGGAGCCGACAGTGTTCATGACATTTTATCTTCTCGTCCCCGAGCATCCGAACGGCGCCGCGATGCTCAATCCGCACGGTCACGGCGGCGCGAAAGAAGCGTGCCTCGGATTCTCTCCCGACGGGAAAACGCTCGAATACGAGTCGTTCGGCGTGTCACTTTGCCGACGCGGATATTATGTGGCGGCTCCCGACGCGCGCGGTTCGGGTGAACGGCGCGAGCGCGGTCAGCAGGGCGAGGGCAAGGAGTCACAGAACTCGCACCGCGAGATGCTGAACGCGTGCATTTGTCTCGGCATCACCCCGATCGGCGGCATGGTGTGGGACCTCATGCGTCTGTTCGACTTTGTTGGGTCTATAGACGATGTCGACGAGCGCCGCATCGGCTGCGCCGGTATGAGCGGCGGCGGCGAGCAGACCATATACTTCTCAGCCCTCGACAGGCGCGTCGCTCTCGCGATAACGAGCGGATATTTCTACGGCTTCCGCGATGCGCTTTTGCTCCAGCCCGCAAACTGCGGCTGCAACTTCGCCCCGCATCTTTACGAGACCGTCGACATGGGAGACATCGGCGCCATGATAGCGCCGCGTCCGTTTTTCATTGAATCGGGCGTGAACGACAGACTCGCGGGCGCGTCCGGCATCGAAAACGTCCGCTCACAGGTCAAAATAGCCGGAGCCGCGTACGAAAACTTCGGCGCGCGCAGCAATATCGAGCTCCACGTCCATCAGGGCGGTCACGTTTGGGTCGGCGAATTCATGGACGATTTCATCGACCGTCATCTGCTCTAATTTTTACCACGAATACATGCGTCCCCGACGTGCAGACAATAACGTCGGGGACATTTTGTTTGTCCCCCGAGAGGATTACCATGAAAAACAACTCATACACAAATAACAACAGTCCGTACCCGTATTCCTTTCCCGACCCGTCGGGACTGCCGTCCGGTATAAGCGCCGGCGCTTACCATCCCGCGTGGCAGGGCGTGACGCCCGTCGAGGAATTCGCCGAGCTGCCCGAGGGACTCGCCATGGCATTCGCGCAGGACACGGACGCGTTCCACCGCTTCACGGCGATGTCCAACTCCGAACAGGACGATATCATACGCCGCGCGCGTTCCGTGCATACGCGCGACGAGATGCGCCGACTCGTTGGTGAGATTTAGGTTTATACTGTGAGGGAAGGAAAACTTTTTGAAAAAAAGTTTTCCTTCCCTCACACTCCCTTTCTTTCAAAAACTTTTACAATTTTTCTATAATTAACAATAACAAAAATTCTCGGTGCGAACTTAAGATAAACAGATTTGGTCCGCTTTTGGAGAGGTGGAGGGCACCTTTTACAAAAAGGGGCCCCCTAAATAAATAAGTTTCTCTCCCTCCCTGCACCCACCCTCTTTTCAAGAACTTTTACAAAACCGATAAACTGTATTATTTTATCCGACAGACTGTAATTGACATTTTTTCGCGCGCATGGTAAGATTAGTCGGAAACGTTTATATAAACGGAGAATAATCATGATAACGACAGCAAAACTTTTCTGTGACGGATGGGAATTCTGCGAAACGTCGCTCGGCGCCTCCTACGGCGACGTGATGTCGTCGGACGTGTTCCGTCCTGTCGAGATCCCTCACGACTACATGATCTACGACACACACGCTCTATACCGCACGGGCGAAGGCTGGTACAGGCGCGTCTACACGTATGCGCCGACGGAAGACCGCACGATACTTCGCTTCGAGGGCGTTTACATGGACTCGACCGTGTTCGTCAACGGCGAGGCTGTGTTTGAGTGGAAATACGGCTACACGACGTTCGAGGTCGACGTCACCGATCACCTGCATGAGGGTGAGAACGTGATAACAGTTCGCTGCGTATACCGCGACCCGAACACGCGCTGGTACTCGGGCGCGGGCATATACCGCTGCGTATGGCTTAAAACCGCGCCTGTGACGCGCATCGCCTCTGACGGCGTATACATATCGTACGCGCGTCTTGACGGCGGCAGCTGGCGCGTCACCGTGCGCACGGAGCTCTGCGGGTGCGAGCACGGCACGCTGACGCACAAGATCGTCGACCGCGACGGAAACGCGATCGCATCGGTCGAGTCAAGCGTAGACGGAAACATCTGCGAATGCGGCATGGACGTCGAGTCGCCGCATCTGTGGGACATCGGCGACACATATATGTATACGCTCTCGACGGTACTCACCGTCGGCGGCAGCATCATCGACGCGGCGGAGAACAGCTTCGGTTTCCGCAAGATCGAGTTCCGCGCCGATTCGGGATTTTATCTCAACGGCAGGCACGTCAAGCTGCACGGCGTATGCGAGCACCACGACTGCGGCGCTCTCGGCACAGCCGTCAACAAAGCCGCGCTGCGGCGCAAGCTCGAAAAGCTCGCCTCGATGGGGGTGAATTCGATTCGCACGTCGCACAATCCGCCCGCCGTCGAGCTGCTCGAACTCTGCGACGAGCTCGGATTCCTCATCATTGACGAATCGTTCGACATGTGGGAATACCCCAAGACGCAGCACGACTACGGCGTATATTTCCGCGAGTGGCACGAGCGCGACGTCGCCTCGTGGATACGCCGCGACCGCAACCACCCGTGCATCATAATGTGGTCGATAGGCAACGAGATAGGCGACACAACGTCGCCGCGCGGCATTGAGGTGACGGAGGAGCTTTGCCGTCTCGTCCGCGTCCACGACCCGTACAAAAACGCGTTCACGACATCCGGCTCTAACCACATGCGCAATGAAAACGCGCAGAAGTGCGGACTTCTGCTCGACGTCGTTGGCTACAATTACGCCGAATCGCTCTACGACGCGCATCACGAAAAATACCCGACATACTGCATCTACGGCAGTGAGACGGCGTCGACGGTGCAGAGCCGCGGCATATATCACTATCCGTATTCGTCCAAGTTTTTAACGCACGACGACCATCAGTGCTCGTCTATGTTCAACTGCACGACGTCATGGGCGTCGAAATCGACGGAGTACAACATAACCGAGGACAGGCGCGCGCGCTACTGCGCCGGTCAGTACATATGGACGGGATTTGACTACATCGGCGAGCCGACGCCGTATGAGACGAAGAACTCCTACTTCGGTCAGATCGACACGGCTGGATTCTCGAAGGATTCATACTACGCGTACCGCGCGGAGTGGACGGACGGTGCTGTTACACCGTTCGTGCGCATATCGCCCGAATGCTGGGACTACAACGAGGGCGAAATGATCGACGTGACCGTTCACTCGAACGCGTCGCGCTCCGAACTCTATTTCAACAGCTCGCTCGTCGGCACGTTCGACCACGACCATGAATCGGGCATGAAGATATCGGAATTCTGGCAGATACCGTACGCACCAGGCGCGCTCACCGCCGTCGCATACGACAAAGACGGCAATATCGTCGCGCGCGACGAGGTGCGCTCGTTCTCCGATCCCACATCGATCGTACTTGAGCCGGAGCGCGGAAGCATAAACGCCGACGGACGCGATCTCTTATTTGTTGCGATATCGACCGTCGACGAAAACGGCACATTCGTCGCCAACGCGCGCAACCGCATGAACGTCGCCGTCACGGGCGCAGGTCGTCTCGTCGGGCTCGACAACGGCGACAGCACCGACTACGAGCAGTACAAATCGAGCTCGCGCCGGCTGTTCTCCGGCAGACTCATGGCAATAGTCGCCGCGACAGACGAGCCGGGCGACGTCACCGTCACCGTTTCGTCGCCGTCGCTGCCTACAGTGTCGGTCACAGTGCCGTCTCTTCCCTGCTCTGTCCCCGACGGCATCACCGTCATCGACAGATGCGAGCAGTCGCCCGAAAGCGGCGAGATACCGCTTCGCAAGATAGAGCTGTCGACCTCGACGCGCACGTTGACGAAGGACGCGCCGTCTGTGCACGTTTCGATGAAGTCGTACCCGACAAACGCCAACTGCGGCAGCATCGAATGGACCGCTATAACGCGCGGAGTCGCCGCCGATTTTGTCACCGTCGACGTTGACGAAAACGGCGCGGGTGCGACTGTGACCGCGACCGCCGACGGCGAGTTTGCGCTGCGCGCGTACAGCAACATCGGCACACCCTACCCCGCCGTTTATTCGGAGATACATTTCACTGCCGAAGGCGTAGGCGCCCACTATTGCGACCCGTACCGCTTCGTGCCCGGCATCGTCGCGACGGGTTCCGACTCTATGCTACCCGAGAAGGAGGGCGGCGTGCGTTCGCTTGCGTCGACGTCGTCCGTACTGTTCGAGAACGTTGACTTCGGGCCTCTCGGCTCCGACGACGTCGCCGTGACGATGATGCGTTATCACAACTCGACGCTGCCGTTCTCGATATACGACGTGACCGAAGGCGAGGAAAAGCTCGGCGAGTTCTACTTTGTCGCCGATCACCCGTGGTACACGTACAGCACGCGGTCGTATAAGCTGCCGCACCGTCTCTGCGGACTACGCCGTATTCGCTTCGACTTCATACAGCCGATGATATTCGGCGGGTTCCGCTTCGCCGCGCCTGCGCGCGCGTATGAGATACTGCGCGCCCCCGACTGCGACGTTCTCTACGGCGACACGTACAGGCGCGAGGGCGACCGCATAGCGCACATCGGCAACAACGTCACCGTCGGTTTCGCCGCGCTCGAGTTCGGCGACGGCGCGTCGACTGTCACCGTATGCGGCAAAACGCACCACGAGCGCGACACCGTCGAGATACGCATAGGCGACGAGGTGACCGCCGTCGACTTCGCCGCGTCCGATAAGCCGTACGAGGTCACAGTCTCCGTATCAGGCGCCGTAGGCACCGCCGACGTCAACGCAGTATTCCTCCCCGGATGCGACTTTGACTTGTATTATATTAGATTTAATAAATAAGTTTTTCACAGGGAAAGGAACTTTTTGAAAAAAGTTCCTTTCCCCGTACCCCTTTCTTCAAAAACTTTTATTACCGATTTTGATTTTATCAGGTAAACGGAAACAATATCCTCGGAGATAGCTTAAAATAATCACTAATCGGTCCGCTTTTGGAGAGGGTTTGGGGCACCTTTTACCAAAAGGGGCTCCAAAACAAAAAAAGTCCCCTCCCATTAGCCCCTTATCTTCAAAATCTTTTATTACATTCCCCGAAAGGATTCACTATGAAAAACGGAAGTGTTTTTACCGACATAAACGGCGCGCCGCTCCACGCGCACGGCGGTTACATAATTCGATACGGCGAATACTGGTACTGGTACGGCGAGGACAGGCGCGAAAACTACTATGTCTCGTGCTACCGTTCCGCCGATCTGAAAAACTGGGAATTCCGCAGCCACATTCTGACGACAGACAGCGTCAAACGCCCGTACCGCGTGCGCACCGAGCAAAGGCTCTGCCGCGACGACGGTCACAAGGTCAACATCGAACGTCCGAAGGTCCTCTACTGCGAAAAAACAGGCAAATTCGTGATGTGGGCGCACTATGAAAACGGACGCGACTATCACGACGCGGCATGTTGCGTCGCGACGTGCGACACACCCGACGGCGATTTCGTCTACCACGGTCACTTTAATCCGTACGGTTACATGAGCCGCGACTGCACGCTCTTTCGCGACAACGACGGCGCCGCATACTTCATCTCATCGTCGCGCGATAACGCCGACATGCATGTATACCGTCTGACCGACGACTATATGAACGTCGACGGACTTGTGAATGTGTTATGGCAGGGCGAATTCCGCGAAGCTCCAGCGGTGTTTTACCGCGACGGACGGTACTATATGCTGTCCTCGTTCTGCACGGGCTGGCGTCCGAATCAGGGCTGCTATGCAGTCGCCGACAAGATCGACGGAAGATGGAGCATGCTCTCGCCGTTCGGCGACTCGACGACATATCACAGTCAGCCCGCGTTCGTGCTTCCCGTCGACGGCGAATACTACTATTTCGGCGACCGATGGGGCGGTTATCCTATGTCGCATCCGTTCGACTATTCAAAGTCCGGCTATGTGATTCTGAAAATACGTTTCCGCGACGACGGCTCGCCGTATATCGAATGGAACGACGAATCGTTTATGTGACTCTTTTCAACATAAATCGCGCTGTCTTACCTCACACCTCTTGACTTTACATTGATTTTACAATATAATAATATTAAACAGTGTCACGCGGAAGATGCAGCGGAGGTTTTATGGCTTTTAAGGAAGTTTTTAAGCGAGTCGAAAAAAAATACATAATAACCGAAGAACAGTACAAAGGGCTTGCGCCGTCAGTAGACGAGTACATGTGCGGCGACTCTTACGGCGAGAGCACGATATTCAACATCTACTACGACACGCCGTCGTTCGCTCTTGTGCGCGCCTCGAACGACAAGCCCGTTTACAAGGAAAAGCTGCGCCTGCGCTGCTACGGCACGCCGACGGACACGTCGATCGCGTTCGTCGAGATAAAGAAAAAGTACCGCGGCATCGTCTACAAGCGCCGCATAAGCATGCCGTATAAAGAGGCGATGGAGTTCACGACGACGGGCGTCGTGCCCGAATCCCGCAAGGACTCGCAGATAGCGAAGGAGATCTCGTGGCTCTTGTCGTTCTACGACCGCATAGCACCCGCGATGGTGCTCTCCTATGACCGCACCGCTTACTTCGGCAAGGACGACCCGAACCTGCGCATCACCTTCGACAAAAATCTACTGTTCCGCGACTACGATTTCGACCTTACAAAAGGCGCATATGGGACGCCTCTGCTCCCCGACGGTATGCGGCTGATGGAGGTCAAGATACCCGACGCTATGCCGATTTGGCTCGCGCGCAAGTTCAGCGAGCTGTCAATATTCCCGACGTCGTTCAGCAAATACGGCACCGCCTACATCGACGTGACCCGAAAGGTCGGAGAAACGGAAGAAACCGAAGAAAAAGAATCGGAGGAAAAACAAAATGTTTGACAAGACTTTCACATCAATGGTCGAGCTCGGCGAGGTCACCGTCGGCAGGTTTCTCATATGCTCGCTCGTATCGCTCTTAATCGGGCTTGCCATCGCCACGGTCTCTGCGTTCGTCGGCAAAAAGTCGAAGAGCGTATCCGTTTCACTGACGCTGATACCGTTTATAGTCCAGGTCGTGATAATGATCGTCAACGGCAACATCGGCGTCGGACTCGGCGTCGCAGGAGCATTCTCGCTGATTCGTTACCGTTCTAATCCCGGCACCGCATCCGACATACTCGTGCTGTTTATTGCCATGACGGCGGGCATCACGATGGGCGTCGGATTCGTATGGCTCGCTGTCATATTCACCGTCGTCGCACTGCTCGTTTACGCGCTCATCTCGATATCGGGTCTCGGCGGCGGCAGACACGGCGAGCAGGAGCTGAAGATAACGATTCCCGAGGGACTCAACTACCCCCACATCTTCGACGACATATTTGACAAATATACGAAGTCCGCGCGCCTTGTCCGCATCCGCACAACGAATATGGGCAGTATGTACCAGCTTACATACAACATCATAATGTCAAACGAGGACGACGAAAAGGAGATGCTCGACGAGATACGCTGCCGCAACGGTAACCTCGACATCGTCTGCGGCATGATGCCCGAAACCGCCGAACACGAAAGGCTCTGACAAATGAAACGCGTCATTCTGGCGGCGCTGTTCGTCATAATCGCCGCTATTGTGATAATCGGCGCGCTCGTGCTCATAAACAAGCTCGTCGACGTGCCGGACGATGAGATAATAAGCTCCGAGCTGACATTCTCCACAGACTACGTGAAGACCGTCAATATCGACCTGTCGGCAGGCTACGTCGACGTATATACCCTCTCCGGCAACAGCATAGTCGTCAGCTTTGCGGAACCGAAAAGCGGCGTATATGCCGCTGTCGCAAACGGCGGTATATTGACCGTGACCGAATCGACGACGTCCGTTATCGACTCGCTTTCGCGCGGCGACAGCGGACGGTACGGCGTAAGAGTTGGCATACCCGAAAATGTCGGGGTCGACTACGACGTCGACGTCGATTACGGCGACGTCAGCATCGAGGGCGTCACGGCCCCGTCGATGGCAGTCGACATCGACACGGGTTCGCTGTTTCTCGTCGCGGTCAGTACCGACGATATAATGATGAACGTGAACGTCGGCGACGTTATCGCCTCATTTCCGGAATCGCGCGAGAATTATTTCGTAAACGTCACCTCCGACAACGACGACGCGGCTAATATCGGCGGCGGCGACGAAAACGCACCGCACCGCATAACGATAAGCGTCAACGTCGGCGACATTACGATGTCGTATAAGGGATAGTTCAATAAAATATGGGAGAGAAGCGTCGCGGCTTCTCTCCCCTTTTCTTTTTCATCATTCCGGCGTCGACGTTCTCGCGGACGGGTCACTGACGTTTCTGATGTCGAACGGCGTCGTTTGATAAACGAAATAGTTGAGCCAGTTCGAGTAGAGCAGATTCGCCGACGAGCGCCACGTCACGACAGGGCGCTTTGTGTCGTCATCATTCGGGTAATAGTTGACGGGCATATCTATCGGCAGTCCCGCGTTTTTGTCGCGCAGATATTCGCGTTCGAGCGTGTCCGCGTCGTATTCGGAGTGACCGGTTATGAATATCTGCCGTCCGTGGTCGGCGATGATGGCGTAAACGCCTGCTTCCTCCGACGATGCAAGGATTTTCAGTCTCGGCTCCGCTTCGATATCGGCTCTGTCGACTGTCGTGTGGCGCGAATGAGGCGCCATGAAGACGTCGTCGAAGCCGCGGAACAGTATCGAGCGCTTGTAGTCGACGGTGTGTCTGAACACGCCGAACAGCTTTTTCTCGAGCGGTCGCTTCTGTATGCCGTAGTGATAGTAAAGCGCCGCCTGCGCTCCCCAGCAAATGTGAAACGTGCTCGTTACGTGCGTTTTCGACCACTCCATTATCGTGCAGAGCTCGTCCCAGTATTCGACCGATTCAAACGGCAGATGCTCGACAGGCGCGCCCGTTATGACGAGTCCGTCAAACGTGCGGTCCTTTATGTCGTCGAACGTCTTATAAAACGTGAGCATGTGCTCCTCGGACGTGTTCTTCGCCTTGTGCGTGCTCGTCATTATGAGCTCCATCTGAACCTGTATCGGCGTGTTGCCTAGCAGTCTTGCGAGCTGCGTTTCGGTCACGATCTTAGTCGGCATGAGATTCAGTATCGCGATCTCGAGCGGACGTATGTCCTGCATCGCGGCGCGGTTTTCCGTTATGACGAATATGTTCTCCTCCCGCAGCGTTTTCGTTGCGGGAAGCTCGTTCGGTATGCGTATAGGCACTGTAAATGCCTCCTTATCCTTTGTGTTTGCTGTATATTACCGCCGATCACCGTGCGATCATGGCGCGTCAACCTGCGGCGCCGTTATTCTCCATCGCCTCGACGTATTCCTCGAGGCACATGCCCGAGCTCCATATCTTATACGCGTGATATCGTCCCACGTATCTGTAATGCCACGGCTCAAACGTGATGCCCGTTATGTCCTGCTTATCCTCGGGGAAACGAAGAATGAAGCCGAACTTCCACGAATTGTCGCGCAGCCATTCATACGCGGGCTGGTCGGCGAACGCCTTCTGCGCCGACGGCATATTGTGCATGTCGACGCACAGTCCCGTCTGATGCTCGCTCGTTCCGGGAGGCGCGGAATACGTCGACGTTATCTTCTCCGCTTGCGCGCGTGAAAGCGACGGATCGTCGCGCATTTCCCTGTCGACGTAGGAGTTGAAAAGCGATACCTGTTCCGTGTACGAGCGGTACGCGCTCATGACGGAAACCGGATAGCCCGACGGGCCGTTTCCGTCGTAGCCGTTTGCGAACAGCTCGATGAACATCGCCTCGAGCGCCTTCTCCGCGACCTCGCGCATCTGGCGCGCTCCTCTGTCGGTTCGCGTATTTTTGATGTCGACAAGATCGGTCGGGGCGTAATCCTCGCCTATCGTATGCGTCGTGTTTACGAGTATCAGATACGCGTCGCGTTCCTCCCCCGTCGGGTTCATGTACTGTTCATACGCCGACAAATCGGATTTGAACTCGACAGCCGGTATTTCGTCCTCCGGCGGCGTCTCTGTCCCCGTATCTGTCGTATCATCGCCCTCAGTCTCGCCGTAGTGCGGCAGCGTCTCGACTTTTTTATTCGTAAAACCTGCCTTGCCGTCGACGACGAACGTGACCGTATGCTTTTCCTCATCTATTGTGACCTTGACGCCCGTCATATACCGCGTAACGAACGACAGCGGCGTCCACACGTCGCCGTTCTCGTACAGCGATGCACCGTCGAGACGCACCGACGAGCCGTTGACGTCGGCATCGGCAGAGTTGTTCGTAAACGTAACAGTTTCGCCGCTTTCGGGGATTATGAAGCTGTAAACGCCGTCCTTCGCCATCACCGACATGGACAGATACGACGACAAAGACGTATAATTGACGTACCGCACGCCGTCGCGTTCAAATTTTGCCGCCGATACGCGTTCCGTCACGCTGTCGTCGTCCTCGCCGTACACTATCTTGTACTCCGACGTGTCCGTGCCGATGTTCGATCTCATACGAAACGATATCACCGTTACGGCGAATACGATCGCAAGTATGATAGCGATAAAAAATAGAAAAACGAGGAAACGGCGCAGGAAAATGCGGCGCTGTTTTTTGCGTCTCATGCGCTCTCTCTGTATCGCGCGCTGACGTTCCGCTTCACGGCGGCGGCGCTCCTCTTCGCGTGCGCGCCGCTCACGTTCGATCGCATCGCGTCTCTGCGCTTCTCGACGCCTGTCCTCGGCCGCCTTCATCTCCGCGTAATATCTGTCGCGCGGATTCATTCCGCCGTTCATCCGTTTGCCTCCTTCGATAAAATTTACAGTCTGCGCTCGATCACGGTGAAAAACGGAGACGACGGCGAGTTTACGATATGTATCTCCGTGCAGCACAGAACGTGTCTGTCAAGCGTAGAGAAATACTCGCGCAGCTCGCGCCCCTCCGCGTCGCCCTCAGCGTGACCAGGATATACCGCAACTGTCAAAACGCCCCCAGGCGCGAGCAGTTCAATTGCCGATGCGACCGCCGGCATCGTCGTCGTGCGCATCGTCGTTTTCGACTTGTCGCCGCCCGGCATGAATCCGAGATTGAACATTCCGGCGTTTATAGGCTCATGCACGTAGTTTTTTACGTTCGAGTGCGAGTCGAGTATGAGCGTCACGTTGTCGGGACAGCCGTCGGCAACAAGCGTTTTTCTCGTCGACTCGAGCGCCTCAGGCTGCACGTCGAACGCATATACGTGCCCGTCTTTGCCGACGGTGCGCGACAGAAACGATGTGTCGTGCCCGTTGCCCATCGTGAAATCGACCGCCGTGCCGCCCGGTGCGAGGTGGTTCAGTATAAACGACTTCTGCACCTCGAGCAGGTCTATCATGCGTCCGAAGCGGTCGTTGTCAATCGTATTTTCCATACATCACTTAACAAAATCAAACTGGAAGTCGTATATCGACACGGTGTCGCCGTTTTTGCATCCGTTCTCCTCGAGCATGTCGATAACGCCGTACTTTGTCAAAACACGCCCGAAATACGCGAGCGATTCGCGGTCGGATAGGTTCACCTGCCCGAGCAGATTGAACAGCCATTCGCCCTCGACGACGTATACGTCGCCATCCTTGTGCACCGTCGTCTCGACGCCCGAAGATATGACGGGTTCGTCAGTCACCTCCGGCTCGTAGACCGTGACGGGCGGCAGCGTTTCGAGCATCGCGCCGACCTTGTTCACAAACTCCTTCATGTTGTACCCAGTCGCGGCGGAGATGTAGATGAGGTCCCATCCGTGCGAGCGCACATATTCTTCGAACCGCTCGCGGTCGAACGTCTCCTCGTCGACGGCGTCGAATTTGTTCGCCGCGACGAGCTGCGGACGATCCGCGAGCTCCGGCGAATACATTTCGAGCTCGCTGTTTATAGTCTCCATGTCCGCGATAGGATCGCGTCCCTCTACAGATGCGATATCGACGACGTGGACGAGCATGCGGCACCTGTCGACGTGGCGCAAAAACTCGTGACCGAGTCCCGCGCCCGACGACGCGCCCTCGATAAGACCCGGTATGTCGGCGGCGACAAATCCGCCGTCGCCGTACGCGACGACACCGAGATTCGGCGACAGAGTCGTGAAATGATACTCGGCTATTTTCGGTCTTGCCGCCGATATAGCGGCGAGTATCGACGACTTGCCGACGCTCGGCAGTCCGACGAGTCCCACGTCAGCGATCATTTTAAGCTCGAGCGTGACGTCGCGCTCCTCGCCCTTCGTGCCGTTCTTTGCAAATCGCGGTATCTGCCGCGTCGGCGTCGCGAAGTGGCGGTTTCCCCAGCCGCCTCTGCCCCCGCGGCAAAGAACGAACGGCTTGCCGTCCGACATGTCGTGTATTATCGCGCCGGAATCGGCGTCCCGCAGAAGCGTCCCCGGCGGCACAGGTACGAGCAGGTCGTCCGCAGACTTGCCGTGCATCTTGCCCGCTTTGCCGCCCTCGCCGTTACCTGCAATAAATTTCCGTCTGTATTTGAACGCCAAAAGCGTATTTGTGCCCTCGTCGACGGTAAAGACTACATTTCCGCCTCTGCCGCCGTCGCCGCCGTCCGGTCCGCCCTTGGCGACGTATTTCTCGCGGTGGAACGATATGCAGCCGTTTCCGCCGTCTCCGGCTTTGACGTATATCGTAACTTTATCAACAAACATTTTGATTCCTCTATATGATATTTATTATAATGTACTATACTTTGCGCGTTTAGTCAAGTGGTTAAATCGAAAATGACACCGCCCTCGCCGCAAATGGGAACACAAAAACATTATTTTTCAAAACGATTCGGCATTTTTCACCCGAACGATTGACAATCATTTGCGGTTATAGTATAATTGTAACAACTGTTTATCGCAAAGCGGAGGCGCGGTCTTGATGTCGGTGAAAAGCGGGAATAGAACGGCTTCGCTCTTTATCATAGCCGCGACTATGCTCGCATGCGCTGCGATGGCGGTCGTCGACGGCGTTATCGAACCGCCGTACACCGTGAAATCCGCCGTAAAGCTTGTACTGTTCATATGCATACCGCTCGCGTATTCGTTCACAAAGCGCGGCTCGTCGCTCCGCTCGTGGTTCATACCGCGCGGCGCGGGAAAGCGACTTTTGTTTGCGCTCGCGGCAGGCGCCGCGA
Source organism: uncultured Clostridia bacterium (assembly GCA_947586625.1). GTDB lineage: Bacteria > Bacillota > Clostridia > Oscillospirales > CAG-272 > DTU064. The sequence goes on along the minus strand of CANPXS010000003.1, from coordinate 34,614 downwards.
TATACGTGCTTATCGTCGGCGGCTACTTCGCGCTGCGGGGTGTGTTCGACTTTTCGGCAGTCACCGCATCTCTCGCCGACGGAGAGGGCGTGACGCGCGACAATTTTATATACGTCGCCGCCTACATCTCCGTCGTAAACTCGCTTTGCGAGGAGATAATGTTCCGCGCATTCGCGTTCGGCGCGCTCGCCGATTTAGCCGGCAGACGGTTCGCGTATATATTTTCGTCTGCCGCGTTCGCCGTATACCACGTCGCAATAATGAAGGGGTGGTTCTCGCCGCTTCTAATGGCGCTTCTGCTTTTCGGTCTCTTCGTCGGCGCGCTCATATTCGACCGCGTCGACGCATTAGGTGATCAGCGCGGCGTCATTTACCCGTCGTGGATCGTACACATGTGCGCCAATCTCGGCATCAACACGGTCGGGCTTATTCTTTTCGGCATAATATGACGCGCGCGTCGGAGGAAATACGCATGGAAAACGGTTCCGACAACTGCATATACGTCGTTTTCTCCCGCACGCCGTACAGAATGGGGCGATTTATCCGCACCGTGACGCATGGGATATACAATCATGTCTCGATAGCGCTCGACGGCAGCTTATGTGAGATGTACTCGTTCGCGCGGCTGAAGCGCGAGACTCCGTTCTGCGGCGGCTTTGTCTGCGAGGGCGCGGAACGGTACCGCGGCGACTTCGGCGTCGCCGATATCGCTGTGTGCGCGCTGCCAGTCGGACACGACGGATACGCGCGCGTGAAAACACAGATTGATCTTATGTGCGCGCACCCCGACGCATACGTTTACAATATGCTGTCGGCGGCGCTCGTGCCGCTACGTCACAGAGTAAACGTGCGCGACTCGTTCACATGTGTTGAATTTGCCGTATCGATGCTGCGTCTTTCGGGCGTAAAGCTGCCGGCCGATTATTATTCGATAGCCGATCTCTACTCCCTTTTCCGCAGGTACGAGATTTACAGAGGCGAATACCCCGCCCTCACGACGGCGGATCAGTCCTACAACGACGACGTGTCGCTCGGACGCAATGTGTACGCGTCGTGCCGTCAGTTTATGAGGCTGACGTTCAGGCTCGTGAAAAGATAGATTTATACATTTGCAGAACCGATATTATACAACTGTAAAATATTTTATTGGCAGGTGATAGAATTGGACCGACTGACAGGCGGGCTCATACTCGCCCTGATACTTGCGGCTGCGCTCGCATGCGCGCTGTGGTATCGCTTCATGAAAAATACGCGCCTCAAATGGCTGCCCGCGACGCTTGCAGCGCTGTGCGAGCTCGCGGCGGCTCTGCTTCTGCTTTTCCGCGACGCGTCGCTTGAAGAGCTGTACCTCGTGCTGCTCGTATTCGCGGCGGTGATATTCGGCGCCGCATACGGAAAGCTACCGCGCCGCAGATCGACAAAAGAGAACGCTGCCGACGCGCAGTCTGACAAGGAGGCAATCGATGGTATTTAATTCTCTTGAATTTCTTATATTCCTGCCTATCGTCATAATACTGCACTACATTCTGCCTACGCGGTTCCGCTGGATAGCGCTGCTCGCGGCGAGCTACTACTTCTACATGTACTGGGACGCAAAGCTCATCTTGCTCATTCTGTTCACGACCGCAGTCTCGTACGTGACAGCAATACTCGTTTCAAAGACAGACAAAAAGGCGCTTAAAAAGCTCTATCTCATAATAGCTCTTTTCGCCTCGCTCGGCGTTTTGGTGTTCTTCAAATACTATAACTTCCTTTCCGGCTCCGTCGAGGACATAATACGCCTGTTCGGACGCAGACCGAAGGACCTTTCCCTCGATCTTATCCTACCCGTCGGCATATCGTTCTACACGTTTCAGACGCTGTCGTACGTCATAGACGTCTACCGCGGAAAAATAGCGCCGGAGCGCCACTTCGGTTACTACGCGCTGTTCGTGTCGTTCTTCCCGCAGCTCGTCGCAGGACCTATCGAGCGTCCGGAGAATCTTCTCCCGCAGCTCAAGGCTCCGCATAAAATATCGCGCGCCAACATGACGGAGGGACTCGGCATAATGCTCGTCGGCTTTTTCAAGAAGCTCGTAGTCGCCGACATCGCCGCCGTTTACGTAAACGCCGTTTACAACGACGTCGCGAATGCGACGGGTCTCGGCGTGCTCGTTGCGACCGTGCTGTTCGCAATACAGATATACTGCGACTTCTCCGGCTACACCGACATCGCGATAGGCTGCGCGCGCATTATGGACATACGCCTGATGCAGAACTTCAACCGCCCGTACATATCGCGCTCGATAAAGGAGTTTTGGTCACGCTGGCACATCAGTCTTTCGACATGGTTCCGCGACTACCTCTATATCCCGCTCGGCGGCAACAGGCGTGGCAAGACGCGCAGATACATAAACGTGATGATAGTCTTCCTCGTGTCGGGACTTTGGCACGGCGCGGCGTGGACGTTCGTCATATGGGGTATGCTGCACGGGCTTTATCAGGTCATAGGCGGCGTGACGCAGAAGCTGCGTGAACGCATATATACAAAAATGCACATTGATATGAAATCGTCTTGGTTCGGCTTTTTGCAGCAGTGTTTCACATTCGTACTCGTATGCTTCGCATGGATATTCTTCCGCGCCAACTCAATTTCCGACCTCGGCATCATAATGAAAAAGCTGTTCACCGACTGGGGCGGACTCGCGTATGCGCGCGACACGTTCTCCGCGATGGGCCTCGGCGTCACAATGGCAATAGCGCTTGCAGTCGCCGTGTGGATACTGACGCGCTTCGACCGCAGACAGCTTTCCGATATGTGCCGTGTAGACTGTGACGGCGAATCGCTCCCCGCCGCATACGGCTATGCGCAGGTCGCGTGGCTCGTTATTGTCGCCGCGCTCATAATCGCGTCCGGCAACGGCGAGAGCACGTTCATCTACTTCCAGTTTTAGAAAGGAGCGCGGACTGAAATATGGAAAACGGCAAAAATGAAAACGTAAAGAAATACACGATGTCGTTCATCGCGCTCGCGCTCGCAATGGTGATACCCGTGCTCGCGTTCGTCGCGGTCGCTATGATGACAAAGCCGCAGTTCTCCGAGACGTTCCTCGGCGAGCTGTCGGAGAAATATGACCGTCTGCGCACTGTCGACGGCGAAAAGGTCGTGTTGATCGGGGGGAGCAGTCTCGCGTTCGGCATAGACTCGGACGCGATGGAAGATGTTATCGGACGTCCCGTCGTCAACTTCGGTCTTTATGCGACGCTCGGCACAAAGGTCATGATGGATCTGTCAAAGTCGGGACTGTCGCGCGGCGACGTCGTCGTCATATGCCCCGAAATGGACACGCAGACGCTGTCGCTCTACTATAATTCCGAGGCGATGTGGCAGGCATGCGACAGCGATATGTCGCTGTTTCTGCACATCGGCAAGGACAACATCGGCGACATGGCGGGCGGCTTTTGGGGCTACGCCGCATCGAAGATACGCTACGCGAAATCCGGCGGGCTCGACGTGACGGGCGTATACGCGAAATCGTCGTTCGACGAATACGGCGACATCGTCTACGAGCGCCCGTACAATCAGATGACGCTCGGCTTTGACCCCAACAAGTACATCACGCTCTCGGGCGAGATATTCGACGGTGATTTCATCGACTACGTCAACGATTACGTCGCGTGGGCACACAGACACGGCGTCGACGTGTATTTCAGCTTCCCGCCTATGAATGAGGACGCCGTCCTTACGACAGACGAGGAAGAGATCCACGCGTTCTATCAGTTCCTGCACGATAACCTCGACTGCGAGGTCATATCCGAGGTCGGCGACTACATACTCGACGCCGGTTACTTCTACGACAGCAACTTCCACCTCAACGACGCTGGCGTCCCGATACGCTCGATGCAGCTTTGCGAGGACATCTTGCGCGCCATAGGCCAGACGGACGCTGTCGAGATCGTATACCCCGATATCCCCGAGGTACCCGTCGTCGATGACGAGCAGAAGCCCATAACGGAAACCGACTTCACCGAAACGTCCGCAGACGCTTTCGTCGTCGAGAATTTCGGCGAGGGCGTTGTGATATCCGGCATCGCGGACGCGGGCAAATCGCTCGACACGATAGTTATACCGCGCGAGATAGGCGGCAAACGCGTGCTCGCGCTCGGCGCGTCAGCGTTCGCAGACGCCGACGCGATGAAGACGCTCATCATATTCGACAACGTCGTGCAGATATATGACGGGTTCCTGTCGGGCGCGGCGGCAGTGGAGAGCGTCTACATCTACAACACCGACTGCAACTCGGTAGCGATCGGCGCGGAGCTTCTGTCAGGACTCGGCACTCCGCCGACGATACTCGTCCCGTACGAATCGTACGGCAGCTACGTCTCCGACTACTTCTGGGGCATCTACGCGGGCAGACTGTCCGTCATCGACCCGCCGCAGTAATGCTGCAAACTGAATCATAATACGCAGACGCGGTGAGTCTTCGACAGAAGTCTCACCGCGTCGATCTTTGCGCTTTTGTTCAGTCGGAGAACATCGGCGTCGACAGATACCGCTCACCCGTGTCGGGCAGGAGCGCCACTATCAGCTTGCCTTTGTTTTCGGGACGCTTTGCGAGCTGCGCCGCCGCCCATACCGCAGCGCCCGATGAAATGCCGACGAGCAGTCCTTCCTTGCGCGCGAGCGTCCTGCCTGTCGCAAACGCATCGTCATTTTCGACCGCTATGATCTCATCGTAAATTGACGTATCGAGCGTGTCCGGCACGAAACCGGCGCCGATGCCCTGTATCTTATGCGGTCCCGATACGCCCTTCGAAAGTACCGGCGACGACGCCGGTTCGACAGCGACGACCTTCACATTCGGATTCTGCGATTTCAGATATCCGCCGACGCCGCTGAGCGTTCCGCCTGTGCCGACTCCCGCGACGAATATGTCGACCTTGCCGTCGGTGTCGCGCCATATCTCGGGACCCGTCGTCGCGCGGTGCATCGCCGGGTTCGCGGGGTTCGTGAACTGCCCCGGAATAAAGCTGTTAGGCGTCGACGCAGCGATCTCGTTCGCTTTCGCTATCGCGCCCGACATTCCCTTTGCGCCGTCCGTCAGCACTATCTCTGCGCCGTACGCTTTGAGCAGATTGCGGCGCTCGACGCTCATCGTCTCAGGCATCGTAAGTATGATCTTATACCCTCTCGCGGCGGAGACTGCCGCAAGTCCGATACCCGTGTTGCCGCTCGTCGGCTCGATGATGACGGCGCCGGGTTTTATCAGTCCTTTTTCCTCCGCGTCGTCGAGCATCGCCTTCGCGATCCTGTCCTTGACGCTCCCCGCGGGATTGAAATACTCGAGCTTGCCATATATGTCGGCGCCGAGGGCGTTTGCCTCGATGTAGTTCGTCAGTCTCAAAAGCGGCGTATTGCCGATGAGATCGGTTATTTTGTCGTACGTTTTCATCTGTTTCCTCCCTTTTCCTATCGGTATTGTAGGCATTATATCACCGCTCCGTTCGTTTGTCAACCCCTATTATGTAAAAAATTCCCGCACACACGGTTGATTTTTTTACATTGTCGTGATATAATGTTTCATGTTTGACGAACTATTGTTCGAAATAAAAGATTTACGGATATACAGGTATGGGTGAAACATTTTGGAATCGAACGTGGGGAACGATTGCTCCTGAACGTATAACATCATATGCCGCAAGTCTTGATTCGACCGAGGACGCTGTCATTGCTTTCCTACGAAAGAAAAAAGCAAAATATATCTGTGATGCCGGATGCGGATGCGGGATCTATTCGCTTAAGCTCGCACGATTCGGTTTTGCTGTCTGCGGCTTTGATATCGCGGAAGATGCCGTCCTGCTGACTAAAAAACTAATCACAGAGAACGGATATCCGGCAAAGGATTTCAAGCAGGCAAACATTCTGTCAACGGGATATCCGTCAAAATGCTTTGATGCTGTTGTTGCAAGAGATGTAATTGACCATATGCCGATCAAGCAAGGCGTCTATGCTGTTAGGGAACTATTGCGTATCGTTAGACCGGGCGGCTGCGTACTGTTGACTTTGGATGCAACAGACAGCGAATACGAATCAGAACCGCATGAAATAAATAAAGACGGAGACTATTTCTTCAATCGCGGTAAATGGGACGGGATGGTGTTTCATCCGTATTCTGCTTTTGAAATCAAAAAACTGACGGATGGAATCAAATACAATATTTTGCCATCAAATGAACATGGTTTCATTGTTGTTCTTGACGCAGAGGAATAAACAAGTTTCCTTGATTCGATGCTACGCGTCTTTATCTGTTCGACAAGTTTGAAAGAAAAATCGAAATATTAAGTAGAAAGCGAAGATGGACAATTATATCATCAAACCTATGGAGAGCGAAGACGAAATAAACGGCAAGGGATACGTCCATTACAAATCCTGGCACGAAACATATACGGGCCTGATCGACGCGAATTATCTCGAGCGTCATACGCTCGAAAAATGTACCGCGATCGCGCACAAATGGCAGGACAACATTCTTGTGGCAAAAGACAGAGAAACAGTCATCGGTTTTGTCGGATACGGTCCGTATCGCGACGAAACGCTCCCCGCACACGGAGAAGTCTTTGCACTTTACGTCCTTTCGGAGTATCACGGTCAAAAGATCGGATATGAACTGATGAACGCTGCACTCAACGAGCTTTCGGATTATAATAAAGTTGCAGTGTGGGTGTTGAAAGGAAACGAGCGTGCGATCAGTTTCTATAAGCGGTACGGTTTTCACTTTGACGGGACAGAGGCGGAAATCATGCTTGGCACACCGAATACGGAACTGCGAATGATCTACGACAGATCGTCCGCCCCCACACCGACTCCGCAGTGAAAAACGTCGCCTCGACATCTTTTACTTTTTTTATGCAAAATGCAGCAAATTAAGCATCAAACATCGTATTTCGTCAGTTATTATATTGACCGCGCATGCGTGAAATGATATAATAACCCAAAATAAACCATTTTTGCGAGGTGCATTATGCCGATAAAAGATAATACTGCGATGTCAAAAAGTCACGCTCGCGTGCGCAGCGTCGCAATGGTGGGGCTGTTCACCGCCATTCTCGCCGTATGCTCGCAGGTGGCGATACCTCTGCCGTCCGGCGTGCCGATAACGCTCCAGACCGCCGCCGTCGCGCTGTGCGGCTATATGCTCGGCTCGTGGCGCTCCGCGTCCGCCGCGCTCGCATATATAGTGATTGGCGCCGTCGGCGTGCCCGTGTTTTCGAGCTTCGGCGCAGGCGTCGGCGTGCTCGTCGGCAGGACGGGCGGCTTCATCTTCGGCTTTGTGCCGATGGTCATATGCTGCGGTCTCTTGAAATATAAGCCCGACGAAACGAAGCTGCGCGCCGTCATGCGCCTTGTGCTCGGACTTGTCGGACTGATTTTGCTCCACATTTTAGGCACATTGCAGTTTGCACTTCTGACAAAGACCGGCTTTTTTGCCGCCGCGCTCGTCGTGTCCGTTCCATTTCTCATCAAGGACGTCGTCTCCGTCATCATCGCATACGCCGTATCAATGCGGCTGGCAAAGTTAGTGAAGATATAAGCGAACGTACATATAAAAAATCACCGTACATATATACGATTATACCAAACAAAACTCTTATAAAAAATTTTGAAAGGGGTGTGGGGGAAACTTTCTCAAAAGTTTCCCCCACATAATTTTATATTATTCACTTCCCTATGACCTCGGCGTTCGCCTGCGCGGTGAGCGCGAGCTCCGCCGCGAGGAACGCATGCGCCTGCGTCATCGCGTTTTCTGTCCTGTCTATGCAGTCTTTGATAAGATCGCTGAAGAACGGGAAGCCGACCTGTCCGCGTGCGCAGAAGCGGTGCTCGCCCTTTTTGTCGACAAGGAACACCTGATCGCTCCCGTCGTCGGTGCCGACGTTTATGTACTTGCGCAGCTCGATGTAACCGTCCGTGCCGAGTATCATCGTCCTGCCGTCACCCCATGTGCGAAGCCCGTCCGGCGTGAACCAGTCGACGCGGAAATACTGCGTCGCACCGCTGCCGCCGACGATCACGGCGTCGCCGAAATCGTCAAGCTCGGGATATTCCGGATGCGCGAAATTGCCGATCTGCGAATGAACGACGTGCGCCTCCGTCTCGCCCGAATACGCGAGGAACTGCTCCGCCTGATGGCTGCCGATGTCGCAGAGTATGCCGCCGTACTTCTCTTTTTTGAAGAACCAGTCGGGACGCGACGGCGCGTTCAGTCTGTGCGGACCGAGTCCGAGTACCTGTACGACGCGTCCGATCGCGCCTTTTTTGATGAGCTGCCCCGCGTATATCGCGGACTCGTTGTGAAGACGCTCGCCGTAGTATACCATGTACTTGCGACCCGTCCGCGCGACCTTCATTTTCGCGACTGCAAGCTGCGCGAGAGTCGTGAACGGCGCTTTGTCGGTGAAGTAGTCTTTCCCTGCGTCTATGACGCGCAGTCCGAGCGCACATCTTTCCGACGTGACTGCGGCGCCCGCGACGAGCTTTACCTTGTCGTCGGAGAATATTTCCTCTTCGCTTGCCGCTGCCTTAACGCCGGGATAGCGGCGGCAGAAGTCGGCGACCTTGACCGGATCGGGGTCATACACATACTTGAGCGTCGCGCCGGCCTCGATCAGTCCGTTGCACATGCCGTAGATGTGGCCGTGATCGAGTCCTATCGCGGCAAATTCAAATTCGCCGGGTCCCACGACGGGCGACGGCTTTCCCTCGGGCGCGTAATTCATTCCGTCCGACATCTGAAAATCAGCCATAAACGAATACCTCTTTCAAATTTATTATCTTTTCTGCTTATCTATAATTATCTGCCGCCGACGGTTATCTCGCCGTCGGTGAAATTCTTTACCGATGAGGTTTTCTCGTAGAAATGACGCACGTTCGCCATTATGCCGTCCGTCGTGTAGAACGGATCGTCCTTCGCAAGCGGCAGCGACACTGTGCGCGCTTCAAAGCCGGACTTATAAATGGACGTGATGATCTCTATCGTCCGGCGTCCGCTTACGCCGTCGATGAACGGACGTCCTCCCGTCTCGACCGCGCGCATAACGTCGTCGAGTTCCGCCGTGTGTCCCGTGTACGGCAGCTTAGGAATCGACGCTTCGAACGCGTTCAGTTCACCCTCAAGCTCCGTGTTGCGTATCGGGAAACCGTTTTCGCGCGACGTCGATGCATATGTGCTCCACGGCGCCGAAACCTTCGCCTTTTCGCACTGCATCACGACCTTCTGCTCCTCCCCGTGATGTATAACGGAGCTCGTCACTTGCGCGACAGTCCCGCCCGCGTACTGCATCGCCGCGATCGAAATGTCCTCGACTTCTGCGTTGTCGTGCGCCGCATTTGACAGCACCGCCGTCACCTTCTCGGGCGTACCGAGCATCCAGCCGAGCATGTCAATGTGATGGACCGCATGGTTGAGCGTGCATCCGCCGCCCTCCGTCGACCACGCGCCGCGCCACCACAGATCGTAGTAGCAGTGTCCGCGCCACCAGTACGAGTCGACCTCCGCGTGGAGAACGCGTCCGACAAGTCCCGAATCGAGCACCTTTTTGAGCCGCCAATACGGGTCGGTGAATCTGTTTTGCGCGATGACAGCGAGCATCTTGCCGCTCTCGCGCTCAGCCTCAAGCATACGGTCGCATTCCTCGAGCGATGCCGCCATCGGCTTTTCAACAACGACGTTCTTACCCGCGCGCAGGCAGTTTATCGCAAGCTCCGCATGCGTGAACGGCGGTGTGCAAACGCTCACGAGGTCGATCTCGGGACACTCCGCGAGCATTTTCTCGTGAGAATCGAATATTTTGGCGCCGTCAAGTCCGAAATGCGCTTTCTTAGCCTCCGCCTTTTCGGGATAGATGTCGCAAAGCGCGACGATTCGGCAGCGCTCCGGGAAACGGAGATAGCCCTCGATGTGCGCGGGCGCGATGTTGCCCGTGCCGATAACTGCAATATTCAGCATGTCCACTCCTTTTGCACGAATTAAAGATAATTGTTGTACTTAGATTTTATTTATACAAACTTGTCACGCACGGCGCGCCGTAAGATCGGATACTCCGGCGCCGAGATACCGCAGAAGCTCCTCCGTCGGCACTCTCATTTGATGTCCCCGCATACCTGCGCTGACGTATATTTCATCGAACAGCTCCGCCGTCTCGTCGACGTACGTCGGAAATTTTTTCTTCATCCCGACCGGCGAGCACCCGCCGCGTATGTATCCCGTCACGGGCAAAAGTTCCTTCACATGTATGAGCGCCACACTCTTGCAGCCTGCGGCGTGCGCGCACTTTTTTAGGTCGAGCTCCTCCGCCACGGGTATGCAGAACACGAGATACTCGCCGCGTTCGTTTTTGCCGACGAGCGTCTTGAACATCATATCGGGGTCGATGCCGCTCACCTCGGCGGCATGTACGCCCGAAAGATCGTCCTCGTCGACCTCGTATTCGACAGTCTCATATGCAATTCCGGCAGAGTCCAGCATCCGCTGCGCGTTCGTTTTAGTCGTTTTAGCCATATCAGAATCGGCGTTTTGCGCCGCCTTTCTCTTTGTCCAAATCAAAGACTCACGCGTCCGCTCATATTCTACCACATTATCAGCGCATTTGCAAGTACAATATCTTATTCTCTCGAAACCGTTATGGTGTATTTGTTCGCGCCGACGTAAAAACCGTCAGCGTCGAACTCGTCCGCGCCGCTGTACACAAATGCTGTCAAAATTATGCTCTCCACGTCGTAGCATCCGTCGCGCAGCGTTATCTTTATCATCACGTTCTTCGTGTCGTCGTAGTTGGTCTTTTCCGTGATATGACTGTACCAAGAATCGTGCGCGTGTGCGACGCAGTCGTATAGGTAAAGCTCAAAATACTTCTCCGCTTTGAACGTGTCGGACGGCGACAGCACCGTAATCCTCTCCGACGGTCCGCCGGACTTTTTTACTATTTCAAGCTCGAATCCGATCTTATACGTATCGTCAAGTCCGCACGACTCCCATCTGTCGACCCACGTCTTGTCCCAGTATGAGAAATCTATCTTTTCCTCGTCCGACGTGAACACAGCGAAATAGTCAATGTCGCATATGAGGTTTTCACGGTCCTTGTACGTCCATGTGTCAAGTTTCCACAGCTTGTCTCCGTCCGACTCCGGCCAAATGCTTTTATACTCCGTCAAAAGGCGGCACGTTTTGCCGTCCTTTTTGTATATGCCGACAGGTATCGTCTGCACTGGCGCCGGCTCCGTTTCGGGTATCGTCGTCACATCGCTCGACTCCGCCGCAGTCACATATGCGCCTGATGTGTCCGACGCGCTCGCCTCCGTTATCACACCGTCGCTCGACGACACATCGGGCATCGCATCGCTCTCTGTATCGGGAACGGCGTCCGCGCCGCTCCCGGCTGTCTCCATGCGCTCGCCGTGATCCGACATCACCGATGACATTATTATCGCGACAGCCGCGAACACGGCGGCGACCGTCAGTATAGGTATAATTTTCGCGTATTTCATGAGTTGAGTATATCACGGCGCCGCATATTTTGTCAACAAAAAATCGGGGACGGCTTTGCCGTCCCCGACCGGTACAATATTAAATTACTGTTCTTCGGTTGCCTGATCTTCTGCAAGTTCGCCCTGGATATCGACATTATCCTCGGAGCTTGCCGCTGTCAGAATGAATTCGACCTTGTCGCCGTCCTTGACGTAGTTCGTGGACATACGGCCGCCCGTCGGCTCAACGCCGTTGATCGTGTAGGTCCAGAAGAACACGAGGACTTCGCCGTTGACGCTTCTCGTGAAGCCGCTGTACGTCTTAAGAGTTTCCATCGAGGTCTCTTCCTCGTTCGTAAGGCAGTCTAGACCGTGGTTAGCACACGCCTCCTGAATAGCGCGCAGAGCGCTGATCTGCTCGCCCTCGTTGTACTCTATCTCGATCTCAACGTCGTTCAAGAGTACGCGGTCGTTGGCGGGGATCGTATAGCTCTCGTCGTCGGCATGCTCAACGTCAAGCATGTAGTCGATATAGTCCTGACCGAGTCTTGCACCGACTGTAACGGTCATTTTTTCTCCGCCGCAGCCTGCCATCATGGGGATCATCATAACTGCGACAAGCGCAAACAGGATCAGTTTGATCGTTCTCTTTTTCATGGTTTTATAACCCCTCCGAAATAAAATTGAAGATTTCGTTATTTTTAGTATAGTACAAAATCACAGCCGTGTCAACAGTTTTTTCGCTTTTTTCATATCTGTTGCACAATAATTCTAAAACTCACACTTAACCGCCTCCGGCAGCATCGCCGTCGTCAGGCGGCGCGTCTTCGCCGACAGGCGGTCCGACCACCTGCGGCGACGTATCGGGCTGCGTCGGCGGCGAAGTCTCGACCGGTACCGTAGGCGGCGCAGTCTCGGGCGGTACCGTCGGCGGCGCAGTCTCCGGCGGCTGCGTCTCGCCCGCGCCGAAATACGACGTGTCTATGCCGGACGAATGTGAAAAATCGTAATGCTCGAAGCAAAATCTGTTGAACGGCGTGCTCTTTCCCGATGTGCCGCTGTACATGCCTTCGGGCAGCATGTTATTGTAGAACGGCACGCCTCCGCTTCCCGCAGGCTTGACGTTCGACGGCAGCGCGCGCCACGTATACTGCGCGTCCGTCACCTTTACGTTCGTCGGGAACACCCTGTTCTCGACGCGTATGAGCCCGTACTGCACTATATTTTCACCCTTGCAGTACTGACTTGCGACCGCTTTCGTCGTCTTGTCGTAGTTGACGAGCACATGCGTGTCGCACGGCTCCGTCGGCGCCGTATCGGCGGTGAAATATCCCGTCTGCGCGCGGCTTCCGCGCGGGTCGTGCTCGCACGCGTCGGTCATCAGCTTGCCCGAATCCATGCAGTACGTGACCTTTACAAGTCCAGGCGCGTCCTCGAACTCCTTGAGCGGTGTGATTCCGGCAGCGTCCGCCGATATTAAGTCGCTGTGTATCTCCGTCATGACGCTGTCCCATATCGTCATGGCGGGGTTTACCGAGAACTGCGAAAGCGTCTGGTTGAGGTCGTAGCCGAACCATACGCCGCACAGATAATACGGCGAATAACCGATGAACCAGCGGTCATAGTCCGCGTTCGTCGTACCTGTCTTTCCCGCGACGTCGAGCGAATCCTTTATCGTTATCTTTCGTCCCGTACCTGAGTCGATGACGGCCTCCATCAGCTTCGTCATTATCGACGCCGTCTGCTCGCTTATGACGACCTCGCTCGGCTTCTCCGTCGTCAATATGACGTTGCCCTCCTGGTCGGTCACGTTAAGGTACGTGCGCGAATAATTGTATACGCCCTTATTTGCGAATATCTGATACGCCGTCGTTATCTCGCGCACCGTGATGCCGAGCGTGAACTGACCGAGCGCAAGCGGCGCTCTGTCCCTGTCCGTCAGAATATTGCCCGCCGCCGTCTCGTAGCTGTCGAGCACCGACTCCATATGCACTTTATCGTGCAGGAACGAAAACGACTCGTCGATGCCCAAAAGACCGAGCGTTCGCATCGATATCGTGTTCGTCGACTTGCGCAACGCGTCGTATACGGTCGTGAGCCCCTCGTATTTATTCGTCGAGTTTATCGGGTACGTGCGGTACGTGCCGTCGTCGCGAAGCGTAAAGTCGATAGGCACGTCGTCCTGCACCGTCGCCCAGTTGATGATACCTTTGTCGATCGCGGGGCCGTACACGGACAGCGGCTTTATCGAGGAGCCGCTCGGACGCAGCGACTGCGTCGCGCGATTCAGTCCGCGGCTCTGCGTCTTCTCTCCCCTGCCGCCGACGAGGGCGAGTATGTCGCCCGTCTTAGGGTCGATTATCATCGCCGCCGACTGCGGTTTAAGTCCCGTCTCATCCTCGGGGAAATACGAGTCGTCGAGATATATATTCTCGAGCGTTTCCTGGAGCGCCGGGTCCATGACGGTGTAGATGTTCCACCCCGACGTATATATCAGTATGCTCGCGAGCTCGCGCGACACGCCGTACTGCTCCACGTAGTCGTTTATAACGTCCTCGATGACGGCGTCCGTATACCACGACGTGACGCTCGTCATACCCGACGAACGCGATATATTGAGATCGAGGTCGGCATAGTAAGCCTCGTCGTATTCCGCGCGCGTTATGGAGCCGAGCTCGAGCATCTTGTCGAGCACGTCGCGCCGACGTTCCGCATTATATTCGGGGTGGCGGAGCGGGTCATACTTGTACGGCGACTTCGGTATTGCCGCGAGCGCCGCGCACTCTATGAGCGACAGCTCGCTGACATCCTTGCTGAAATACGTGTGCGCTGCGCTCTGCACACCCGTGCAGTTCTGCGACAGCGGTATCATGTTCAGATACATCGTGATGATCTCGTATTTGCTGTGCCTGCTTTCGAGATTGAGCGCGCGCAGTACCTCCTGCACCTTTCGCTGTATCGTAAAGTCGTCGTCGCCCGTCGCGTTTTTGACGACCTGCTGCGTTATCGTCGAGCCGCCGAACGTCGCCTTGATGTGCAGCACCTGATTCGCCGCGGCTGCCGCCGTGCGGAACCAGTCGACGCCCGGATGGCTCCAGAAGCGCTGGTCCTCTATCGCGACAACGGCGTCGACGAGGTCCTGCGGGAACTGGCTGTAGTCCGCCCATATGCTGTACTCAGAGCCGACGAGCACCTGATCTTCTATCTCGACAGGCTCGCCTATCCTGTTTTCGCGGTCCTCATAGTCCATGTAGTAAAGCTGCGACGTCGTGTCAGACTGAACGACTATGAGGTTGTCGTCAAACACCGGGTCGATGTAGTTTTTTACATAGATAGCGAACGCGGTGACGACGATTATGCCCGTTATGCCGCAGATAAGAAGTACAGTTATTATTATGTCGAGGATAACGGCAAGGACTGTGTATATGACGCGCCCGACGATGCTGAGCGCCGTTATAAGCTCGTCGCCGAGATGTACGTTCCCGTATGCGCCCTCGATATACGAGACGAATCTGTCACGCGCGCGTCCGAGAGCAGTCGTGAATTTATTGTTCGTCATGCGCCGTTCACTCCTCCTTTCAGGTCAAATGTGTGTATATGCATATTATACACCGAATTTATGAACAATTTGTGACAGAACGGGATTATTTTCAAAAATCGGGCAAAAATATTTTCGAATACTTTTTTCCGAGGTGCATATGAAAAAACTTTTGCTGCTGACCGTCCTTATAATACTGGCCGCGTCCTTCGCCCCGCCGCGAACCGAGAAGATCACCGCCGCCGCCAACGCGCCGGACACAACACCCGCCTCCGCGACCGAAACTGTCGTGCCGTCTGTGCCGTCCGACGACGCCGACATATACCGCGACGCGCTCGAAGTGATCGCCACCGTCGACGCCGACACATTTCTCGTGCGCGAGCACGACGGTAAGATAGGCGTCTTTGCCGACGGCAATGAAACTCCCGTCTACACCGTCGACGTGTTCGTTTTCACGCTTCCCGAGGATATTCAGAAGCTGCTTTTTGCCGGAATCGAGTGCGATCTTGAGACGCTCGAGCTACTCTGCGACGCCGTCACGTCGTGACTGTTTCGCAACGACGTTTTCTTCGCCGAGAACGTGACACAGCTCCGATAAAAGCCGCGGCTCCGTCATGTCCGCACCCGCGTGAAAACGCGTATATTTGCCCACAGACGAATCGAAAATGAACACGGGCACATAGCCGCAGAATATCTCTACGAGCGCGCACGCGCGCTTATATTCGACGCTCGACGTGCTTGGAACGCGCAGATAAAGCTTTGACACAAATGCGTTCGCCGCCTGCGGATGTATAGGACGCTGCGCCGCCTGCGGTATCGTCTGCGGATTTGCTTTCACTTTATCTGTCGACGCGGAGACGAGCGTCGCCGCGTGATTCAGAAGTATCTTCGGCGCTTTGTCGTCCTCGACCGAGACTTCGCCCGACACCGTGATCGGCGCGTCCGACATTATCACATCCATGTATTCGTGCAGCATACGTGGGAACACGACGACCTCTATCTCGCCCGTTTTATCCTGGAGCACGAGGAACATCATCTGCTCGCCGCGCCGCGTCTGCTTCGGCGTTCGCTTCGTTATTATCCCTATCAGCGTGACCTTTTCGCCGTCGCGGCTGCGCGCACCGTCACCGGCATCATCGCTTTCTTCCCCGCCGTCGTCGTTTTCGTCAATGCCGCCGTTTCCGCCGCCCGATATCGCCGCTATCGGCTCATGCTCGACATCTTCACATTCCTTTTCATAGTCGTCGAGTATGTGGCCCGAAAAGTACATGCCCGACACTTCCTTTTCGAGTTCGAGCAGCTTCGCGCGCGGCAGCTCCGGCACATCGGGGTAAACGAATTCGGGAGCCGCCGTCCCCTCCGACCTCGCCGCAGCAAACATATCGAGCTGACCCGACACGCCTCTGCGCTGTTTGTCGTGTACGCCGTCGATTATCTCCTCATATGACATAAGAAGCTGCGACCGCCTCTGACCGAGCATGTCGAACGCGCCGCTCTTGATGAGCGCCTCTACCTGACGCTTGTTCATGTCGTGCTCCGCCATGCGCTCAGCAAAATCCGAGAACGACTTGAACGGTCCGTTTTCTGTGCGCTCGCGCACTATCTCGTCTATGAACTGCCTGCCGAGCCCCTTGAGCGCGGCAAGGCCGTACCTTATGCCGTAATCGCCGACAGTGTAATCGGCGCGGCTCTCGTTTATATTCGGCGGCACGACCGCGATGCCGCTTCTTTCACATTCGGCGATATATTCCGCCGTCGACGACTCCCAGCCGAGCACCGAGTCGAGCAGCGACGCGAAATACTCCTTTTTGTAATGGCGCTTCAGATACGCCGTCTCGTACGCGACGACCGCATACGCTGCCGCATGGCTCTTGTTGAACGCGTAACTCGAAAACGACGCCATATCGTCGAAAAGCCCGTTTGCCTCCTCACGCGTCATGCCGCGCTCGACGGCGCCGTCTATGAAGCTGCCGCGCTCCGCTTCGAGCTCGGCGGCCTTTTTCTTTTTCATCGCATGAAGCACCGTGTCCGCGCGGGCGAGCGAATATCCCGCGACGTCGCGGAATATCTGCATGACCTGCTCCTGATACACGATGCAGCCGTACGTCTCGCGCAATATCTCGACGAGCGCCGGATGCGTGTATTTTAGCGTTCCCTCGCCGTGACGGCGCTGTACATACTGCGGTATGCTGTCCATCGGTCCCGGTCGGAACAGCGCTATCGCGGCGATTATATCGGAAAGATACTCCGGCGACAGCTCCGTCAGCGTGCGCTTCATTCCGGGGCTTTCGAGCTGGAAGACTCCGTTCGTGTCGCCGGACGCTATCATCTTCATAGTGTCGGCGTCGTCCTTCGGTATGAGCGCGATATCAAAATCGGGTTCGCGTTCCTTTATCCTCCGCACGGCGTTATACACGACCGTGATATATCGCAGTGCGAGAAAATCGAATTTGACAAGACCCACGAGCGCCGCCGTGTCCATGTCGAACTGAGTGACGACGATGCCGCCGTTGACCGACAGCGGAACGATGTCGTATAACAGCTCGCCCGTGATAACGACGCCCGCCGCGTGCGTCGACGCATGGCGCGGCATGCCCTCTATCGCCGTCGCCGTGTCGATGAGCTTTTTCACCTGCTGCGAGCCGTCGTATAGCTCGCGCAGCTCCGCCTCCTTCATAGCGTCCGCGAGCGTCACACCGAGCGTGCGCGGAATGAGCCGCGCCACACGGTCGACGTCGCCGTACGCCATGCCGAGCGCACGCCCGACGTCGCGCACGGCGGCGCGCGCCGCCATCGTGCCGAACGTGATTATCTGCGCAACGTGGTCGCGCCCGTACTTTTCGCGCACATACTCTATCACCTCGTCGCGCCTGTCGTAGCAGAAATCGACGTCAAAATCCGGCATGCTCTTGCGCTCCGGATTGAGGAACCGCTCAAACAGAAGCCCGAACCGCAGCGGGTCGATGTCCGTTATTCCGATGAGATACGCGACAAGACTGCCCGCGCCGCTGCCGCGCCCCGGTCCGACCGGTATATCGCGCCCCTTCGCAAATGCGATAAAATCGGCGACGATGAGATAGTATTCGCTGTATCCCATGCCCGATATGACCGACAGCTCGTACTCAACGCGGCTCCTATAATCGCTCTCCGTGTACGTTTCGTCGTATACGATGTGACCGCGCCCGACCCGCTCTTGCAGGCCCGCCCACGTCTTGTCGGTGAGGAACTTTGTCGGATCGACGCCGTTCGTGAACGGAAAGCGCGGCATATACAGCTTGTCGAATTTCATTTCGAGCGAGCACATCTCCGCTATCTTCACCGTGTTCGATATCGGACTGCCGCCGTCGATGCCGCCGAACAATCGCTCCATCTCCGCCGTAGACTTATAGTAAAACTCGTCCGTGTCAAACCCGAGCGGTCTGCCGTCCGTTATGACGCTGTTCGTGCCGATGCAAGTCAGGATCGCCTGCGTGTCGGCGTCGGCACGGCGCGGATAGTGAACGTCGTTTGTCGCGGCGAGCGGTATGCCTGTCCGCGCCGCGATGTCGCACAGCGCATCATTCACAGTTTCCTGCTCGTCTATGCCGTGATTTTGCAGTTCAAGATAAAAACTGCCTCTACCGAACATAGCATCATACTCGACTGCGAGACGCTCCGCGTATTCGTAATCTCCCGACACGACGGCGCGCGGTATCGCGCCCGACAGACACGCCGAAAGCGCGATGAGCCCGTCGTGATACTCGCGCAAAAGCTCCGTGTCGACGCGCGGCTTTGAGTAAAATCCCTCCGTCCACGAAAGCGACACTATGCGCATGAGGTTCTTATATCCCGTCTCGTTCTTGCACAAAAGCACGAGATGCGACGGCGGCGCCGTACCCGGTCCCTTGTCGAACCGCGACCCCGGCGCGACGTATACCTCGCATCCGATTATGGGCTTTATCCCTTCCGCGACGCACGCGCGGTAAAACTCAACGACGCCGTACATGACGCCGTGGTCCGTTATCGCAACGGCGCTGTGTCCCTCCGCTTTTGCGAGCTTCGGTATATAGGCGACGCGGCACGCGCCGTCGAGCAGACTGTATTCGCTGTGTAAATGAAGATGCACGAAATCCACGCGCGCGCCCTCCCTTGTATTTTCAGTGAACTATATATTTTTCAACGTCGGATATTATTTCCCCGGAAATTTCGCCGCCGTATAGTACGCGCATGCTTATATATCCGCTCCGAAGCGGTATTCCCTGTCTTCCCTTTCGTTTGCGGCAAGACCGTACTTGTCTATTATGATATCTGCGACCTCGCCCGGCGAAAGATCTGTGTTGTCGATCTTGATATGATTCTCAAACCACATCTCTCCCTCGTCCGAATTCAGCTTGTGCCGCTCCGCGTCCCGAAGAAGATTTGCCCGGCTCCACTCGATGTTTCGCTTCGACGGCTTTCGCTCCAGTCTGTACGGCGTCTCGTTGCGCAAAAGCCGTACTTTTATGTCCGCGCTCAACTCGACAAAATAAAAATTCCCGCCCGACTCGGTAAAAAGCCGCTCCAATATGGACAAATACTTTCTTTCATCAGGCGATTCAAACGCGCATACATAAGTAAAAATCAAATCAACGCCGTACTTTACGGCAGTTTCAAACGCCGTCCTGCGGAAAGCGGCGTTAAATTCTTTCTGCGCCGGCGTTGCGAACCCGAAAATTTTATCGGATATTTCAATGCTGTCGTGATTCAGCATCAGATTGTATTTCAGCTTGTCCCGCAACGATTCCGCGACACTCATTTTGCCGACAGCCTGCGGTCCGCATATAACGATCAAATTTGCCATTTCAAGTTTCTCACGAAAGCGAATGACACAGCCGCCTCCGAATTCGATGTCATTTTCTTTTCACTTATTCCTTCATCGCCTCCGCCGCGATCTCCTCTATCCGCCGCAGTCTTGACGACAGCGCCGGCTTCGATATATGCGTCGGCGATATCGCCGCCAGCTGCGACAGCGACAGCTCGGGATTTTCGAGCCGCAGCATCGCCGTTTCATAAAGCTCGTCGCCGAGCATATCGAGGCGCCCCGCACATTCGAGCGCGCGTATCGCGTCGCAGACGCGCTCCGACGCGTCCGTCGCGCGGCGAAGATTGAACATGTCCGCGTTCGAGCGCCTGTTGACAAAGTTCGCCACATCCGATACGAGCCCCGCGTTCGATATGTCGAAAAGAACGCGGTTTACTCCCGCGGCGGCGAAAAATCCGCCTATCGCGTCCGCGGATTTAAGGTAAAGCACCACACTTCCGCGCCTCATGCGCCGTCTGAAATCAAATCCGAACGCGCGCACGACAGCCTCTACCTTGTCCGCTGCCTCTCCGTGCAACGACAAATCGAGATTCAGCTCCTTCGACGCAGGGTCAGACACCGAACCCGACGCGATGAATATGCCGCGCAGTATCGACGCGCGGCAGCCCGCGCACCGTAGCCGCGACATGTCGCACAGCTCGCCCACGTCAGAGTCATCTACGCCGTCCGATACCGCCGCCGCATACGATGCGATCTCCGCGTCGCGGAAACGCAGCTCCGGCGCGCACGTCAAAATCGTCCGCGCCGTGTTAACGCGGCAGCAGTCGTTTTTCAGCCTCACCGCCATCATGTCCGATTTGACCGAACGCGAATACGAACTCATAGATATATTATCTCCCGTTCGAGCATAACGCCGAACTTTTCATATACGCGCGACGTCACGAGCTCGACGAGTGCTTTCACGTCGCCCGCCGTCGCGCCGCCTTTGTTGATTATGAATCCCGCGTGCTTTTCCGATACCTCTGCGCCGCCGATGCGCACGCCTTTAAGACCCGCGTCCTCTATCAGCTTGCCTGTGAAGTGACCGGGCGCGCGCTTGAACACGCTGCCCGCGCTCGGATACAAAAGCGGCTGCTTCTCGCGGCGGCGGTTCATAAAGTCCGTCATCTCGGCAAATATCGCGTCGGGATCGCCTTTTTGCAGTCCGAACTTCGCCGACAAAACGACGAGCCCGCCGCGCCTTATAACGCTGTCGCGGTAGCCGAGCGACAGTGCGCCGCGGTCAAGCGTGACTATTCGCCGTTCTCCGACGTCCCAGCAGTCTGCCGACAATATTATATCCGATATCTCGCCGCCGTACGCGCCCGCGTTCATCGCGACCGCGCCGCCTACGCTGCCCGGTATGCCGTACGCGAACGAAAATCCCGACAGCCCCGCCTTCTGCGCCGCCGACGCGCACGACGTTATGCCGCGCCCGCACTCGGCTGTAAGCATCTCGCCGTCGATCGTCAGCTCCGTCATGAGCGACGTTATCACAAGCACGCCGTCATAACCGTCATCGTCGACGAGCACATTCGTGCCGAGACCTATAACGTCGTGGCGGATGCATGCCTCCGTCAAAGCCCGCAAAAGCGCGCACAGCGACCACATGCTTTTCGGACTTACCGCAAGTCTGACCTTGCCGCCGCATCTGAAGCTCGTGAGCTCCGACGCGTCCGCATCGGCGGTGTATTCGTATTCATCGGCGCGTTCGTCGAGAAACGATTTCAGTGATCCTATATCCAAATCAGCCTCCGAGTATACCGTACAGTTCGTAGAGCGACGATATCGTGTATGTCGGCGTGACGTCGCCCGCAGCAGCTCCGCACGGAGCGTAAAGGCACGAATCGAGCCCCGCCGCCTCCGCGCCCTTGATGTCGCTCGTCAGCGAGTCGCCGACGACGAGACAGCGCGCCGCCGCTTCGTCCGGCGTCATGCCGAGCGCATCGAACACGAGCTCAAAAAATCTGCGCTCCGGCTTGACTGACCCCATCTCATCGGAAATGAACATTCTTCCGAAATACTTCGTTATCGGCGAGCGCGAAAAGCGGCTTTTCTGAACGTGCGTTATGCCGTTCGTTATGATGTAGAGCGAATGTGTGCGCGACAGCCTCTCGCAGACTTCGACCGCACCGTCTACCATTATGCACTGCTGCGACAGACGCTCCGCGTATAAATCGCACATCTCCCTCTCCGTCGACGGTGTCAAAACGCCGCGTTCGGCGAGCGCCGATTTAAGCTTTGCGAATCTGTCGACCTTGAGCCTGTCGCGCGTCGTCTCGCCGCGTTCGAGCGCCTTCCATTCCGCATCGTTTATGCGGTGATAGAGCTCCACCGTCGCTTTGTCCGACGGCAGTCCGCATATCGTCAGGACTTCGCCGACCGCGTTCGCCTCGGAACTGTCAAAGTCAAACAGCGTCCCGTCGGCGTCGAACAGTATCGTGTCGTACTTTTTCATTTTACCGTATATTTATGATATGTTTTCTTTCCCTTTTTGATAACGACTCCGTCCGCGAAACGCTCAATTTCCACCTGCATATTCGCGTCCGCGACCTTTTCGCCGTCAAGGAGCACGCCGCCCTGAACGACAAGCGTCCGCGCCTCTCTGCGCGACGGCGCAAGCCCGCCCTTTATCATCATGTCGAGCACGCCGATCTTTCCGTCGGTGAAATCTTCATTCGACAGCTCCGTCGTAGGCATGTCCTCAGAAGTTCCCGCGCCGCCGAACACCGACTTCGCCGCCGCCTGCGCCTTGTCGGCCTCGTCCACGCCGTGTACGAGCTTTGTCAGCTCATACGCGAGTATCTCCTTCGCGCGGTTGAGTTCTGAGCCTTCCCACTTGTCCATCTCGTCTATCTGTTCGAGCGGCAGGAACGTCAGCATGCGTATGCATTTGAGCACGTCGGCATCGCCCACGTTGCGCCAGTATTGGTAGAAATCGAACGGGCTCGTCTTGTTCGGATCGAGCCATACGGCGTTGCCCGCAGTCTTACCCATCTTGTGCCCCTGCGAATCAGTCAGCAGCGTTATCGTCATGGCGTGCGCGTCCGCGCCGAGCTTGCGGCGTATAAGCTCGGTACCGCCGAGCATATTCGACCACTGATCGTCGCCGCCGAACTGCATGTTGCAGCCGTACGTCTTGTAGAGATGATAGAAGTCGTAGGACTGCATTATCATGTAGTTGAATTCGAGGAACGACAGCCCCTTCTCCATGCGCTGCTTGTAGCATTCGGCGCGCAGCATGTTGTTGACCGAGAAGCACGCGCCGACCTCGCGCAAAAGCTCGATATAGTTGAGATCCATTAGCCAGTCGGCGTTGTTGAGCATCATCGCCTTGCCGGGTCCGAACTCGATGAACTTCTCCATCTGACGGCGGAAGCACTCGGCGTTGTGGTCGATGTTCTCCTTCGTCAGCATACGCCGCATATCGGAGCGTCCCGACGGGTCGCCTATCATCGTCGTGCCGCCGCCTATAAGCGCGATAGGACGGTTGCCCGCCTGCTGCAGCCGCTTCATCAGCGTCAGCGCCATAAAATGACCCGCGGTCAGACTGTCCGCCGTGCAGTCGAAACCGATGTAGAACGTCGCCTTGCCCGCGTTCAACATCTCGCGTATCTCGTCCTCGTTCGTAACCTGCGCGATAAGTCCCCTCGCGCGCAGCTCTTCATAAATTCCCATAACAGTTTTCCTTTCGATCAGTCTTTACTTTTTTACTTTGATTCGCCCTCGGCGATTAGCTCGCGGGCAGCTTTTTTCTGTGTCTCCGTTACATTGATGCCGCCTATTATGCGCGCGATCTCGTCAATCTTGTCCTCACCCGTGAGCTCGCGCACCGACGTCTCCGTCCTGCCGTCGCGCTCCGATTTGCGCACAAACAGGTGCGTGTCCGCGAGCGCCGCGATCTGCGCCGAATGCGTGACGCATAATATCTGCGTCCTCGACGACGCGTCGCGCAGCTTGCGCCCTATCTTGCCCGACGTCGACCCCGACACGCCCGTGTCGATCTCGTCGTAGATGATGGCGCCCTCGCCCGAGCTGTCATTCTGCACGCTCTTTATCGCCAGCATAACGCGCGACAGCTCGCCTCCGCTCGCCGTAAGCGCGAGCGGTTTCACGTCCTCGCCCGCGTTCGCGGAGATGTATATCTCCGCCGTCTCGCGTCCGCACGGCGAAAGCGGACAATCCGTGAACCGCACCTCTATTTTGACCTTCGGCATATCGAGCTCCGCGAGCACGCCGCATATCTCTTCCGTCATGCGCGCGGACGCTTCCCTGCGCACATTTGACAACGCGTCCGCGCACACGTTCGCCTCCGCCTCGGCTTTGGCGAGCGCCTCGCGCGCCTCCGCACCCCTCTCCTCGTTATTCTCTATCGAGTCGAGCTTGCGCTTTGCCTCGTCCCGGTGGGCAAGCACTGATTCGATGTCGCGCCCGTACTTGCGTTCGAGTCTTTTTATCGCGTCGAGACGGTCCTCGATCTCCTCGAGCCTGCTCTCCCTGTCGTCGTCGGAGGCGCCGCCGAGATCGAACGTCTGATACGTCCTGCGCGCTATGTCCTCAAGCTCATACGATATGGAGCGCAGCTTTTCCGCGTCCTCGGCAGCGCTCTGTGAATACTCGCGGAGCTGCTCCATCGCGGACGCCGCACGCTCCGCAAGATACGACGCCGACGCGCCCTTTTCGTTCTGGTACGCGGCGCGGTATACGAAATTCGCCAGCTTCGTTATCTTCTCGCCCGAGCGTATGCGCGCACGCTCCATCGTCAGCTCTTCTTCCTCGCCCGCGCTCAGCTTCGCCGCGTCTATCTCCTTCACCTGATACGACAAAAGATCGGCAGCGAGCGCGCCCTCGCGCGACAGACGTTCGAGCTCGTCGAGCGACGACCTTGCCGCCGCATACCGCTCATACGACGACGCATACGCGGACAGCTCGTCCGCGTCGCACGCGTATTCGTCTATCAGCGCAAGCTGCGCTTCGGGAGTTTTAAGTGACAGACTCTCGCTCTGACCGTTTATCGACAACAGATACGACGACGCACGACGAAGCGCCGATTGCGAGGTCGACCTGCCGTTTATGCGCGCCGTGCTCTTGCCGTCAGACGTCACCGTGCGCTCTATCTCAAGCTCGCCGTCGACGACGTCTATGCCCGCCGCCGAAATCGCTGTGGCGGATCTTTCGTCGATATCGGTAAACAGCGCCGTCACCTTCGCCGCGCTCTCGCCCGTGCGTATCAGCTGCGGCTGCGCCTTCGCGCCCGACACGAGCGATATCGCGTCGATTATGACCGATTTGCCCGCGCCCGTCTCGCCCGTGAACACGGTGAAGCCCGGCGAAAACTCAAGGTCGAGACGCTTTATGACGGCTATATTTTCTATGTGCAGCGACTTCAACATACAAAACCCGCGCCCGTCACAGTTTTATAAGCTCGCGGAACTTCCTGCACAGAAACGCCGCGTCCTCCTCTGTGCGCGTTATGACGATGACGCAGTCGTCGCCCGCCACGCACCCGAGCACCTCCCGCATGTCCATGTCGTCGATGCCCGCCGCTATCGCCGACGCCATCGACGGTATCGTTTTAATAACGAGGTCGTTGAGCGAATAATCCGCGCTCGTTATCGACTCGAGTATCGACGTGTTAAATTTCGCCATGCTGACGCCCGAGTGAGCGTTTGAGCGGACGTATTTGTATTTGCCGCTCTCCGAGGTCACCTTCGTCAGCTTCAGCTCGCGTATATCGCGCGATATCGTCGCCTGCGTCGCGCCGATGCCCGCCTCCGCAAGCCGCGCGATAAGCTCGTCCTGCGTCTCGATATCGTATTTCTTTATCATCTCGAGTATCTTGCCCTGACGCTTCGATTTCATCGTCCGCGTCCTCCTTCTTTATTATTTGATCTGCTCACTTTTATCTTCCCGTCATTTTGCTGCGGAACACGCCCGTGAACCCGCCCGTGCGCACTCTGACGAGCTTCGTCCGAAACTCGCTCTTGCGCACCGTCACGACTGCGCCCGCCGCAAGCTCCACCGTCTCCATGCCGTCGCGCGACAGCTCGAGCGCCGAACGCCTCCACTCTCCCGCCTCGCACTCAATAACAAATCTCGTCGAATATATCGACGGACGCGACATGACCGAATGCGGACATATCGGCGTGACGCATATGCAGTCTATCGACGGGTCGACGAGCGGACCGCCCGCCGACATCGAATACGCCGTCGAGCCCGTCGGCGTTGCAAAAATAACGCCGTCCGCGTCGAATTTTCCGGCGTCGTAGACGTCGCCGCCCGAGCGGCACGACAGCGATATGCCCGCTATCTTCGCCGCAGATGATTTAGTCACAACGTAGTCGTTGAGCGCGGGGCGAAGCGTCGTCACACTGCCGCCGCATCGTATCTCCGCCGTCAGCATCATGCGCTCGTCGACCTCATATCCGCCGCGCAGTATATCGCTGAGCGACCCCATATCGTCGCCCGATATTTCGGCAAGATATCCGACCCTGCCCGTGTTTATTCCGAGCACCGGCACGCCGAGCGGCAGCGCCTTCTCGGCTGCGTACAGAACCGACCCGTCGCCGCCGAGCGTGATTATCAGCTCGACGCCGTCCGGCACATCGTCCGCAACGCATATACCGCTGCATTTTTCCGGCAGCGTGAGACTGTCGAGCATCACGACGTCGACTCCCGCGCCGCGGCACATGCCGAGCAGCGCGCCGAGACGCGCGTCATTTTTATCGTCTATGCCGAACGGCAAAACCGCGACCGTTTTAATGCTCATACGCCGCCTCCCATGTTCCGCCGTCCTGCATTTTTCTGTCATTCTGCATTGCGAGTATCTCCTCCCGCGTCAGACGGAATTTTTTCGCTATGTCCATAGCGTAGCTGTGACCGTAGCGCCCGCCCTTCTCTATGCGGTACGTCCTGTCGTGCGATTCGCCCGCAAGCACCGCCGTCAGATTGCATATGCGCGACGACGCGCCGTCTCCGTCCGCCATGCTGCAAAGCCCGTGCAGATGCGTCGTGCATACGCCGCGCACGCCTATCTCCGCATACGCGGACAGTATCTCGGATGCGAGCACGACAGCCTCGTCCGCGCTCGTGCTCGAAAACGCCTCGTCGAACAGAAACAAACTGTCCTTCGTTATCTTCCCGTTTATGATTCCTATCTCCTCGCACTCGCCCGCGAGCCGTCCGTTTTTATACGCGCGGTCCGACTTGCTGTCGACGAAGTGTACGTATATCGCGTCGACCGGACGCACCACGGCTGACACCGCCGGCAGTGGCAGTCCGAGATGCAGCATCGAATAGGCGAGTCCGACCGATTTCGTGAAAACCGACTTGCCGCCCTGATTCGGTCCCGTCAGAATATATATTATCTCGTCGCCGAATCCGATGTCGCTGGCGACGGGCACGCGCCCCGACATAGCGAGCGCCGGATTATAAAGCCCCGTTATTTCGTCAAGATCGCCGAACTGCGGCTTGCACAGCGGACGTTTATACCCGCGAAGGACGCGAAGCATTTCCATACACGCCGATATGAACTGCCACTCGGGCAGCAGCGGGAACAGCGCGTCAAGACCGCTTATAACGTATTTTCTGACCGTCCGCTCCCACGAGACGAGCGCGGACGAGAATATCTTGCCGAGCGCGCCGTTGACCGCATACCGCATGGCGGCGGCTTCCTCCTGCGACAGTTTCTTGTCGGTCGGTGAGAGCTGCACCGAGCATGTGAACTCGTCGTCCTTAAAATCGAGCCGCAGCAGCTTATCTATAAACTCACCCGACCGATACTGCACCTCGTTGACCTTGACGACCCCCGCTTCGAGCGGACGAAGCTGCGCGTCGAGGTTCAGCCCGATAGTGATGCTCTTCGCGTTTTTTACCGCGTGCGACTGTCGCTGCACCTCCGCGCGCAGGCGCGGATATTCCTCCGACTCCGCGATGCGCTTTATCTCCGCTTCGAGTCTGCGCAAAAATTCGCTTTTCGCCGGATGCTCCGAAAATAACTTCGCCATACCGTCGACATAGTCGACGTACATTTCGAGCTCTTTTATGCTGTACATCATCGACTCGTTCGTGTGCGGCGCTTCCTTCTCCTGCCGCAGCCTGCATATATCGGACAGCGCCGAAAAGCACGACGAAAGACCGTCATAAAGCCCGCCGTCGTCAAGCAGCTCGCAGAACATCTCGCATCGGCATGAGAGCGTCACAGTATCGGTCGTGAAAAACGGTTCGAGACGAAGCTCACCCTCGCCGTATGTGCGCGTCTTTGAAAGCGGGATAAGGTCGGAAAGCGCAAGCTCGCCGACAAAGTCGAAGTCGCGCATCATGCATGACGGCGCGCCGTTGTGCCATAATATCGAGACCGTGTCCATACGACCGTTCACCTCCCCCAAATGCCGAGTATCGTCTGCTGTATCGCCACCGCCGAGAGAGCCGACACGGCGGGCGACGCTACAAGATAAAATTTTGAATATTTATAATAGACCCAAACCTTGCAGAAAATGATATAGAAATACGCCCACGCCATCATCGCCGGGACAGTCACTATCGCGAGCAGCACGTTCATTGTCGCACCGACAATAATCATCTCAGAAAGGAACAGCACCGCCGCAGTCCGCAAAAGTCCCGTCCTCGGCGGCGATATCATAAAAACGTCGCCGCCGTGCGCCTCGACGTCGCGCCACATTTCCGCAAGTCGTTTCATACCGTCTCTCTCCGTTTACGCGAAAAATCTCACGTCACATTCGTCCTCGCCGCGCACGAACGCTCGCGCATCCGCGACAGTCAATGCCGCACGTTCGACTCTGTCAAAAAGCGCCATATACTCCCTGTTTCCGTGCGCTTTTCTGTCGCGCACGCCGCCGCCCTCGACGGGCGACACCGTCAGAGCGCGCATAAACAGTCCGTGACGCGCGCACTCACAAGCAACGGAGAATATCGCCTCTGCCCTGTCCGAGGGTTCCGTCACGACGCCCTTTCCGACGCGGCGTCTGTCGAGCTCGAACTGCGGCTTAATAAGCGTCACGAACTCGCCGACAGGCGACAGCACGTCGGCTACGGCAGGCACGATGAGCCTTTGCGATATGAACGATACGTCGCACGTCACAATGTCGAAAACGCCCACGTCAGCGCGCAAAAGTCCGCGCGCGTTCGTATTCTCCATGACCGTGACTCTTTCGTCGGCGCGCAGCTTTTCGTGAAGCTGCGAATCGCCCGAATCGACAGCGAACACATGCGCGGCACCGTGCTGCAAAAGGCAGTCCGTAAATCCGCCCGTCGACGAGCCGATATCAAGGCAGCGCTTTCCCGACACGTCGATATTGAATCTGTCGACAGCCGCTTTCAGCTTCATGCCGCCGACGCTCACGTAAGGACACGCCTCCACATCGATCTTGACGTCGTGCGTCACAGTTTCGTCGACGTCGAACGACGGTTTTGTGATTCGTCTGCCGTCGATTTCGACCGCGCCCTCGCCGATCAAAAATTTCGCCCGTGCACGGCTCTCGGCATAGCCGTATTCAAAAAGGTAAACGTCCGCTCTCATACACTATATACCGTCAGTATATCACCGGTGCGGCGCAAAATCAAGATGAATATATTCATTCGTTATGCATTTCTGTGGAGCAGCCACTTCGCGAGCGCGACAAGATCGCCCGCGCGCTCGTACCGCACGACCGCGTCGATCGCCGCCGCCGTAAGCTCCGCCGCAAGTCCCCTCGCCTCGTCGACCGTCAACACCGACATCACCGTCGCCTCGCCGTCTCCCGCGTCCGCGTCGAGTATATCGTCGATGAGCTGGAACGACAACCCTATGTTGAACGCATACGTCCGCGCCGACGCGAACATATCCTCGGGCGCGTTCGCCGCGACAAGTCCGAGCGCCACCGCGGCCGCGATAAGCTCGCCCGTCTTTTTGCGCTCCATCTCGACTATTTCTTCAAGCGTCGCTTCCCTCTCCGCATACATCATGTCGAGCACCTGCCCGCCTATCATGCCGTCGTGACCGGCTGCGGACGCAAGCACCGACACGGCGCGCGCGTTTCGTTCCGCGTCCGCGAACGGATTTTCCGCGATAAGCCCGAACGCATACGTCAAAAGCGCGTCGCCCGCAAGAAGCGCGTTCGCCTCGCCGAACTTTTTATGCGATGTCGGCTTGCCGCGCCTCATATCATCGTCGTCCATGCACGGCAAATCGTCGTGTATGAGCGAATACGTATGCACGCACTCGACCGCGCACGCGTACGGCAAAGCCGCCGTAACGTCGCCTCCCGCGAGGCGGCAGAATTCGAGCGTCAGATATGGACGTATGCGTTTGCCGCCGTCCATCGCCGAGTATCTCATCGCATCGTAAATTATAGAATGTCCCGCGTCGCCCTGCGGCAAAAGACTGTCGAGCGCACCGTTTATCAGCTCTGCATTTTTAGCGAGTACGTCCTCGATATTGCCGATAGAAAATGCCATTTCGCGTTATCCCCGTTCGACAAGATCAGATTCGACGGCATCTCCGTCCGGCGTGAACGTCAGCATTCTAATCTTCTGCTCCGCGCCGTCGAGTCGCTCGTTGCAGAGCCTTACAAGCTTCACGCCCTCCTCAAACAGGCAAAGCGCTTCGTCGAGAGGCGTACTGCCGTTTTCGAGCGCTCTCACTATCTCTTCAAGACGCGCTATCGCCGCCTCGAACGTCATTTCAGCGTTTGCTTTTACGTTTTCTTCCATTTTATTTTTCTCCGTCACCGTGATATTCGTTTATTTTTGTAACCGACGCCTCTATCTCACCGTCCGACGCACGCAGCTTCACGCGCTGCCCCGTCTTAACATCGCGTACGCTTTTGACGATACCGCCGTCCTCGCCGTATACGGCGAAGTATCCGCGCGACAGGACCGACAGCGGAGCGAGCGCGTCGAGCTTCGACGACGCTCCCGCGAGAGCGAGCTTACCCGCGCCTATCTTCGCCCCCATAGCCGCCGACAGCTTATCGGTCAATGCGACCGCCGCCATGCGCTTGTCGTCGATAAGAACGTGCGGCGCCGACAGACACCGCCTCGACGACAGCGCCTCGAGGCGTCTGCGCTTCACCTCTGCCAGTTTGGAAAGCGACAGCGAATTGTGCGTGATGATATTTTGCAGCTTGCGTCTGAGCTCGCCGACCTCCGGCAGCGCAATTTCCGCCGCCGCGGACGGCGTCGGCGCGCGCCTGTCGGCGACAAAGTCGCAGATAGTGAAATCGGTCTCGTGTCCGACCGCCGAAATAACAGGCACCTCGCACCTCGCAACGGCTCTCGCAACTCCCTCGTCGTTGAACGCCCACAAATCCTCAATCGAGCCGCCGCCGCGTCCGATTATAACGACGTCCGCCGACTTCGTGCGGCTGAAATAATCAAGCCCCGCGATGAGCTGCGGCGGCGCGTCAGGTCCCTGCACGAGCGCGGGATACAGTATCAGCTTCGCAAGCGGGAAGCGTCGTCCCGATATGTTTATCATGTCGCGGACCGCCGCGCCCGTCGGCGACGTGATGATGCCGACGCGCGTCGGTATCTTCGGCAGCGGACGCTTGCGCTCGGGCGCGAACAGGCCTTCCGCTTCGAGCTTCGCCTTGAGCTGCTCGAACGCGATATAGAGCGCGCCGACGCCGTCCGGCTCCATCGCGTCCGCGTAAAGCTGGTACTGCCCGTCGCGCACGAACACCGCTACGCGGCCGTGTACTATGACCTTCATTCCGTTCTCGGGTCTGAATTTCAGCTTCACTGCGCTCGAACGGAACATGACAGCCTTCATCGCCGCACTCTCGTCCTTGAACGTGAAATAAAGATGCCCCGTCTTATAGTGATTCGTGAAATTTGATATTTCTCCCTTGATGTAGATGTCGCCGAGCACAGGATTCGCGTCAAGCGACATCTTTATATATTCGTTCAGCTCCGTGACCGTCATGGTCATCGGTATCGCAGAAAAATCCTCCATAGGCTCATTTCCCCATATGTTTTCTGTATGCTAGAAGCGCCGTACCCGCCGCGTTGTCGGACGAAAAATCCGGCTCCGCGAACCATACGCCGTCCCGCGCCCCGAGCGTTTCGCGCATCCTGCGGCAGCTCATAACCCCGCCCGAATATATTATCGGTATCGTAGCATACGACTTGCGCAGGGCGCGCGTCATTTTGTCGAGCGTCGCGGTCACAAAGTCGAGCGTATACGACGCTGCCGCGGAAACGTCGCCGGTATCGCGGAATATCTTCGCCGCCTTATTCTCCGCGCCCGACATCGAACAGTAAACGCCGCGCACCGACGTTTTCATGGACAGCGACACGGGCACGTCTGCCGCCGCCTTTTCAAGCTCGGGACCGCACGGGAACCGCATGCCCATCATAACGCCGACTCTGTCGATGAGTTGTCCCGCGTGCAGGTCGTCGCTGCCGCCGACGCGCTCAACGTCGAAACCGCCGCAGCGCGGCGTCACGACAGTAACGTCCGTCGTACCGCCCGACACATGGAACGCCGCAAACGGCTCGCAACTGTCGAGCAGATCGAGCCGTCCGGCGGAGTAAAGCGCCGCCGTGATGTGACCCGCCTGATGCGAAAACTCATATATCGGCGCGCCCGTGACCGACGACGCCGCATGCGCCGCCGCTATCCCGACAAGAAAGCACGGCATATACGACTCCCCGCCGTCGCGCGGCGCGCGGGAAACGCCTATCGCGTCGACCTTGACTCCCGCCGCCGCGATATCGGCTCCGATCAAGTCCGTCAAAGCAGGTAGATTTTTCGTATGCGCGAACACGGCGTCGCTTTGACGCAGTCCGCGCTGACCGCCCGCGACAGGCAGCGGCGATTTTCTGTTCGATACCACCTCGCCGTCTACGACGAGCGACAACGACGTCGTGTAATTGCTCGTGTCGATGCCGAGCGCCGCCGTATGCGTCACGACATTCCGCCCTTTCGCGGCACCGCGACCTTTTCTATCGTTTCATCCTCCGCGATGCGGCTGAGTATGCCGTTGACGAACGGCGACGCCTGCGCGTCGTCGTACTGCTTTGACAGCTCGACAGCCTCGTTGAGCGTCACGCTCTTGGGTATCGTCGGCATGTGATAAAGCTCGTACGCGGCGAGCCGCAGTATCGCAAGCGTCACCTTCGACATTCTCTCGAGGCTCCACCCGATAGCGGCGCCCGCGATCTTTTCGTCAAGCTCGCCGACGCAGTCCCACACGCCGAAATAGACTTCTTTAATATAATCGTTTTCCTCGATGTCACGGAGCGACAGCGACCTTTCATAGACCTCGCGTGCGTCCGTATCCGCGCGGCAGGCGCGCTCATATAAAAGCGTCATCGCCGTCTCTCTCGCCTCACGTCTTGTCATTGTTTTCACCCGTTTATTTTGCATATTGATACAGTTTAATTATATCATATATGGAAAAAAAGTCAACGGCGAATCGGTTTTACGCGGCGGATTTGAATTAAATAATTTTTGTGGGGAAAACTTTTAAGAAAAGCTTCCCCCACGCCTTAATTCCACTCGTCAAGCTCGTCCGCCAGCCTCACAAGCTCGCGGAAACGGTCCGTATCGCGTATCGGGTCGAACCACTGAAACTCGAGCGTATACTGCATACACACACTCGCAGTTCCGCGTCCGCCGCCTCCCCACTCGATCGACTCACCGGAAAGTATCATCGTTTTCGGATGCGTCACAGCGCCGCATCTGTCGTTATGTTCTTTCATGACCTTATAAAAAATCTCGAGCCGGTCGAGCGCTTCATCGTGTCTGCCGAGCTCCATGCACTCGTATGCGATATTCTCGTACAGATTGCACAGACCGAAATACGGCACGATCTCGTCGGCGAATACGGCTTTATATATGTCGTAAGATGCGCGAAGCGCCGTATACGCGTCCCTGTGTCTGCCTTGTGAGACATATGCGTTACTCATCGACAACAGCTCAATATAAACGGATTCGAGAAGGTGCGAGACGTTCTTCTGCCGCTGCGCGAGCTCGCCGTCGCGGTCGCCCTTTTTCGCCATAATGTCCGCCGTCTGTCTACCGCGCAGACCGACCGCCGAACACGGCAGACGCTCCGCTTCACTCACCGTGAGTTCAAACTGTCCCGTGCGGCTGTACGCGTCTATAAGCCGGTGCATCGCATACGTGACGTCGTCGATGTTGTCGCTGTAATTGCGAAGCAGTTTAGCCTCGCGTATGCACTCGTTTATGATGGCGCGCGAACGCTCGACAAGCACCTCGTCATTCTTGCACCAGCCGATACGAAGCGAGTAGTACAGTCCCGTTCCGATCGATTTAATAAGCAGCTTTGTGCTCGTCGAATATATTTTCAGCGCATTCTCCAATATCCCCCACTGCTTATAGAGGCTGTCGTTCTCTTCCTCCTCGCTGTGCGACAACTGCGCTCCGATCTCCTCGACCTTTTTATGATGCGTTCGATTTCGTCATTGTTTTCGCCCACGGTGCCGAACAGCACATCCGTCGACACGCCGAACACGTGCGCGAGCGGGACTATCTGCGATATGTCCGGCATCCCGCTGCCCGTTTCACTTAGTTAAGGATATAAGCGTGTATCTTCCCGTCCGTCAGTCGATTTTACCGACGAAACGGTAATAAATCTCGATCTCCTGCTCCCGCATACCGTCTGCGTCTTTCGTTGCTTCGTGAATCACAATCTTTTCAATCAGAGTATTCAGAAGCTCGGCGGTCAGCTCTGTGGGGTGGGAGTATTGTTTTATCAGCGCGACCCATTTCTCAGCGTCGGATGC
>CANPXS010000002.1 GCA_947586625.1 uncultured Clostridia bacterium | reverse complement strand
CCGCTCTGGATGAGGGCGAGACTGCGCGCCGAGGGCGTCCGCCCGATAAACAACATCGTCGACATCACGAACTACGTCATGCTCGAGTACGGTCAGCCGATGCACGCGTTCGACTATAAGTGCCTCGACGGCGCTCACATCCACGTGCGCCGCGCCCACGACGGCGAGCTCTACAAATCGCTCGACATCGAGTCCGAGGACACGCCGCTCACATCCTCCATGCTCGTCATCGCCGACGACAACAAGCCCGTCGCCCTCGCGGGCGTCATGGGCGGCGCGAACAGCGAGATAACGGACTCGACCGCGACCGTCATATTCGAGTCCGCGAACTTCAACGGCGTCTCCGTCCGCAGAACGGCGAAGGCGATGAACATACGCACCGAAAGCTCGGGCAGATTCGAAAAGGGCATGGACCCCGAAAACGCGATGCCCGCCCTTATGCGCGCATGCGAGCTCGTGCAGCTTCTCGGCGCGGGCGAGGTCGTCGACGGCGTCATAGACGAATATCCGTCGCCGCGCGCGGAGCGCAGAGTCAAATTCGAGCCCGAACGCATAAGCGCGTTCCTCGGCGTCGACATCTCGCGCGAATACATGGTGTCTGCGCTCGAAAAGCTGTCATTCAAGGTAGACGGCGACTATGTCGTCGTGCCGTCGTGGCGCGCCGACGTCGAGTGCATGAGCGACCTTGCCGAAGAGGTCATAAGAATGTACGGCTACAACGAGGTCCCGACGACGCTGCCCGTCATAAGAATGGCGCAGGGCGGCAGGACGGAGCGCCAGCAGTTCGACGAGAACGTGAAGTCGCTCCTTTGCGGCATGGGACTGTGGGAGGCGGAGACGTTCTCCTTCATCAGCCCGCGCGCCTACGACGCGATAAGACTCGCGACGGACGACAAAAAGCGAAATTCGGTCGTTATATCTAATCCTCTCGGCGAGGACACGAGCGTCATGAGAACGACGTCGCTGCCGTCGATGCTCGACGTGCTCGCGCACAATAAGAACCACAAAAATCCGCAAGCGGCGATGTACGAGCTCGCCACCGTCTATATCCCCACGTCTCCCGACACACTGCCCGACGAGCGCCATGTGCTTGCGCTCGGAATGTACGATTTCTGCGATTTCTACACGCTCAAGGGCATCGTCGAGCGCGTGCTCTCGATGGCGCGCGTGACGGGGTACAAATTCGCGACTGTCACGAACGATCCGTCCTATCATCCCGGCAGATGCGCCGCCGTCGTCCGCGACGGCGAGACGCTTGCCGTGCTCGGTCAGATACACCCGGACACGACCGCCGCATACGGACTTTCGGGCGAGGTCCTTGCCGCCGAGATCGACATCGACCGCGTATTCGAGCTGCGCGACACGCATCTCGAATTCCGTCATCTGCCGCGCTATCCCTCTATCGCGCGCGACTTCTCTTTCGTATGCGACGAATCGCTCGAGGCGGGCAGCATCGAGGACGTATGCATAAAGACAGGCGGCAAGCTCGTCGAGTCCGCTGTCGTGTTCGACGTATACCGCGGCATACAGGTCGGCGCGGGCAAGAAGAGCGTGTCGATCAGGGTGACGCTGCGCGCCGAGGACAGAACGCTCACCGACGAGGAGGCGGACAAGATCGCGCAGAAGATGCTGCGCGCGCTGTCCGAAACGATGGGCGTTGTGCTCCGCGACAAATAATTTTTCCCGAAGGGAAAATACCTTAACTAAAAAACACCGCGCTGCGGCTGTGCGAACAGTCACGCGCGGTGTTTTTCGCTGCGGTTTTCTCGCATTTTCCACGAAGTGAACACGTCACCAAACCAGTATCACCACACTTTTCGCGAAGCGAAAAGTGTAGGACGGCTTCGAGTGTAACGAGAAGACGTTACACACACATTTCCGCGAAGCGGAAACGTGTCGCAGGTCGGCGCGTCAGCGACGAACTGCCGCGCACTTCGCCCCGTCGCTTGAACTGTTGCAGTTTGGCTTCATATGAGCGTTTCTCAATCTATAGTTGATTTTTCACCATCCGTCTCAACAAATTTACTATTGATAGTTGAATTTTCGCGTGGTATCATCATATCGAAGCCGACGCCGGCTGCGATAATATCACGGAGGAACAAAAAATGTTTGACACGGAAAAATTCGGTGAAAAACTGCGTATGCACAGAAAAAAGCTGTCGCTGACGCAGGAGGACGTCGCCTTTCGCGTCGGTGTGTCGCCGCAGGCGGTGTCGAAATGGGAGAGCGGCGAATGTCTGCCCGACTGCTTCAATCTCAAATCCCTCTCCGACGCCTACGGCGTCTCGCTCGATATACTGCTCGACACAGAGTCGGACGGCGACATCGACACTGTCGCGTCCAAGATAGAGCAGCTCGGCGACGAGTTCATATGGGCGCAGTCGGGAGAGGGCAGATATGAGTCGAATGCACACCGCGACCTCGGAGACGATCTTTGGAAGATGTGGCGCGGACTTTTCTTCATCGAGACAGGAAACAAAGAATTACAGGCGGAGGACAAGCGCCGCGGCGATCTGCGCATATCAAGCGACTACGGCATGAAGATATGGGACGATGACGGCGTCGCGTGCATCGTGCAGTCCGCGCTGCACGAGCGATTTACGATGCCGGACGAGCACATATCGGCGCTGCTTTCGGCGATATCATCGCCGGACGGGTTCTGCCTCATCGCCGCGCTCGACGCGTGTAATCCCATATCAAAAAGCGAGCTTTCGGAGCGGACCGGCATCGGCATATCGCGACTGAACGAGCTTTTGCTGCTCCTTCTCGAAGGGTGCGTCGTTGAGTTTTTCGAGTCGCGCGACAGGCGCGTCTGCGGATACAAGATGTGCGCCTATTACGGCGTCGCCGCGTACATGGTGCTCGCCGCCGCGTATATTTTGGGAAAGCCGAACTGCACGGTATCGGAATATCTTCCAGAGGATCTGGTCAGATCGTAGTCGGGGCGGACGCGCCGAACATCTCTTAATTTCGGTTCTCCAACGACGCGGTGGCGGAGTTCCCGCCCCGCACAAACTCACATTTTGCGCGGAAAACGCGCTTTTGTCCCGTGATTCTCAGTTTATGGGGTGGACGCGGCGCGCACGGCGTGGTACAATTTGCGCGGAGGTGGGAACATGGACAAGGGAAAAACGGGACGTTATATAGCGGCGCGCAGACGCGCGGCAGGACTGACGCAGGAGCAGCTCGGCGAGCGCCTCGGCGTGTCGAATAAGACAGTGTCGCGCTGGGAGCGCGGCACATATATGCCCGATATCGAAATGCTCGAAGCGCTGGCGGCGACATTTTCGGTCACGGTCGACGAGATCATAGCGGGCGAGGACAAAATAAACGCGCGCGGCGTTGTCGGTGACGTAAATATCAACACAGACGGCGCAACCGCAAAACCCGACGCAGACGACGCCGCGCCGTCCGCGTTCACTGTCGAAGACCGCGCCGCATACTTCAAGCGCAAATGGCTACGCGACCACATCGCGTTCATCGTGACCGTCTACGTCGCGATCGCCGCCGTCGGGATATTCGCCGCGCTGCGCATCGGCACGGTCGGAGCCGTGCTCACGGCGCTCGCATCGGCTGCCGCCGCAGTATATTTCCGCAATTCGATGATGGCGTATGTCGAGGCGCGCGTGTGGAAATGACGGCGCATACGTTAAAACAAAAAGGGGGCAGACGCCCCCTTTAATATATGTCGGCTTTAATACGTCTCGATCATCTTGCCTTCGCTTTGCGCCCACGCTTCCGCAAACGATCCGGCGGGGACGTGGAACTTGATGTTTCCACAGCCGTTGAACGCCGCCTCCGATATCTCGGTGACGCCCTCGTGCAACGTCAGGTCGGCAAGGCTCGAACAGTCTGTGAACAGCATCGTCGCCACTGTCGTAACGCCCTTCGGTACGGTGAACGCGCGCAGCGAGCGGCATCCGGCGAACACGGACGGCCCCATCGTGGTCATCGTGTCGGGAAGATTTATCTCGACGAGCGTCGTGCAGTCCCTGAATGTGTTGCGCACAAGCTCCGTTACAGATTCCGGAACCGTCACCGACGTGAGCGATTTGCACGACTCGAATGCGCCCTCGCCGATAGCGGTCACCGACGAGGGAATATTAAGTTCCTTTAGCGACGAACAGTATATGAACGCCTCGCGCCCGATTGACGTCACCGTCGACGGTATCGTGCACGACGTCATCGACGAGCATTTGTAGAATACGTGCTCGGGCAGCTCCGTCACGCCTTCGGGGACGACGGCGGACGGCAGCGACTCGCAGTCCATGAACGCGCTCGAGCCGATAGATGTTACGGTCGAGGGGATAGTGAAGTCGGAAAGAGAGACGCAGTCGACGAACGTGTTCACGCCTATTGATGTCACATCGCCTTCGAATTTCACCGATTTGAGCGACGAGCATCCGGCGAACAGACCGTCGGGCGCCGTCGTTATCTTCGTCGGCAGCGTCGCCGATTCGAGAGACGTGCAGTTGAAGAATATGCGCGTGCCGATATTTTCAAGCGTCGACGGGAACGTGACCGAGCGAAGCGCGCGGCACTCGCTGAACGCCATATTGCCTATCGTCGTGACGCCCTCGGGAATGTTGATGCTTTCGAGCGCGCTGCAGCTCGCAAACGCGTTTTCGCCTATCTCGACGAGCCCCGCGCCGAGCGTGACAGTCGTCATGCCCTTCGTGCCGCGGAACGCGTCCTTGCCTATTTTCGTTATCGTGTCGGGCAGCGTTATCGACTCGAAGATCTCGTCGACGAACGCCTCGTCCGCGATCTCCGTTATCGGAACGCCCTTGTACTCGTCGGCGACGGTCACGTTCTTCGACTCGCCCACATAGCGCACGATAACGGCGTGGTCGCCCACTATCTCGCAGCGCACGCCGAACGTGCCCTTCCCGCACGACGTCAAAACAAACAGCGCAACAACTGCGGCGAGCACGAACGCAAAGACTGCGGCCTTCTTCAATATCCCGACATTTTTCATGTAAAATTCCCCTCAAAACGCATATACTCACATATCAGTATATCAAATCCGCGATTGTAAATCAATAACCGATGCCAAAGTTTACAATCTGTTAATATTTCTTTCCCGCCGCACGCTGCAGGCTTCCCTGTCATGCCTGCGCGCGCCGTCACCTGTTATAACCGCCTCATCCCCTTGACTGCCTATATTATACCACATTTTTCGTGATTTGTCAAGCATTTTTCACAAAATTATGTATTACTTTTTCATTTTTCGCGTCATCGACAGCCCGTTGCCATAACTCGTATCTCCCACACTTTTCGCAAAACGATCCCGTGTCGCAGGTCGTATCGTTAGCTGACTTTTCCGCTCACCGCGGTTCATCGTGCAGTCTGCACCCACCGGCAGCTACCTTTGTTCATCTGACGTGGTGACGTCTTTCACACCTGCAAATAGGTTTTTGACAAGGGGGACTTTCTCGCAAGAAAGTCCCCCTTGTCGAACCCGAAAGAGGCTCCCGTGTGTTCGTCGATGTTATCGAGTCGGCGGCAAGAAAGGCAACAGGGCGCAGACCGCGTTACCGCTTCGGCATAACAGCTTCCTCGCGACGGGTCGATATCGCCGTCAAAACGTCGTGTCTGTGTCCAGCCGTGTTTGCGCCGTCAGCGCACGAGTACGGTTCGTGAATTTGACACCGGGAAGCCTCCGGCACGTTGCCCGTTTGCGGCAACGCATTTTATCGCTGACGCGGTGCGCAAACGTTTTCCGCAAAAACTTTTTATAAAAGTTTTCCTTCTTTCCCTTGACAAATAAGAGTTGTCGGTATATCATATGTGTACTATATCACATATTACAGTAGGGTACAACAGACCGCACATGAACGATTTTCTCAGATATATACTTGACCATCTCGGCGGCGCGCTCACATTTGCTGCTGTCGCTGCTTTGGCGGCGCTCGCCGCAGTCGCCGTTTTTGCCGTAATATTTCGTGTAAAATATCACGGCAAGCGCAAATTCCCGCTCGGCAGAGCCGTCGCCGTGCTCGCGCTCGCGGGCTGCACCGCGTCGATACTGTATCTGACGCTCCTGCGCGCCGAGGAAGGCGCCGCCGTCAATCTGCACCTGTTCCGCGCGTGGCGCGAAGCGTGGAACACGTTCGAGTTCAAGCCGTGGGCGAACGTGCTTTTGAATGTTCTGATGTTCGTGCCGTTCGGCGCGCTGTTGCCGCTGTCGTTCAAGGTGTTCCGCCGCACGTATGTGTCGTTCGCCGTCGTGCTCGCCATGACGTCTCTAATCGAGACGGCGCAGCTCGTCCTTGGGCGCGGCACGTTCGACGTCGACGACATCTTCTGCAACGCACTCGGCGGCGCCGTCGGACTTATGTCCGCGATGGCGATACTGACCGCAATCGAAAAAAGCGCCGCTCACCGTGCGCGCCGCGCGCTCCTGTACGCGGAATTTCCGATCGCGGCAGTTCTCGCGATCTGCTCAATCTTCATCGTCTATTACGCGCAGCCGTACGGCAACCTCGCGTCCGCGCCCGCGTACCGCCTCGATATGTCAGGTGTCGAATGGAATATAGAATGTCCGCTCTCGGACGAGCGTGTGACCGCACCCGTATACCGTGCGCACTCGCTCGACAAGGACGGCTGCGAAACACTCGCGCGCGAGCTCTTGTCCCGTCTCGGCATGACGGACGAGCTTGAGGCGAGCGGCGCCTACTACGTCGATTATTACGACAACGCCGCGTATTTCTCGTGCCAGACCGTCGGCAGCGTTATGGTGGAGATGAAGGACGGCAGCTACGAGTTGTCGTCGTACGGCTTTTGGGAAAGCGGCAGTGTGCCCGGGCTCGGCAGGGAAAAAGTCGAGTCGCTGCTGTCCGAGATAGGCATCGACGTGCCGTCTGACGCAGATTTTGAAGAAAACGACGAAGGGTATCTGTTCAAGCTCGAACGCGGCGGCGGTATGTCATGTACGCTCCTTTGCCGCGTCGCCGCAGACGACGACGGCGCATATCAAATAAAATCCGTCGACAACGCTATGACCGACTGCGAGCACGTCGCCGACGAGAAGCTCATATCGCAGTCGGAGGCGATGGAGCGCATAAAGCGCGGCAGCTTCTGCGGCAGCGTGCGTTTGGCGGACGCGGGCACGCTGACTGTTTCCTCGTGCAAACTCGATTATGAACTCGACTCGAAGGGATTTTACCGTCCCGTATGGGTGTTCGACGTCGGCGGCGACCGCGTCACGGTCGAGGGGTGACGAATAGTATAAAAATATACCGAAGAGAGGCTTTGACGCCTCTCTTTTTCTTTTTCCGTTTGATCGTGTACGGCGCGGCACATGCTTTAACTCTTGCGCATATACTCGCAACGGGAGGTGACGACAATGGACGACAACAAAGACACGACATCATTGGAATCATTACTGCGCGGAGCCGTGGAACGCGGAGCCAGCGACATTCACTTCGAACCGTTTGACGGCGGTATACGCATACGCGAGCGCGTGCGCGGCGAGCTTCACGACATCGATACCGTTTCGGGCACAGACGCGCAGCGCATAATATCGCGCGTCAAAGTGATGGCGGATATGGATGTTACGGAACGACGTCGTCCGCAGGACGGCGCGCTTCGCGCCGACTGCGGCGGGGTGCTCGTCAACGCGCGTGTGTCCTCGCTTCCCACTCTCCACGGCGAAAGGCTTGCGCTTCGCATACTCGATATGCGTCCGCTAAAATCGCTCGGAATGAGCGAGACCGCCGAGGAATCGTTCTCCCGTATCATGCAGATGCAAAACGGGCTCGTCCTAATCGCCGGTCCGATAGGGTCGGGCAAGACCACAACAATGTACGAGGCGCTGCGCGGACAAAGACGCGGCGGAAACAGCGTCGTAACGCTTGAGGACCCTGTCGAATACGACCTCGACGGCGTATGTCAGACGCATGTGAGCGAGAGCGGCCCTGTGACTTTCGACACGGCCATACGCGCCGTTCTGCGGCAGGACCCGGACGTCATCGCCATAGGCGAAATACGGACCGGGGACGCCGCCGATGCCGCGCTGCTCGCCGCGTCTACAGGAAGATTGACGTTTGCGACTATTCACGCACGTCGTGCCGCCGCGATACCGGACAGATTTGCCGCATTCGGCGTGTCGGAACGAGCGCTTTACGGAGCGCTGCGCGCCGTTATAGTGCAGCGCCTTTGCAGACGCGGCGATAAAGTCACAGGTGCGTTCGGCATCGCCGTGTCGGACGACGGCGAAGCGTTCGCGCCGTCGCAGCTCATTGACGCGGACAGTATGCTTGAGCACAGCATCGAGGCGGTATCATGCGGAGAATAAAGGACACGTTCGACATGCGCGCGTCGTTGTCCGACGGCGCGCTTTCCACACTTTCACGCCGCGTATGTATGCTTCTTCGCGCGGGAATGACGCTTGCAGACGCGTTGACGGCTGCCGCAGACACTAAAAATCGCGCCGTGCGCCGTTTTTTGAGCTGTTGCGCAGACAGCGTGCGCGACGGACATTCGCTCGCCGACGCCATGTCCCGTTTCCGCCGTCTGCCGGTCTCGTTCGTCGAGGCCGTGCGTGCGGGCGAGGCGTGCGGACGTCTCGACGTCAGCTTCGAGCTTTTGTCAGACCATTACGAACGAAGACGTGCGGTAAAGTCAAGGGTCAACGATGCCGTCCGCTACCCGATCTTCATGCTCATTTTGACGATAGCGGTCGCCGCCTTTACCGTGTACGCAATAATACCCGCCATCTCGTCGTTCGGCGGCGATCTGCCGCCGGTGACGAGGGCACTTATACGCGCGTCGGAGCTGTGCCGCACATTCGGCATAAGCTTTGCAGTCGCGATCGTATGTATCGCCGCCGCAGTACTGTTTCTTTCAAAGACATCTACGTTCTCGTTTATATTCGCACTCATTCGTCTGCGTCTGCCTATTATAGGTAAAATGCTCCGGCTGCGCGCGGCGGCGCAGTTCGCCGACACGCTTTCGATCCTGCTTTCATCGCATATGACGCTTCGCGACGCCATCATAGCGGCCGCGCGCTCGGTCGAAAACGAGGCTGTGCGGCGATGTGCGGCGGCAATATCGGATAAGATTGCAGACGGCATACCGTTCGCGGACGCAGTGCGCGAGGCGGGATGTTTTCCCGTCGAGGTGGCTGAGCTCTGCGCGCTCGGCGACAGATGCGGTACGCTGCCGTCCGCGATGAAGGCGGCGGGCATAATGTGCGGCTCGGAGGCAAGACGGCGCGCGGACAAAATGCTCTCGATGCTCGAACCTGCGCTCACGATCGCGGTCGGCGTGCTCGTGACGCTCACGTCCGCCGCCGTGTATCTGCCTATACTGTCCGTTTACTCGTCGATATGATCAGACGGAGCACAACAAAATAACGGCTTATGCATCATTTTATGACGCGTACGCCTGAAACGGAAAATACAGGGAATAAATATGAAAATAGCGAAACATGATCCTGCCGCGGACGCGCATCATGCCTCTGCGGCAATGATAAATAACACGGAAAATAAAAAAGGCTCAGGAGGTTTTACCCTCGTCGAGCTGCTCGTCGTGCTCACCATCACGGCGATACTGACATCGATAGCGATGCCCGTGTTCGCGCATCAGCTTGAACGCGCTCGCGAAGCCGTCGATATGTCGAACGCGCACGCGTCGTCCTCGCTCGCGTACACGGAGTATATGCTCTGCCATGCAAAGGGACGAATAACCTACACGTTCGGTGTCGACGGCAAGGGCGCGCTGTTCATCTTGTCCCATACAGACGAAGAGGGCGTCGTCATCGACGACGGCTCGAACGCCGACGGCGTCGAGATCGAGTCAGTCTCCGAAAAGCTGCGCGGCACATCGCTGACGGTGACCCTCGA
The DNA here is from genome assembly GCA_947586625.1 of uncultured Clostridia bacterium. Classification (GTDB taxonomy): domain Bacteria; phylum Bacillota; class Clostridia; order Oscillospirales; family CAG-272; genus DTU064. The sequence goes on along the minus strand of CANPXS010000002.1, from coordinate 49,619 downwards.
GGGCGGAAGAATCGAGGAAAACTCATGGCTGTCTGTCCTCAACGGTGAATAAAATGCCGCGCCTTGCAGCACTGCTGTTGTTTGCCATAGCGGGGGCGGCGGCGGGAACTCTGCTTGACGCGCTGATACCGGGCGCACGAGATGTGCGCGCTGTGTGCATCGTTGAATTTGCCGCCGTGTCTCTGAGGTACGGGGCAGCCGTCGCGACAGTGTTCTTCTGCGTGCTCCTGACGCTGTTTACCGCGGCCGCCATGTATGACACGCTCACGATGCTGATACCGACCGTCATACCCGCGTCGGCATTTGCGCTCTTTTTTATCCGCGCGTCGTTTTTCTCGACCAATCTTGCCGAATTATGTGAGCGCGCGCTGTACGGCGTTATCTGCGCCGCCGTCGTCGCCGCGTCGATGTATGCGCTTGCGCGCGTTGCGCGAGCCGTATACAAGACCGACGCGCTCGGAGGCGGCGACATTGAGCTTTTCGCCGTTATCGGCATGTGGTTCGGCGTTTGCGCGGCGTTCAAGGCGGTCGCGCTGTCGTGTGTGTTCGGGCTCGTCTTTTGCGCGGCGCGCGGCGTCGGCAGCCGCTCCGCGTTTCCGTTCGCGCCGTCGATATCGACGGCATTATTCGCCCTCATTGTGACGGGAGGCGCATCATGACTTTTACGCGGCGAGGCTCTCGCGGAGGCGCGCTCGGCGCGGCCATGACGCTGTTTCTTCTGTGCTCGCTCGCTTCGTGCATGCTCTGCACGATTGCAAGGCGATCTACGCGCTATGTTGAATATGAACTCGCATACAGATCCGCCGTATCATCAGCCATGATGATACGCGACAGCGCCACGGACGAAGACGGCGGCAGCACTCTGCGCTTTCTGTTCGCGCAGATGTCGGATCTCGAGGAAGGCGCGCTCAATCTGACGTTTTACACTGACGAAGACAGCCGTCTGCCGCCGTCGATATGCACTGTATCGTTCGACGACGATCACACAGTACACGCCGTCGTAGAATGTAAAATGTTCGCGTTCCGCGTCGACCTTCCCGCGACCGAGACTGAGGGCGGCGTCGTGTGGCGGCGCGAGGATTCCAAAATCGTGAGGTGCGAAAAATGAAGCGCAAAATAATATCCGCCCGCCGCGGCAGTATAATTTGCGAGCTGCTTTACTCGATCCTGCTTTCAGCGGCGGCGCTCATAATGATATCGCGCTCGATCTCGGCGCTTGCGCGCGTCGAGGAGGCTGCGCGATGTGATCTTGACGACGCGGACGAAAGGCGCGGCGTCGTCATTGTCCGGGTCAACGACAAAAAAGCCGACGGCTTTGCTTTCGAAATCTACGCCGAATATAAGGACGGTCTTTACCGCTATGCGGGCGAATGACAAACACGGCGGGTACGCGCTCGTCGAACTAATTCAGTCGATGGCGGCGCTGACGCTCGCGCTCGTCGTTTGCGTCACGGGGACTGCGTCAGCTGCTCGCGTAATTATGTACGCGTCGATAAAAACAGCCTCCGACGCGTACGCCGACGACGTCGCCGCGGCGATACTCGCCGAGCTTCGATCCGGTAATTATGACAGTGCCTTTGACGACGGCAGCTTTGACGATATTTCGCCGCCGCTGTACGTGTGCGATCTGCATGTGGATGTTGCGGACGAGGTCGTCAAAATATCATTCACCGTCGTCATGCCGCGCAGGGATGACGATGTTGAGATATTCTACGAGTACCGCGCCCCGCTGCCCGATCTGACGTCATAAATTGCGTTCATCTTGCAGTCTGTCGTAGTACGATTCGAGCCGCTCCGTTATCGTGTCGAGCAGTCGGTACATGGTGTTTGTTTCGTCGGGCAAAAATCCTTCGCCCACGTCGTTCACGGCGAGGCTCATCCTCTCGTCTATGAGGCGTGCGAGGTCGACGCCCTTATCGGTGAGGCGCGCTTTTGAATTGTACGAGCGCGTGATGTATTCGATGTAACCGTCGTCGCGCAGCGTGCCGAGCGCGCGCGATATCGCCGCTTTGTCCTCGAGCGTCAGCCTGACGAGCTCGCCCGCGGTGAGTCCGTCTCTGTTTTCCTCGAGATAAGAGACGCACATGACGTGGATCGCGCGCAGACCGAAGCTCTCCATCTCGCGCAGCTTGATCTTCTGTATCAGCTTGTATATTTTCAGTATCGAGGTCGTGAAATTCTCAAACCGTGCGTTCATAACACATGCCTCCGTTTTGGTAGATGGATCAACACGTTGATATGTCAACAAATAATTATACACCGCTGTCGGATATTGTCAAGCGGTAAATCGCCGCGCAAACGGCAAAAGAAAAGGGGGACGCAGAGCGTCCCCCTTTTCCTTGATATTTTATTTTGTCAGATTGTCGAAGAGCTCGTCCGAATGCTCCTTCACTATCGCCGCGTAGCGCGCGGTGACGATTATCTCGAGCGCCTTTGCAAGACGCGACTTCGCGTCCGGGATGAGCGGGTTGAGCTCGTCCTCCTCGATGCAGGACATGATGTGCTCGCGCAGTCTTACGTCGTCGTAAGAATCGTCGCCGAGAATCGAGTCCGTGATGCGGCAGATGTAGTCGTAGAGCTTCGACTCGGGAATTATGTCGTCGGAGCGGTCGTCGGGACTGCCGTTGATGTAGGAGAGCAGAAACGATATCTTCGAGAGCTGCATCGTGTCGCGCAGCATGTTGATTATGATGATGCGGGCGAAGCCGTCAATCGAATAAAGCTTATTCTTCGTGTTCGATATCCAGCCGCGCTTGACCCAGTTTTGCAGCGTCGAGCCGTCGACTCCCGAGACGTTGCGCACCTGCGTCAACAGTATGCCGTCCTTTAAGAAAAATATCTTCTTGAGAAAGTCGAGTCCTGTCGAGCCGTCCATGTCGCGCTTGTATACGACCGTGCCGGGGATCTTGTCGTCATTGATAGCCAAATACATAAATTTCACCTCCGCCGTTCGGATATGATATTCTTATGTGTTTATTATAGCATACAATCGCGCGAACGTCAAGAGATGAATGTGGATTTTTCACGCGGAATCAGTGAAAACGGACGCGCACGTCACGAAAGCGGGTATAGACGCGGCACGCCGTCCTCGCCGATGTGTACGGGCGAAACTGCTGAGCACCGCCTGCCGTCCTGACCGGGACGCTGCGCGTGATACGCCATCATGACGTCGCACTCATACGTGCGGAAGAACGATATGTGACCGGGACCGTCGACGCCGTTCACGTACTGCGACGCGAGCACCGGGTACGGCACCTTGTACCAGTTTTCGACCTCGAGCGGGTCATCGTCACAGTCGAGCACGAGCCAGCCGGTCGAATACGAAAATCCGCCCGCAGCGCCGCCCGAATACGAGAGATACAGCTTGCCGCCGCAAAACAGCGGATACGGACCCTCGTTGTTTATCGTCCCCGACTGATTCTCCCACGCGTAAAGCGGACGCGACAGAAGCAGCGGCTCTGTCAAAAGTCTCCACGGACGCTTCGCGTCCGTTTCGGCTATGTACAGCATCGAGCCCGAATCGTCGGGCGAGCCGATGTGATAGCGCTCCGACCACACGAGGTACGAGCGTCCGCCGAGCGCGAAATGCGTCATGTCGAGCGTGATGCCGCGAGTCGTGAGCGGTTCGCCGTTCCGCCTCTGCACGCGGACGGGACGCTCCCACGACGCGGGGTCGAGCAGGTCGCCGCCGAGATATCTCATCATGTGCGACTGCGGCGAGAACTGTCTGCCGCCGACGGCAAACAGTATATATAGCTCACCGCCTATCTCGTGGAACTCGGGCGCCCAGAACGTGCTGTGCAGGTCCCATTCGTCGCTCTCGGGCAGTATGCAGACGGGTTTATTGTCGGCGGCGAACAGTCCCTCGACAGTGTCGGACGCTGACGCGTACAGTCCGACGTCGCCGGTCGAATCGTTCGTCGCGATAAAGTAGTAGCGGCCGTCCCTCGCCATGATAACGGGGTCGGCGAAGCCTTCGATGAGGGGGAATGTCGCGGGCTTATCCGACGTCACGGTCGGAAGAGCGCACGCTATCATGTCCGCCTCCGCGTCCGATATTTCAATGGTGTCCGACGATTCCGGCACGTCTGCGCGCGGGACGAGCCCCAAGTCGTCGAAAATGCGGAAATCCGCCGTTTCCCACACGTACATCATGTTCGGGTACGGCTCCGCGCCGTCACAGTCCACATAGCGAGCCGCGACGCGGTAACCGCCGCCGTGCCTATAAATGCGCGGCTCGCGCAGTCTGCGCTCGAGCAGCGTGTTGCGCTCCGATATCTCCGCTTTTGCGTAAAGCACGCCGACGTTCGAGTTGAGCGGCGCGAATTCGCCGCCGTCACGCGACAGCGCGAAATGCACGCTCTCGGACAGGGACTGCACGTAGTACCTTTTTTCATGCTCTCTTTCGTATACTTTAAGTATGTTCATGTTGATCCTTGTATGATGTATTTAACCGAAATACACCACTTTTCCTTTCTTTTGATTGATATTGTCAGTTCAATGCGAATATTTTAACCAGGCAAACCACTTTTTCTGTTCCAATTTAAATATCACACAGCAGCCGACCAAACAGACTAAAATCGTCAATGCAAAAACAATGACCGCGCTTCTGAAATGAATAATATATTTTAAAATGCCGCTGCAAATTGCTATTACGGTTTTATGTAAGCAATAGATTATGGTACTCATGTTTCTGAGAATGATTGCATTTCTTATCTTAAAATTATCAGCCGACTTTAACTCTAAGAATATAAAGAAGCACAGTGGAACAAGCATGATATAACAATCGTTTTCCCTGAATAGAGAAAAGATTCTGGTTACAAAATGTTCCAAGTACAGCATTGTTGCTGATACCACTATCCCTACTCGCCTTACAGCAGGAGTAATAGCCAACTCACTTTCCGCGCACACTTTACCGATACCCATCCAAATAAATGCAACAAGAAAGCTGATATATGGCGGCAGGTAAAAAACAAGTGTAAATATCGAATCAAATTTAATGACTGCGCTGTCTGCTCCAAATAAATAATAGTAATTGCTGCTGACACAGCATATAAGATATAATGCAAAGGAAAATATTAGAATAAGATTGTTATGCTTCTTGGGAATCCAATAAAGGACTATTGCCGCTATCACCGAGGCGATTATATACCACGAAGCCGGGAATGCAGTGAACAGAAGTCGCTGTACGCCATTGATTATTATTTCAACAACTGAATATTTTATCTCCGATGTCAAATCAGTGTATATATCGAAAGCAACTGTAAACGGAAGTAAAACAACTGTCCAGAAAAAATACAGCTTCAGATTTCTGATGATAAATCTATGTAATGTAACCCCCCCCGCTTCATTTCAGTCATATTTTCTTTTTTACTGAAAAGAAGATATGATGAAATTATGAAGAACAGCGGTACTGCCGTGCGCACGACCGGAATAAGAATATCCGGCACTATCCCCGAATGAAGGGAGACTATAAATATAGATAATATGAATTTGATCAAATCAAAAATATCATAGTTTTTATGAATATTCATACTGTTAACCACCTTATTTTGCGTATTACTAATATTCTTAAACTGCAATTTTCACCATATAAACATTTATTCTTTTCATTTATACGTTGATGCTGCAGTGCTCATGAACCGACAGCAGATGATTATTTCAGAGATCATGTTGATTCTCCGTTTCCGTTCAGCTTTTCGGCGAGCACCTGCATGTCGGTGAGCATGTCGGCTTTTTTGCGCGGGTCGCGTAAAAGCGCCGACGGATGGAAAAACGCCGACATTTCAAAGTTTCCCTTGCGGAACCATTTTCCGTGCTCCTGCGTTATTTTGAAATCGGGCTTGATGAGTCTCATCGCCGCGATGCGTCCGAGACAGACTATGAAGCGCGGACGTATTATGCGCACCTGCTCGCGCAGGTATTCGATGCAGGCGTCCTGTTCGGCGGGCAGCGGGTCGCGGTTATGGGGCGGACGGCATTTGAGGATATTGGCGATGTAGACTGTGTTCCTGTCGATGCCGACGGCGTCGAAGTACGAGTCGAGCAGCTTGCCCGCGCGCCCCACGAACGGTATGCCGGACAGATCCTCCTGCTCGCCGGGCGCCTCGCCGACGAACATCAGCTCCGCATGCTCGTTGCCGACGCCGAAGACGCAGTTCGTGCGCGTCTTTGAAAGCTCGCATTTGCCGCACGTCTCGCAGAGCGCGCGCAGCTCGGTCATATCCATAATAAACAGCTCCTTTCGTTTGTCCTATGCTTTATTCTACCATATCGCGCGCCGTCATGCAACATCGAAAATGCGGCTGCATCGAGCTTTTTCGGCGCATACGGCGGATAGGAGCAGACTTGACGTTCTGCGGCGCGTTATTATATAATATACGCAGCGAAAAACGAAAAGGCGGTCGCGGATAAATGAAAAACATACTCGTCGTTGACGACGACATTCATATCGGAAATATGCTCGAGGAGACGCTCGGACGCGAGGGGTACGCGGTGTCGCGCGCGTATTCGGGGACGGAGGCGGCGATGTATCTTTTGTCGCATACGCCCGACCTCGTACTGCTCGACCTGATGCTGCCGGGACTGTCGGGCGAGGACTTGCTCGCGCACGCGCGCGGCATACCGGTGATCGTCGTGAGCGCGCGCGCCGACGTCGACAGCAAGGTGTCGCTTCTCTACGGCGGCGCCGTCGACTATGTGACGAAGCCGTTTGAAATAAAGGAGCTTCTCGCGCGCATAGCGGTGCGCCTGCGCGGCGACGGCGGTCACGATAATTCGCGCGTGCTGCGTTGCGGGGACTTGACGCTCGACGGCGACACGCACACGGTCGAGGCGGGCGGCGAGGTTGTCAGGCTGACGCGCACCGAATACGCGATACTGCGCCTTTTGATGGCGAACGCGGGGCAGGTCATAACAAAGCAGCAGCTTCTCGACCGCATATCGGACGACACGCCCGACTGCACCGAAAGCTCGCTCAAGACTCACGTCTCGCACCTGCGCACGAAGCTGCGCGCCGCATGCGGGCGCGACCTTGTTGAGTCCGTGTGGGGCATCGGATACAGACTGAACGTGTGATTTTATAATCTTTACCGAATCTCAACCTTCGTCTTAACCGAATTCTCAACCTTTCCGCGATATAATGTGCGCATCAAGCCGAAAGGAAGGTAAAATGATTTGGAATACGTTCTGGAAACAAACAAGCTGACAAAGATGTACAAGCAGTCGACGGCGCTGTCGGGGCTTACGATGCATGTCCCGAAGGGGTCGATATACGGCTTTGTCGGCAGAAACGGCGCGGGCAAGACGACGCTGATACGCATCGTGTGCGGGCTCCAGTCGCCGACGTCGGGGGACTATACGCTCTACGGACGGTCAAGCACGAAGCGCTCGATAGTGAAGTCGCGCCGCCGCGTCGGCGCCGTCGTCGAGACGCCGTCCGTATACCGCGACATGACGGCGGAGGACAATCTGCGCCAGCAGTACCGCATACTCGGTCTGCCGTCGTTCGACGGCATCGACGAGATACTCCGCCTCGTAGGACTCGGGGACACGGGAAAGAAAAAGGCGCGCGACTTCTCGCTAGGTATGCGACAGCGTCTCGGCATCGCGGTCGCGCTTTGCGGCGATCCCGATCTTCTCATTCTCGACGAGCCGACGAACGGACTCGACCCGCAGGGCATCGTCGAGATACGCGAGCTCATACTGCGCCTCAACCGCGAGCGCATGATAACGGTGCTCATATCGAGCCACATACTCGACGAGCTGTCGAAGCTCGCCACCCACTACGGCTTCATCGACGACGGGCGCATCGTGCGCGAGATGAGCGCCGAGGAGCTCAATGCCGAGTGCAGGAAATGTGCGCGCGTCGAGGTCACGGACACGAAGGCGCTCGCGCGCACGCTCGACGCGATGGGTACGGAGTATAGGATACTGTCCGACACGACGGCGGACGTTTACGCGAAGGTGAACGTGTCGCAGCTAACGTCTGCATTGTCGGAGTCCGGATGCGAGCTTTTAACCGTGACGGAGAGGGACGAGAGCCTCGAGAGCTTCTATATCTCGCTCGTCGGAGGCGGCAAGCATGAGTAAGCTTTTGCGCGCCGGATTCGCACGGCTCGGGAAAACGCGCATATTTTGGCTTCTGACATCGTTCAGCGCCGCCTTCGCGCTTTTTATGTGCGTTGTATGCTATAAAGACATGAAATTATCGGGCGAGACTGTCGACGTCGGACAGCTCATGCTCAATTATTCGACTGTCATAGGCATAGTAACGGCTGTGTTTGCAAGTCTCTATCTCGGCGCCGAATACTCGGACGGCACGGTCAGAAATAAAATAACCGCGGGGCATAAAAGATTTGATATATACGTGTCGAACCTGACAGTGACGACAGCAGTCGGCCTTTATGCATACGTTGTATTCATAACTGTCGCGGCTGCGGTCGGGATACCGCTGCTCGGCAGAATAATAATGCCTCTTCCGAGACTTTTCGCGCTGCTCGGGTGCATATTCGCATCGTCCGCCGCATATTCGGGCATTTTCACGTTTATCACGATGACGGTATCGGGCAGAACAGTCGCGGCGGTAGCATCGCTTCTCTGCGCGCTCGCGCTCATTATGGCGGCGCTCACGTGCATTAACGTGCTGGGGCAGGATAAGGAGATACTCACCGGGTCGGTGACAGACTCTGAGAGCGGCAAGGTCGAATGGGTATACGCGCCGAATCCGAGATATCCGAGCGAGTCTGAAAGGATACTCTACCGGACGCTCGTCGATATAAACCCTGCGGGGCAGATGTATCAGCTTGCGGGAAGGGAGGAGCCGAATCTTACGCTTCTGCCGCTCTGCGCTTTGTCGGAATTTGCCGCGTTCACGGTTTTAGGCGCGTTCATTTTCAAGCGGAAGGATCTGAGGTAAGAATATGAATAAACTTTTACATGCCGGCATCGTGCGTCTTTTGACGCGGAAGTCGCTGTGGATATCGTGCGCCGCGACGTTTCTGTTCGAGGCTGTGGCAATAGTAGAAAATTACATCTCCGCAAAAGACATCGGGATTATTCCGTCGCTCGACAGCATTTTCTTCATGTTCATGCTCGGCGTCATGTTCCTCGTCCCGGTCGCAGCAGCGTTCTTCATCGGTCCCGAGCATCACGACGGCGCGATACGCGGCAAGCTCGCGACGGGCGCGCGCCGCCGCGACGTGTATATATCGAATCTCTGCCTGTCCGCGCTCGCCGCCGTCATGATATGCGCGTCGGGCGTTATCGCGGGACTTGCGTTCGGACTGCCGCTCCTCGGCGGATTCGAAACGGGCGCGGCGAAGGCTGCCGTGATGATATCGTGCGCGTTTTTCATATCCGTCTCCGTCGCCGCGATATCGACCGTTATCATGATGCTGATCTGGAATTCGACCGTATCGTCCGTGGCGGTCATAGTCGCCGCGATCTTGATATTCGCCGTCGGTTTTTACATTCACAACCGGCTTTCCGCGCCCGAGATGACGAACGCTTACGTAATGGTCGTCAACGGCGAGGTCATAGAACCCCAGCCTATCCCGAATCGGAATTATATCGCGCCGGGAACGCTTCGCTCTGCGCTCGAATTTGTCGATGCGGCGCTGCCGGGCGGGCAGCTCGTGAGCCTCGTCAATGAATCGGTGCCGCATCCCGCATTGATGATATTGTACAGCGCCGCGCTGTTCATGGTAGTCACGGCGGTCGGCGTCGCAGTATTTGAAAAGAAAGACTTGAGGTGAGGAGATGAGCAGACTTTTATCGGCGGGGCTGTCGCGCCTTTTGCGGTGCAAAATATTTTGGCTCGCATGCATCGTCATGGCTGCTTTTGAGGCGGGGGAGATCATCAACTGCCGATATGATGGAAGGGCGCTCGACAGTGTGTTTTTCTACTTCGCATTTCCCGCGGGACTTTTGTCCGCCGTAGTGACCGCGTTTTTGATCGGCCCCGAATACGGCGACGGCACGATGAGAAACAAAATAATCACCGGGTGCCGCCGCCGCGACGTGTATATATCGAATCTGTGCGTGTCCTCGCTCGCCGCCGTTTTTATGTGCGCTGTCGGCGTCTTTGTGGGGGTAGCGCTCGGCGTGCCGCTCTGCGGCGGACTGCGGACGAGAGGTGTCGACGCCGCGATGCTCGTTTTCGGCGTGATCGTCATGTCGCTCGCCTACGCGTCGATACACACGCTCGTCATGATGCTGCTGCCGAACCGCACGGTCTCGTCGGTCGCCGTGATATTGATCGCGTTCATGCTCATCGTTTCGGGTAGCTACATCAACGATAAGCTCGCCGAAGGACCGAAGTCGTACGGATACGGCATAACGTCGAGCGGCGAGCCCGACGTGAACGTATTTGACAATCCCGATTACATCGCGCCCGGACCCGTGCGCGACGTTTTGGAGTTCCTCGACGACGCGTCCCCGGGCGGTCAAAGCGGTCACTACGCGCTTGTGACGGCACAGCGTCCCGTGCTCATGATGGCGTACAGCGCGGGGATATTTTTGATAGCCGCGATTGTCGGCGTTATGGTATTTGAAAAGAAAGATCTGAGGTAAAAATATGTCGTACCAGCCGATCGTCACGATATGCGCGCTCGCCGCTGTCGTCATTTTGGTGATAAAGCTCCGCCTCATGCAGCGGTCCGCGGACGAGATCGCGGAGTCGTTTTCGGACAGACTTGTGACCGATACGAACACGCTTGTTGACATTTCGAGCCGCGACCGCCACATGCGCGCGCTCGCCGCGTCGGTGAACGTACAGCTTCGGGAGCTGCGCCGTCAGCGCCAAAGGTACACGCAGGGCGACGCGGAACTGAAGGACGCGATAACGAACGTGTCGCACGACATACGTACGCCGCTGACGTCTATATGCGGGTACGTGGAGCTTTTGCGCGCGGAGCCGCTGTCGGAGGACGCGGAGCGGTACGCGGACATAATCGCCGAGCGCGCCGATTACATGAAGCAGCTGACGGAGGAGCTTTTCCGTTACTCTGTCGTCATGTCGGAGCGCGAGCCGCTGCAGCTCGAACGCGTCGCCGCAGACGACGTGCTGACAGAATGTGCGGCGTCGTTTTACACGAAGCTGAAGGAGCGCGGCATCGAGCCCGTCATAAAGCTGCCGGAGTCGAAGGCGTACGTCTCTGCCGACAGGGCGGCGCTGTCGCGCATATATTCAAATCTCATCGGAAACGCGGTAAAATACAGCGGCGGCGACCTGTGTATCGAGATGTCGCCGTCCGGCGACGCCGTTTTCTCCAACAGCGCGCCCAAACTCGACGAAGTGCAGGTCGGGAGGCTGTTCGACAGGTTCTACACCGTCGAAGCGGCGCGCGGCTCGACGGGTCTCGGACTGTCGATAGCGCGTTCGCTCGCCGAGCGGATGGGCGGGACGGTGGACGCCGGGTTCTCGGACGGCAGGCTGTATATATACGTGAGATTTTAGCGAAAATTTTTCATTTTCCCCCTAACCGTTCCCCGGCTTCGTCGACTGTATAAGTGAGGGCGCCCGAAACAAACAAGACGGAAAAAGGAGCATCACATGGAGAGCGAACGAATAACGGAGCTTCTGACAGAGAACATGAAGACCGTGTTCGGTTTTTCACTTACGCGTCTGCAAGACGTAAACGAAGCCGAGGAGCTGACGAGCGACATACTGTATCAGCTCGTCCGCTCGGCGGACAAGCTCGAGGACCCGGACAAGTTCTACGCCTACATGTGGTCGACGGCGGAGCACGTTTACGCGGACTATATCCGCAAAAAGACGCGGCAGCGTAAAAGAGTCGCCTCGCTCGACGACGCCGAAGATCATGCGAACGGCGAGGTGTCCGCGCTCGACGGAATGATAAAGCGCGAGAGCATCGCGGCGCTTCGCCGCGAGCTGTCGCTTCTGTCGCGCCGCTACCGCGAGGTCGTCGTTATGCACTACATGGACGGCAAAACGTGCGCCGAGATCGCAAAGCGTCTCGGTATGAGCTCCGACATGGTGAAATACTGCCTTTTCCGTGCGAGGAACATTTTAAGAGAGGGAATGGACATGGAAAGACTTTACGGGGAAAAAAGCTACCGTCCGCACAGATTCGAGATCGACTTCTGGGGCGACCGTGCGGGCGACGACAACGAATACCGCGAGTTCCGGCGCCGCAAGATCAAGGGCAACATACTTCTTGCCGCGTACTGGTCGGCGGTGACGGCGCAGGAGATAAGTCTCGAACTCGGCGTATCGATGCCGTATCTCGAGGACGAGATCGCGGTGCTGCTCGAAAGGAAGTATTTGATCGAAACGAAGGACGGCAAGTACCGCACGAATATCCCCATTATCACCTCCGACTGCAGACGCGCCGTGATCGAAAGCATAGAGAGCACGGTCAAAGAAACGGCAGAGCGCATAATGAACGCGTCAGACGAGTTTGAACGCGCGTTTGTGGACAGGTTCGCGGACGAAAACACCGCGCGCTGGCAGAAGATACTGTTTACGATGCACTTCACGCTGCTCGAATGCGACAGGAATATGGCAGAGCTCCCGAGCGGCGGCGCATACTCGCTCGTCAACGGTGGGGGCGGTCACGGCGTCGTTTGGGGACGCAGCAGCGACGGGGACGAAGATGCCATCGGCAACTCCATACACGGCATCTACAACGGCTCGATTTCGACGGACGGCAGAGGCAGCGTCATTGCGATGAATTTCGCGCAGCTTTCGGAAGTCCAGAACTATATGGGAATTGAGCTCGATCCCGCAGTTGCTGTCGCATGCGGCGGATTCCGAGCGCTGCCGCAGAGGTGGCGCGAATACATGACGGAGCACGGCTACGTAAAGGACGGCGGACCGTCGTTCGCTGTATACACGAACGATGAATACGACCGCATACGCGTCATGCTCGCCGACTGCGTTCGTGCGATGACGGAGCTATACGAGAAGACGGTCGCCGCCGCCGTCGACTATGCGCCCGAGCATATAAAAAAGACAGCCGAGTACGTGTTCGCGCTCAACGGCGGCTTTGACTGCATCGATCTGACAGTCGCCGAGCTGTGCAGGCGCGGCAGACTCGCGCCCACGTCCGGCAAGCCCGCGATGTGTGTGGTCAAGGCTCGGCAGGGATGACAGAATATATTATGCGTTTGTGTAAAATTACGCGCTTATTTTCGCCATTTGTATAAAACACGCTTTCCTCATGCGTTCGACGCAGGCGGCACAGCGTTCGGTGTTTCGTACCGCGTCGAACCATACCCGGCCGTCCACGCGGTCAAAGGCGAGGAATTCGTCGGCAAAATATTACCGAAAGCTATTGATTTTTCTTTTTCACGGAGTTATAATGTCGGCAAGGAAAAGAGGTAATAATATGCTTAACAAAAAAATTTCCGACATGCTCAACGACCAGATAGGCAAGGAGCTCTACTCCGCTTATCTTTATCTTGATTTCGCCAACTACTACGCCGACGAGGGGCTCGACGGATTCGCTCATTGGTACGAGGTGCAGGCGCAGGAGGAGCGCGACCACGCGCTCATGATCCGCCGCTATCTCATAAACAACGGCGTTAGAGTCGAATTCAACGCTATCGACAAGCCCGACAAGGTGTTCAAAACGCATCTCGACCCGCTCGAAGCGGGCTATGAGCACGAGCAGTACGTGACCTCGCTCATCACCGACATCTATCACGAGGCGTTTGAGCAGAAGGATTACAGAACGATGCAGTTCCTCGACTGGTTCGTCAAGGAGCAGGGTGAAGAAGAGACGAACGCCGACGACATGGTCAAGAAGATGAAGCTGTTCGGCAACGATGCGAAGGGACTCTACGCGCTGAATCAGGAGCTTGCAGCGAGAGTTTACGCGCCGTCCGCGACCGGTCCCGCGATGTAATTGCAGCGGCAGTGAAAAATTAAACAAATCGAGCCGAGTCGGCGGACTGTGTCCGTCGGCTCGGTTTTGTCGTATGGACTCATTTATAGTAATAAAGCGTCGGAGCAGGTTGGCGGTCGATCTTGTCAAGCATTTTTTTGTAATAATGTATAATAGCGATATCACATAATGTTACAGAAAAAATATGAAAAAATCGTAAATTTGTGAAAAGTACTTGACAATTCACAAAATTTGTGGTATAATATAGGCGTGTAGGAGAAAGATCTACACGCCTATTATACTATGAAAATGAATGAATATAAGTGTTTCGACGTGCGGGGAGTCGAAACGATAGAAATTTTACAAATAAAACATGGAGGGAAAATGACAGAAGCAATAAAAAATATAAACATAGACGTACAGAAGAAGCGCGCGGGGGAGGCGGTGGTCGCGAAGCAAGGCGACGCGAAGTCGAGGTTTTTGCGCGTGACGGTGTGCTCGGGCGGCACGAAGATAACGGTGGCGCAGGATGCGGAGGCGGTCATAAACGCGTCGCGTCCCGACGGGGCGTCGAAGTCGTTCTTCTGCACCGTAAACGGCGACGGCACGGTCACGGCGCCGCTTACGAAGTGGATGCTCGAATGTGCGGGGGTCCTCAAGTGCAGCATTTCCGTGCTCGGTGGTGACGGCGAAAGGCTCACCTCGACGACGTTCTTCGTCGACGTCGAGCCCGCCGAGGTGACGGACGGCGACATCGAGAACGACGAAAGAGTCGACGTGCTCGCGGAGCTCGTCGTCGAGTGCCGCGAGGCGGCGGGTGCGGCCGGTGCGGCTGCGAGCGCCGCGAACAATGCGGCATCGGCGGCGAATGAAGCGGCAGGTGCGGCGCTGTCGGCAGTCGGAACTGCCAACGATGCGGCGGCATCGGCGAATGAGGCGGCATCGTACGCGAACAGTGCGGCGGAGGTGGCGCGAGCCGTTGCGGACTCGAAGTTAGACAAGTCCGCGGTCGTGCAGGAGGTCGGCGAGGGCAGCGACGTCGTTATGTCGCAGCGTGCGGTGACGGAGGCGATAGCGGCGGGCGACACGCAGGGAGTGAATCTTGTGCTCGGCAGCGGCGTGGAGTATACGAACGCAAATTATATGACGCATATATATGCGCTGACGGAAGAAATACAGCTTGGCGAAACGTACACGGTAACGATATGGGGCAAGCTCGGAGAGGGTAAAAAGTGGTTTTCGGCGTTTATCTCATCTGACAGTGACCCTCTCGGTACACTGGAACTGATTGCAGACGGGGTATACAAGGTTACCGGCAAGATCAATGCATGGAAGACAGGCGGCGGAATTATCAGGAACCTGCTCCGCATATACGCTTTAGAGCAGAGTACTCCTGCTGCGAGCACTATTACAAAAATAAAAATGGAGCGTGGTGCTGTCGCTAATCCCATTTGGACGCCGGCGCCGGAGGATATTGTTACATCATGGAGCGGCGCGGGATTTCACAACAGCATATATCGCGGAAAGTATCTCGGCATATCGGTGACGGATGCGCAGTATGCGGCGATATCGTCGGGCACGTTCGACGATATGTATGTCGGCGACTTTTGGACGATAAACGGCGTAAACTGGCTTATCGCGGGATTTGACTATCTATATAATACCGGAGATGTGGCACTGACAAAGCATCATGCGATCATAATTCCCGAGAAGTGTCTCTACAATGCTCAGATGAACGGCACGGACACGACCGAGGGCGGCTATGCGCTCTCACAGATGAGGACGCAGGATCTCGCCGAGGCGAAGGAGACGATAAACGCCGCGTTCCCGGAGCATGTGCTTACGTATAGGGCACTGCTGACGAACGCCGTCACCGACGGACACCCGTCCGGCTATGTTTGGGAGGCTTGCTCTGTTGAGCTTATGACGGAGATCATGTGCTACGGCACGAATATTTATGCGTCGGTCGCGAATGACGGTGTGACCGTGCCGGACATATATACGACGTTTAAGACGCAGCTCCCCATCTTCCGCATGCGCCCCGACATTATAACGGTGCGCGGGTATAATATTTGGTTACAGGACGTTTGCTCTGCGATGTATTTCTGCTTTGCGGATATGAACGGCAACGCGAGCCGTCTCCGTGCGACCGGCTCTTTTGGGGTTCGTCCGTTCTTTTTGATAGGTGTTTGAGGCGAAAGGAGAGGATAAAGATGAAGCATATAATACTTAGTGTTATCGGAGTTTTCGGCGGAGCTGTCGCGGCGCTGCTCGGAGGCTGGGATGCGGCTGTTGCGACGCTGTGCATATTCATGGCCGTCGACTATGTGACCGGGCTCGTCGTTGCGGGCGTGTTCCACAAGTCGAGGAAATCAGAAAACGGCGCGCTCGAAAGCCGTGCCGGATGGAAAGGACTTTGCCGCAAGGGTGCGATACTGCTCGTGGTGCTCGTCGCGGCGCGTCTCGACATTGTGCTCGGTGTCAACTTTGTCCGCGACGGCGTCGTGACGGCGTTCATCGCGAATGAGACGATAAGCATCATCGAGAATGCGGGGCTGATGGGCGTGCCGATACCGTCGGCGATAACGAAAGCAATAGATGTTTTGAACAAGAAGGAGAAAAGTGACGATGAAATACAGTGAATCGAATATGCCGCTTTTGTGCATGATGACGCAGAGCACATGCTACCGCGGCACGAAGAAGATGACGGTGCGCGGCGTGTTGTGGCACAGCACGGGGGCGAATAATCCGACGCTGAAGCGGTACGTGCAGCCCGACGACGACGCGCCGGACCGTGAGCGTCTGCTCGCGCTGCTCGGGAAGAACAGGTACAACAACGACTGGAACCACAAGGAGCGGCAGGCGGGCATGAATGCGTGGATCGGGCAGTTAGCGGACGGCGGCGTCGCATCGGTGCAGGTCATGCCGTGGGACTACAAGCCGTGGGGGTGCGGCAGCGGCAAAAAGGGTTCGTGCAACAACGGGTGGATACAGTTCGAGATATGTGAGGACGACATGAACGACCCAGAGTATTTTGCGCGTGTGTACGATGAGGCGTGCGAGCTGACCGCGTATCTGTGCCGGATGTACGGCATCGACCCGAAGGGGACTGTGAGCTATAACGGCGTGACGGTTCCGACGGTGCTGTGTCACAAGGACAGTTACAGGCTCGGTCTCGGCAGCGATCACAGCGACGTGTACGAATGGTTCGACCGTTACGGCAAGTCGATGGAGACGGTGCGTGACGATGTGGTGGCGCTGCTCGGCGCTCCCGCGCCGAGTGTGCCGGATGCAGCAGAGGCGAAGCGTGTGAACGTGGCGGTCGAGGTAGTGAAGCGCGGCGTCAAGAGCGACGCTGTGCGCGCGGTGCAGGCGCTGCTGAATATGCGCGCGGGCGCGGGACTTGATGTTGACGGCTCGTGCGGGGCCGCTACCGAGGCGGCGATAAAGGCGTATCAGCGTGCGAGCGGTCTCGACGTCGACGGGAGCTGCGGCGCGGCGACGTGGGGAAAGATGTTGGGGTGAGATAAGCGGCAATAGTTTCACCACACTTTTCGCGAAGCGAAAAGTGTGGTGAAACTGCGGCGGTGGATTTGCAGAGCCGCAGAGCCGTTCATGACATGCGGAGCCCGTCGGCGGTCAGCGTGTACACGCGGTCGCACGATTCGACAAAGCGTCTGTCATGCGACACCGCGATGACGCAGCCGCGGAAATCCCGTATGGCGCGCGTTACGACGGGCGACGACAGCGGACTGAAATTGCGCGTCGGCTCGTCGAGGACGAGCACGTTCGCGCCGCGCAGCACCATGTCGAGGAAGAGCAGCTTCGCGCGCTGTCCGCCCGACAGCGTGCCGATCGGCGAGAGCATTTCCCCGTGCGTGAACAGCATCGCGCCGAGATATGTACGCGCACGCGTTATGTCGTCTTTTTTGTAGTTGGCGGCGAGATGCTCGGTCGGCGTCAGCGAGAAGTCGAGGACGTCGCCGTAATTCTGCGGCATGTAGGCGGCGGTGACGTCGCGCCGTTCGCGAAGCTCGTCCCATATCACCGACAAAAGCGTCGACTTGCCCGCGCCGTTTCTGCCTGTGATGCAGACGTGCTCGCCGCCCGTGACTGTCAGCGAGACGTTTTTAGCGAGCACGCGATCTCCCGCCGTCAGCTCCGGCATCGATATGTCGAGTACGCGTTTGCCCGCCGGCACCGTGACCGACTCGTCGAAGCGCGTGATTATGGCGTCCTCGCGCTCGGGAAAGTCGAGAAAATCCTCGCGTTCGCGCTCGAAGCGCTTTCCCGTCGCTATAACGGAATGCATCTTCTTTTTGAGCAGCCGCCCGCCGCTCGGGTCGCCGCGCGATATCGTGCGCTGATCGTGGTCGACGCGCTCGTATATCTGCCGCCAGCGCTCCATTTTCTTGTCGTAGTCGTCACGCTGCTTCTGCGCTATCTGCGTGTGGCGCTCGAAGTCGCTGTCGCGGCGCTCCATGTATTCGCGGTACCCGCATCGCGCGACTGTGACGCGGCACTTTGTTTTCCTTATGAGCTGCTCCATGTGGACGATGACGTTCGCCGTATTCTCGACGAGCTTTTCGTCGTGTGTGACGTACATTATCGCGTATTTTCGGCGGCGCGTACTGTCGTTGATGAAGTCCTCGAGCATGACGAGCGTGTCCGCGTCGAGGTCGTTGGTCGGCTCGTCGAGCAGCAGCACGTCGGGCTCCTCCGCGATGATATGCGCTATCTGCACCTTTACGCGTTCGCCGCCCGACAGTGTCGACAATGTGCGCTCCGACGACGTGAGCCCCGGCGTCATTCCGAGACGCGACAGCGCGCTCTCGGCGACGTATGCTTCGACGTCGGAAAAGTATGCGCGCAGCGTCGACGACATCGTTTTTTCGTCCGGTATCTGCGGCAGATACGCGACGCGTCCGCGCTTTACGACGCTGCCCGAGTATTCGCAGTAACCGTCGACGGAGTGCTCGTTGAACAAAAAGCGCAGAAGCGTCGACTTCCCGTTTCCTTCCTCGCCGATGAGCGCGGCGGCGTCGCCGCGCTCGAGCGTGAAGGAGAAATTTTCGATGAGCGGGCGCGAGTCCTTTTTCAGTGTGAGCGATATATTTTGTAATTCAAGCATATAAAAAAGTTTCCTTTCTGACACATCTAATGCATGCGCGCAAACGGAAACATCGTAAACACAAAAAGGCGTGATGAGAAACGCGCCGTGCGCGCGTACCGTAAGCGATCGCATGCCGAATTTTCGGCGCGCGGAAAAGGCGGCACCGCAGTGTGCCTTTTCGCGCTGTGCTGCAAATCGCTTACTTTCTCATCTTCCCGCCTCTTATCCTTTTTTGACTGCGTTTATTATACAGTACGGCGCGCATTTTGTCAAGTATCGGGGAGAGGTGAAACGGTCTGAAGGCGAAAAGTATATCGTTTTCAAAATATACAAAATATAACATAACTTTTGCGATTTTATGTAGAAAATGACGGCGATAAAGGGGTTGATTTTTTACGCATAC
This sequence comes from uncultured Clostridia bacterium, assembly GCA_947586625.1. Lineage (GTDB taxonomy): Bacteria > Bacillota > Clostridia > Oscillospirales > CAG-272 > DTU064. The sequence goes on along the minus strand of CANPXS010000002.1, from coordinate 30,253 downwards.
TTATATAAAATAGTACACGTAAGAATTAGCACTCGAAGTGCTTGAGTGCTAAACTTACATGGCTTATACATAGTATTACATAAATGTTCAGAAGGAGGCAAAACAAATGAACATCATTCCGCTTTTTGACAAGGTCGTCGTAAAGGCAACGGAGGTCGAGGAAACGACTGCCGCCGGCATCATACTGCCCGGCTCCGCAAAGGAGAAACCGCAGGTATTCGAGGTCGTCGCTGTCGGTCCCGGCGGCGAGGTAGACGGCAAAGAAACCGCTATGGTCAGCGCGGTCGGCGACCGCGTCATCATCAGCAAGTACGCGGGCACCGAGATAAAGATCGACGGCGTAGAATACAACATCGTCCGTCAGGGCGACATTCTCGCGAAAATCGGCTGAGAAGACATTCTATCATTAAGTTAAGGAGTAAAAATCATGGCAAAGAACATTCTTTACGGCAGCGAGGCAAGATCCGCGCTGCTCGCGGGCGTTGATAAGCTCGCCGACACAGTCAAGATAACGCTCGGCCCGAAGGGCAGAAACGTCGTACTCGACAAGAAATACGGCTCGCCGCTCATCATCAACGACGGCGTTACGATAGCGAAGGAGATCGAGCTCGAGGATCCGGCCGAGAACACGGGCGCGCAGCTCGTAAAAGAGGTCGCTACGAAGACGAACGACGCTGCCGGCGACGGCACGACGACGGCTACGCTTCTTGCGCAGGCGTTCATCCACGAGGGCATGAAGAACGTGACCGCTGGCGCTAATCCGATGGTGCTGCGCCGCGGCATACAGAAGGCAGTCGCGAAGGCTACCGAGTGCCTCAAGGCTAACTCCTCCAAGGTGAAGGGTTCCGCCGATATCGCGCGCGTCGGCACTATCTCCGCCGGCGACGAAGTCATCGGCACGCTCATCGCGGACGCGATGGAGAAGGTCACCTCCGACGGCGTTATCACCGTTGAGGAGTCCAAGTCTGCAGAGACGTACTGCGAGGTCGTCGAAGGCATGCAGTTCGACCGCGGTTATCTGTCCCCCTACATGGCGACGGATATGGATAAGATGGAAGCCGTCATCGACGATCCGCTCATCCTCATCACCGATAAGAAGATATCCAACATCCAGGAAATACTCGAGCTGCTCAACCAGATCGTTCAGTCCGGCAGAAAGCTGCTCATCATCGCCGAGGACGTCGAGGGCGAAGCTCTCACGACGCTCGTGCTCAACAAGCTGCGCGGCACGTTCACATGCGTTGCAGTCAAGGCTCCGGGCTTTGGCGACAGACGCAAGGAAATGCTCCGCGACATCGCGATTTTGACGGGCGGTCAGGTCATCACCTCCGAGCTCGGGCTTGAGCTCAAGGACACGACTATCGACCAGCTCGGTCACTGCCGTCAGGTCAAGATCGACAAGGAGAACACCATCATCGTCGGCGGCGCGGGCGATCCCGCAGAGATAAAAGCCCGCATCGGTCAGATCAAGTCCGCCATCGAGACGACGACATCCGATTTCGACCGTGAGAAGCTCCAGGAGAGGCTCGCGAAGCTGTCGGGCGGCGTTGCCGTCATCAAGGTCGGCGCTGCTACCGAGACGGAGATGAAGGAAAAGAAGCTCCGCATCGAGGACGCTCTGAACGCTACGCGCGCGGCAGTCGAGGAAGGCATCGTTCCCGGCGGCGGAACAGCGTACATCAACATCATCGACGACGTTGCGAAGCTGCTCGACACGACAGAGGGCGACGAGAAGACGGGCGTTTCGATCGTAGTCAAAGCGCTCGAGGCTCCGCTCCGTCAGATCGCGGAGAACGCGGGCTTCGAAGGCTCCGTAGTTGTCAACAACGTGCGCACGAAGGGCGTCGTCGGTTACGGCTTCGACGCCGCTACCGAGACTTACGGCGACATGATCGAGTCCGGCATCGTCGACCCGACGAAGGTCTCGCGCTGCGCGCTCGAGAACGCCGCATCCATCGCGTCTATCGTGCTCACGACAGAGGCTGTCGTGGTCGATAAGCCCGAGGAGAAGGCGGCCGCTCCCGCAACCGGCATGGGCGGCGGCATGGACGGCATGTATTGATAATATAGTTGGTTTTATTTGGGGGAGAGGAAACTTCTTGAAAGAAGTTTCCTCTCCCCCAAGCCCTCTTTCTTTCAAGAACTTTTACACATTTTCTTATTGAAAGTACAGAAACGCAGAATTTATTTAATAGAATCCGCCTTTTGGAAAGGTATGGGAAACCTTTTGGCACGACAAAAGGTTTCCCATCTGTTATCGGTATGTATTGAAGTATCGACTACCAATTTTACAAAAAGGAAACTTTTTATAAAAAGTTTCCCTTCTCTCGCGCTCTTATCCTTTCAAAAATTTTTACGGAAAAGGAGAGATGTTTTAATAAAATCCGTCTTTTGTGAAAGAGGCAGTTCGCCTGCGGCGACCTGCGACACGTTTTCGCTGCGCGAAAAGTGTGGTATGGAGCAGCTCCGAGTTTTACTCGGAGCTGCCACCTTTCTGACACGACAAAAGGTTTCCCATTTTAATAGGCATGTATTGATATTACATGCTGTGAAAAAATAAAAAATGTTTGCATGAAACTTCTTGAAATGAAGTTGGCTTTTTCGCAAAGCGAAAAAGCAGAAGAAGGGGCGTACGCCCCTTCTTCCTTTTTCTCTCGCGCTCTTATCCTTTCAAAAATTTTATTACAAATGACGCAGTATTTGTCTCACAATTTTCGCCTCGCGATAAGTCTACCGAAAAAGCTGCAAAGCACGGTATCCCCACATCTTCAAAAAATCTTAAAACTTTTTTTGCCTGTACATATTTAAACTCAGACAAAAATGATGTATCATCAAATTATATAAATGATCGCCGCAGATAAGAAAAAAGAAAAAATTTTCAAAGATTTTTTCGACTTCCTGTAACGATACGCCGAAAAAGACGTCATATAAAATATAGATGTCTATTACTAAAAAGTCGTCGCCACATAAAAAAGCACACGGAGGAAGCCATGAAAAAACTGTTAGCCGCGATGATCGTATTCACTTTTTTCACGTTTTGCGCCGCGTCGTGCTCGCACGATCACGACCCCGCTGACGGCACGTCGGACGAATCGTCGACCTCCGATACAGCGTCAAACGCGTCCGGCGAGACTCCACAAATCACAGCCGATGACGCGCAGCGAATCGCGGAGGAGATATTTACTCAGAGCGCCGACGGCGCATTTATCCTCGACGACGGTGTCGCATATTCCGGCTTCGGCGTCGGCGCAGCGTCGGACTTTATACTCGTCAATGTCCGCAAAAACGGCACTTCATATAAAGCGATAAAATATATCGGCACGGACGATGAGCCGGAACTGATATGCAGCGTCGATGGATGCACACACTCCGATATACGCTGTACCGCATACGTAACGAACGCGGTGCTTCTTGTTTCACCGACGGACACGGACGACAATGTAGGAGATGTAATATACTACATCGTCGACAAGACGAAGATAAAAACGGTCGCGGGGCATGACGTGTCGCTTCCGAAAAGCGGCGGAAACGGCGCGCTGTTTGAGTATAATATCAAAACCGGTGTGCGGAGATGTGTCACGCCGTCATTCCCGCTGACGCTCGAGCCGCCCGTCATGTACTGCGACGGCATGCTCTATTTTGATGAGCCGTACTGCGTCGACGTCGAAACGGGCGAATGCATGACGGGAAATATAGGCGGAGACGTCAAAACGGCGGGCATATACGACGGCAAGGTTTACTTGACGGTCGGCAATACCCTCTATTGCGCGGACCGCGATCTGTCAAATGTGAAAGAAGTCGCGGTGCTGCAAGGCTGCGACATGATAACGTCTCCGACTGTATACGGCGGCGTACTCTACTTTTTCACAAACTGCGCGCAGGATACGGATGAAAACGGTTACGCCGTCGGCGGTTTGAGATATGATCTTGCCGCGTATGCGATAAACGGCACAGATGCGGAAGTGTATATCATCGCCGAAAATGTCGTCACGACGCATATCGGATTTTATGACGGCGGTCTCTATTTCGCCGAATACGACTACCACGACTACGGATATTACGGCGCCGACAAGGTGACGGCGGACACCGGCGGCACACTGTACAGATACGACACTGTGACGATGCAGACGGCGGCGGTGTTCGGGGATTGCGGCGCGGATATCGAGGATGTCATATACGTTGACGGTGAAACGGTCGTTTTCGGCGGCACATATTACGCCGGAATAAACGAGGGTTACGCTTACTCAAAGGACCCCGATGAAATGAAGTTTTTCAGATATGATATTTTCTCGGGCAAGCTGACGATTGAGTATACGGTCGTAATTTAAGAAATTATCAAGCAGTTTGTGAGGTCGGGATATGTCAAAACGAATCATCGCCATAGTGATGAGCATGATTTTATGCGTGTCGGCATCGTCATGCTCGGGTAGTAGAAACGCCGACGGCGACGGGATATACGCGTCGAATCTGTTCTGCAACAACGTCGTTTATTATATGCTCGGCAGCCGCGTCATGTATTCGCTCGCGGACGAGACGGACAGAACATATCCCGCATGTGTCGACCCGTTGTGCGCTCACAGCTATGAGGAATGTCCCGCGTATGCGTCCGTGCTTCAAAATATACTCGTCGTCCCGCAAAAGGACAGCGTGATGCCGCTCATATATATGTTCGGGCGTCGTCCGCCCGTCGAGTACATAGACGGGAAAATGGTCGAGCGGACGGATGCGGAGATAAATCTCGGCAGGATAAAGGTATACGACGCCGAAGCCGGAGTCGGGTATACGCTCGCGGAAACTGATTTTTCGCGCGTACACGACGCCGTATACTTTGACGGCAAAATATATATGACGGTCGAATACCTCGACGGACGGCGCCGCGTCGGTATGATCGACACGGACACGGGCGAATATGTCGAGGTCAAAAACGACTCGCCGTCGCGCGTCGCCGGTATATCGGACGGAAGACTTTACTACATAACGAACCGCGGGATCGTGTACAGCTGCGACCTTGCGCTGTCAGATGAAACAGAGGTCTACGACTGCGGCACAGGACCGTTCAGACGCGGCGCTCAAACGTTCACATCATACGTCGAGGGCGGCATTTTGTACTTTGAGCGAAACTGCCGCATCGCGGAAGGCATGACGGAGCACGAGATGGGACCGTTCCTTATGGTGTCCGACGTGTACGCCGTCGACCTTGACGACAAGGACGCGGGCGAGACGCTCGTCGCCGAAAACGTTTTGCAATTCAAACCGCACGGAGGCGACCTTTATTATAACGTATGGCAGTACGAGAACGGCGGCGTGTTCGTTTTCGCCGACGGAAACGAACGCGAGGTAATGTGCGTCGACGGCGGCACGCTGTACCGTTACGACCACAAATCAGGCACGTCGGAGATTTGCTTTTCCGATATAGGCACGAGCTTTTACGAGATATACGAGGTGACGGACGATTACATCATATTCGAGGGGATGCAGTACGATATGCTCGACTCGTACAACGCCGAAAACGCGCAGAATACGCGGTATTTCTTAAACTACGTCTGTATATGCGATATCAAAACGGGAGAGTGGCACGTCTTGCAGCATACGAATTCTGATGCATAAATGACGGCATCGAGCCGTAGGTTTTCAAGTATACACTGCGCGCACTATGCTCATGCGATGTTCTCTGTCGACTACGGCGTTGCCATTTTCTGCATCTGCATATAATCGTTATGCGTTTGCAGAAAACGCTGCTTTCGCATTCTCTATGACATCGCGGAGCGCGTCGGTGTCGGTGTCGCGGACGAGGGGCAGACGCACCTCGGGCGAGCACAGCCCGCATAGGCCGCACGCCGCCTTGACGGGCATCGGATTCGGCTTTGAAAACAGCGCGCGCGTGACGGGATGCAGTATTTTCTGCAATTGCCGCGCATATGAAGTATCGCCCGTAAACCACGCTCGGCACATCGCGCCGACCTCGCGTGGGAACAGATTCGATGTGACCGATATGACGCCGAGCCCGCCGAGTGCGAGCGTCGGCAGCGTCAGCTCGTCGCAGCCGCTGTAAAGCGCGAGCGAGTCTCCGCACGCGGAGATTATGTCGGCGGCGAGCGCAAGATCTGCGGACGCCTCCTTAACGCCGACGATGTTGGGGTGATGGGCGAGCCGTTGATAGACGTCGAGAGGGATCGTCATCGCGGTGCGCGCGGGGACGTTGTAGACGAGCATCGGCACGGACGACGCGTCCGCTATCGCGGAAAAATGGGCGTACAGTCCCTCTTTCGTCGTTTTGTTGTAGTACGGCGTGACCGCCATGACGGCGTCGACTCCGAGCGCGGACGTCTCCTTCGCGAGCATGACGCATTTTGCTGTGTCGTTTCCGCCGACGCAGGCGATGACGGGGACGCGACCGTCCGCCTCTTCCACGACCGCTTCCGTAACGGCGAGAACCTCGTCGTGCGTCAGCGTCGCGGACTCGCCCGTCGTGCCCGTCGAGACGAGCGCAGATATGCCTGCGTCGACCTGACGGCGGACGAGAGTTTTCATGCAGTCGATGTCGACGGCGCCGTCGCGAAACGGCGTCACGAGCGCGGTCGCAGCGCCGCGGAAAATGATGCGCTTGCCGGACGGTAGAGTTTCTTCGTATGTATATTCGCGGAACATAAATACCTCTTATTTTTATATTTGCGCCGACCGCCTTGAAATCGGCGCGTTTTTTTGATATACTGGCGCTGTGGCGCAGTATGTTCGTTTACATTATATGCGTATACGTCGGCTGCGGCGACTGCGCGGCATTGACAGGATATTACGGCGCGTAAGGGCGAACGCCTTGAATTCACATTCGGAGGTCAAAATGCGGATAGTTCTCTGTATAGTAAGCGTCCTTTTCGGCGGGTTGTCGCTGCTGGCGGCTGTCAGTCAGATAAAGGCAAAAAGCGAAAAGAAGCCGCTCGCGGCGCTCATCATGACCGTCGGCGCGCTGATTTTGTTCGCCGCCGTGATATGCAATATTATCGCGTGGAGATTTGATTACATAATCGCTGTACTCGGGTGCGCGGCGATCTGCGCTGCGGCGATAATGAACGGGATCAAAAGCGGACAGCTTCACATACAGCATCACATCATACGCATCACGCTGTCGGCAATACTGACAGTCGGGTTCATCTTTCTGTAAATGCGGCAAATGGACAAGGGGTTATCTGTCGTCGAGGGCGCTTTGTGGGTCCTCGGCTGGTTCGGCGTCATGCTTTTATACACATTTTTAGATGTGGCTGTATGGGGGAAAATTGCACCCAAAAAAGCGAGACTGCTGAATGTCATTTCCATCGCGCTCTGCATGGCAGGCTTTCTGAGTTTATTGATGTCGAAATTTGATCTTCACATCGACATTAAGAACGGGATTTCCGTTGAAGGAATTCTTTTGGCGGCAGGTTGTGCTGCGGCGATGTACTTTCTACTCGATAAATTCTTGGATCCTATATTTGAAGGCATGCTTCCGGGGAGCGAGGACCGCTATCGGGAGACGCTCGAGCACTTACGGGAAGCGCCTGTACTCAGTTTCATTCAGGTCTCTATCCTCGCGCCGGTCATGGAAGAAATTTTGATGCGCGGTTTTCTTCTCGGCGGGTTGTCGGTAAGCTGCGGCAAAGTGACCGCGCTCATAATGTCGTCGGCGCTGTTTGCGCTGCTGCATTTTAACATGGTGCAGACGCTCTCGGCGCTGATATGCGGGTTCATACTCGGAATGCTATATATTAAAACGGATTCCGTTATCTCTTGCATCGCGGCGCACGCAGGATATAACATGATCTCGCATTTTACGACGGTTTTTCGGGGACGTAAGGAAAGTTGAGCCGCCGAAGCAAAAATCAAAAGGAGTTGCTTTATGGTTATAAAAAACGAGCTGCCGAAAACGGAGCTTTTGAAATCGGATTTTTATTATGATCTGCCGGAGGAGCTTATCGCGCAGACGCCCGTTGAACCGCGCGATTCGTCGCGGCTGATGGTGCTCGACAGGAAAACGGGCGAGGTGTCGCACCGCATATTCCGCGACATCGCCGACATGATTGAGCCGACGGACACGCTCGTGATAAACGATTCGCGCGTTATCCCCGCGCGCCTTTACGGCGAGCGCATAAACGGTTCCGCGACGGGTCAGGTCGAAGTCCTTCTTCTCCGTCAACGCGGCGAGGACGTGTGGGAATGTCTTGTGAAGCCGGGCAAACGTGCGCGTCCGGGACATAAAATAGCGTTCGGGGGCGGCGCGCTCGAGTGCGAGGTCGAGGACATAGTCGAGGACGGCTGCCGCGTCGTTAGATTTTCCTATGACAAGGCGCGGTTCGCGAGCATATACGCGGCGCTCGATGAGATCGGCACGATGCCGCTGCCGCCGTACATACACGAGCGGCTCGGCGACCGCGAGCGGTATCAGACCGTGTACTCGCGCACGGCGGGGTCGGCGGCGGCGCCTACGGCGGGGCTTCATTTTACGCGCGAGCTGATGGATAAAATCGAGGCGAAGGGGGCGCGGTTCGTACGCGTGATGCTGCACGTCGGGCTCGGGACGTTCCGTCCCGTCGGCGAGGACAGAGTCGAGGACCACGTGATGCACACGGAGTTCATCACGGTGACGGAGGACGCGGCGCGGACAATAAACGAGCGGCGCGGTGCGGGCGGGCGCATCATATGCGTCGGGACGACGTCGTGCCGCACGCTCGAGAGCGCGGCGGACGAGAACGGCAAAGTCCACGCGGTCGCGGGCGACACGGGCATATTCATCTATCCCGGGTACAAGTTCCGCGCGACGGACGCGCTCATCACGAATTTTCATCTGCCCGAGAGCACGCTTTTGATGCTCGTGTCCGCGTTCGCGGGACGCGAGCGTGTGCTCGACGCGTACAAAACGGCGGTGCAGGAGCGGTACAGGTTTTTCTCGTTCGGTGATGCGATGTTTTTGCGGTGAGATGCGGGCGTGATGTGAAGCGTGCATTTTTTGCGATTTCGCGTGCACAAGCGCGAAAGATGTGGTATAATGATAACACAGTGTTACCGAAAGCCGTGCGATACTTCGCATCGCTCGCCTTTCGACACTGTTGTTATCATTGACGGCTGCCTGCTCGCACCGCTGCGCGCGCTCGCAGACATGGTATAATAAACGCAAGAGATGTCAAAGCCGCCGCAGAGCGGCGACAGTCTGAGGAAGCGTTTATTGAACAAAATTCCTTTTATTTTATTTCGCTGCATCCGCGGCGGCTCTAAGGTGGAAATTTATAGTTTAATAACAACACAATTCTGCTGCGGAAACGAAAATCACACAAATTTGTGAAAAGGTATTGACAAATCGTCGGATATGTGGTAAAATAATATTGCGGTCCTGTGCGGGGATGCGGGACGGCAAATGACAAAATATGCAATTTAAGGAGAGCGGACAATGGCGTACGCGATGCACGGCGGGATACAGTATGAATATATTGACGCCATGCGCGCGGCGCGCGGTGCGGATGTGACTGATATGGCACCGCCCGCGTCGCTCGTTTTGACGCTCCCCGAAAATAAGCGAGTGCTTGTAAGAGTTGGCGACAGAGTTTTGCGCGGGCAGGTGATAGCGGAGGCTGACGGCATACTACTGCATGCGCCCGAGGCGGGGTTTGTGTCGGAGGCGATGGATGCGATCCGCATCGAGTGCGACGGCACGGACGAGACGGCGGCGACGGTCGTTAAAACGAATAAACGCCTTCAGGATTGCACGCGCGAGGAGATAATAGAAAAGCTGCGCGTGTGCGGAGTCGCTGACAGCGACGGGGTCGCGATGGCGGACAGGGTCGAGGGTGCGGACGGCGCGTCAGTTCTTATTGCGGAATGTGTCGACGATATTGCAGCATCGTCGTCGCCGGCGTCGATAGTCAACGGCATGAAAATTTTGATGTTCGCGCTCGGCGTGAGGCAGGGCGTCGTCGTTTGCGGCGACGACATCATCGACGCGGCTAAAAAGCTGTCGGAGGTGTGCGCAAAGTCGAAGCTCATAAAGGTCGCGACGGTGCGCGCGAAGTACCCGCAGGCGGACAAAAAGCGTCTTGCGTATGCGGTCACGGGGCGGCGAGCGTCGAATGAATTCGTCGTGTCGGCGCAGACATGCGCCGCCGTCTACGATGCGTTCGTGACCGGTATGCCGCAGACGAGGCGCATCGTCTCGGTCACAAAGGGAAAGATATCGAAAAATATACGTGCCGCGATAGGGACGGGCTTTGCGGAGCTGTTGAAGTTCGCGGGGATAGAAGTCGACGACGGCGACGTCATAATCGAGGGCGGGCTTTTATGCGGGCGTCGCGTTTCGCCCGGCGACGCGGTCGGCAAAACGACGCGGTCGCTCGTTGTGCTCAGATCCGATGACGTATACGAGCGGCGCGGCGCCGACGTATGCATACGTTGCGGGCGGTGCGTGTCCGCGTGCCCGGAAAAGCTGTTGCCGAACTACATCGTTTCATATATCCGCGACGGGAAAGAACATGCGGCGCTCTCGCGCGGCGCGCTCGACTGCGACGGCTGCGGCGTCTGCTCGTACGTTTGTCCGGGCGGCGTGCCGATCGCGGACATTATAACGGGATTTGCTAAAAACCACGCTCGTGAGGTGGGATCGGAGGCGCAGAATGAACGCGATAAAGGCTGACGGCGCGCCGTTTATAAAGAGCCCCGAGACTGTGCGCGCGATGATGGCGGACGTAGTAACGGCGATGATACCCGCCGCCGTTTGGGCGGTATGGCGGTTCGGAGCAAAGGCGCTTTTGCTCATGGCGCTGTCGGTTTCGACGTCTGTTTTGTGCGAGGGAGTATTTGAATATATTGCGAAAAAGCGTGTGACGGTCGGCGATTTGTCGGCTGTCGTTACGGGGATGTTCATCGCGTTCGGGCTGCCCGTCGAGGCACCGTGGTACGTGCCGGTATTCGCGTCCGTGTTTGCGATAATCATTGTGAAATGCGCGTTCGGCGGGCTCGGCGCGAATGTGTTCAATCCGGCGCTCGCGGGCGTCGTGTTCGTGCGGCTCTGCTTTCGGTCGAGGCTGCCGTATTCGTCGGCGCTGACGGCGCTGGCGGTCGGTAAGCTGCCGGAGTATTCGGTTTATGATGCGGCGGTCGGTTTGACGGACGGTGCGATCGGCGAGGTGTCGGCGATGCTGTTGACCGTCGGCGGGCTCTATCTTATCGCGCGGAGCGTCATCGACTGGCGCGTGCCGGTGCTTTTCGTCGGTACGGTCGCGGCGCTGTCGGTGCTGTTCCCGCAGAATGCGGCGTACATACTGTACGAGCTGTTTTCGGGGTCGCTGTTCCTCGGTGCGGTGTTTATGGCGACGGACCCGACGACGACGCCCGTGACGGGAGTCGGGAGATGCGTTTTCGCCGTCGGGGCGGGCGCGCTCACGTATGTGATGAGGCGGTTCGGCGGCGACCTTGACGGCGTCGCGTATGCGATACTGGCGATGAATATGCTGTCGGGCACGATAGATAGGATAGCGGCTCCGCGACAGGTGCGGTCCGGGACGGGTACGGAGGCGGGGAAGTGAAGCTGCCGGATATGAAAATAGCAGTTTCGAAGGAAACGGTGATAAAGTATGCGGCGACGGCGGTCTTCGTCGCGCTGATGGCGGCGGCTGCCGTGACGTGCGCGCATTTTGCCGCTGACGGGGAAGCGTACAGGGAGACGGACGCGGATATAGATATAGATGATGCAGATATAATAGAGAATGACGATGCGGTCCCGCCGCCCGCAGTCGGGAATGACGGCGGCGGGGAGACGGACGATACCGTGAGTGCGGGCGCGCATGATGATGAGACCGTTGTCGGCGAGACGGGTGCGGATAATGATGGCGATGCAGATGTAGATGTAGATGTAGAAGGCGGTGCGGATAATGCTGACGGAGCCGACGAAGGAACGGAAACGCATGTGCAGGCGCTGCCGCCGATGGAGATAGTGACGTCGGAGACGAAAAAGGAGACGGAGCCGGTCGAAACGGAACCGCCCGTTGTGACGGAGGCACCAGTCGAGACGGAAGCACCGGTTGTGACGGAGGCGCCGGTCGTGACGGAGCCGCCCGTTGAAACGGAACCGCCGGTCGTGACGGAAACGACGGCGGCGGAGACGACGGCAGTTGAAACGACTGTGGCGGAGACGACGGAGGCGGAGACGCAGGCAGTCGAAACGACTGCGGACAGTGATCCGGCTTCGACAGAAGGGACAGAAGGATAAATGACACGCGAGCGATATGCCGGTATTTTGAATACGGTCAGGCACAATATCCTCGACGCGTCGCCGCTTTTCACCGCGGCGATAGGCGCCGCCAGCGCCGTCGTGTTCACGCGAAGCGTCGCGGATGCGGCGGCTGCCGCCGTCATCGCCGTGCTCGTCATGACGTCGGCGAGCGTTATGTCGTCGCTGGCGCGGATGTGGGGGATCGGCAAAAATGCGTGCTTTCTCGTGTTTTTTACGACTGCCGCAGCTGTCGTCGCCGCGTGCGGGCTGTTTACGGCGCATGTCTTGCCGCTCGAATGGAACAGGATCGGCGCGTGCTGTCCGCTGTTCACGGCGGGAAGTCTCGCCGCCCACGTTTCGAGGATGAGAAATGACACGCTTGCATGTGATGCGGCTGCCGCCGCGTCGTACTCGGCGGGGTACGGGATAAGCCTTATCGTGATAGCTCTGTTGCGCGCCGCGTTCGGGAGCGATTATGCAGAGTCGCCGTCGTGCGCGCTGATACTGGCGGGCGTTATAGCGGCTGTGTACGGAGTATGCGTGCGTAGGTTGAACGAGTACATAAAGGCGCGGGCGGAAAGGCGTGCGGTGGAGAGGGAAGTGAGTGCGGAGAGTGAAGATATTGAAAATGCAGATAATAGTGAAAATGCAGATGCGGTCGATGCAGTTGAAATAGAGGCTGCAGAGAACACAGCAGGCGCGGGTGACGGTGGTGGAAATGGGAACGACTGAGCTTTTGGCGTATGTGTTTTTCACGATGTTCACCGCGAACGCGGCGCTCGTCCGCTCGGCGGGACTCGATTCCGTCGATGCAGTGACGCGCGGCACGAAAAGCGTTTTGCCGATGTCGATCGGCATAGCGTTTTCGTCGGCGGTGACGAACGTCATCGTTTATGCGATACTGCGTTTGTCGGGCTCGACGACGCTGCTCGACGCGACGGTGACGGTCCTGACGGCGCTGTTCGTCTCGTATGCGTCGGACTTCGTTTACCGCAAACTCGGCGGCAAAGATAAAAGCGAGCACAAGTGGCTGATGTTCAACTCGGCGACGTGCGGCGTCGTGCTGCTCGCAAGAGCGCACACGACGGTGTTTTTAGACAGTCTGATATGCACGGTGATATTTTCGGTGTCGGTCGCGGTCACGTATGCCGTTATCGCGCACATACGCACCGATATGAGGGAGCGCGATATTCCGCGCGCGTTTCGCGGCGCGCCGTCGTTTCTGATTTTGCTCGGACTGTGCGCGATGGCGCTTTTAGGCTTTGAGGGCGTCGAGTTCTAAACAGTATTATTAAATTCGGAATTTCTGACAAAAATTCACATATAAAATGCTTTGGAGGAAAAGGAAAATGTCAAACGGAATTTACAGTGTACCGAGAGCGTACAATGAGCCGATCCACGCTTATATGCCCGGTTCGGCGGAGCGCGAGAGCCTTAAGGCGGAGCTTGCGCGTCAGTCGGCGGAGATAGTCGACGTACCGCTCATAATCGGCGGCAAAGAGGTAAGGACGTCGACGGTGCGCGACGTGGTAATGCCGCACGACCATCATCACGTTATAGCGCGCTATTCGGTAGCGGGCGAGGTCGAGCTCAAAGCGGCGATAGACGCGGCGCTCGCGGCTAAGGCTGAGTGGCAGGCGATGCCGTTCGAGCACAGGGCGGCGATATTCCTGAAGATCGCGGAGCTTTTGACGACAAAGTACCGCGACGCGATAAACGCGGCGACGATGCTCGGTCAGTCGAAGACGGTGTTCCAGGCGGAGATAGATTCGGCGTGTGAGCTTGCGGATTTCTTCCGTTTCAACGTCGAGAACGCCGAGACGATATACCATCAGCAGCCGAACAGCTCGAAGGGCATCTGGGACAGAGTTGAGTACAGACCGCTCGACGGTTTTGTAGTCGCGATAACGCCGTTCAACTTCACGTCGATAGCGGGCAATCTGCCGTCGGCTCCCGCTCTCATGGGCAACACGGTGCTGTGGAAGCCGTCCTCGACGGCGGTCCATTCGAATTATCTTCTGATGAAGATAATGATGGAGGCGGGACTGCCGGCGGGCGTCATCAACTTCATCCCGTCGCGCGGCGTCGATGTGAGCAAGTATGTGCTGCCGCATCCGAAGATGGCGGGCTTCCACTTCACGGGCTCGACGGAGGTGTTCTCCGGCGTATTTAAGACGGTGGGCGAGAACATCAGAACATACGAGTCGTATCCGCGTCTCGTCGGTGAGACGGGAGGCAAGGACTTCATTTTCGCGCACAACACTGCGGACGTGGACGCGCTCGCGGCGGCGATGGTGAGAGGCGCTTACGAGTATCAGGGTCAGAAGTGCTCGGCGGCGTCGAGAGCGTTCATCCCCGCGTCGATTTGGGACACTGTGCTTGAGAAGGTGAAGGCGCTCGTCGCGACGGTGTCGGTCGGCGATGTGGCGGACTTCTCGAACTTCATGGGCGCCGTTATAGACCGCAATTCGTTTGACAATATAAAGGGCTACATCGACAGAGCGAATGCGTCCGAGGACGCGGAGGTCGTATTCGGCAGCTATGACGATTCGGTCGGCTATTTCGTGCAGCCGACGCTCATCGTGGCGAAGCGTCCCGACTATGAGTCGATGGTGAAGGAGATATTCGGGCCTGTTCTGACCGTATACGTATACGACGACGACAAGCTCGACGAGACGCTGCATATCTGCGATACGGCGTCGCCGTACGGGCTGACGGGCGCTATATTCGCCCGCGACCGCGCCGTTATCGCGCATATGGAGTCCGCGCTCTCGGGCACGGCGGGCAACTTCTACATCAACGACAAGCCTACGGGCGCCGTAGTCGGTCAGCAGCCGTTCGGCGGTTCGCGTGCGTCGGGCACGAACGATAAGGCGGGCAGCACACTCAATCTGTACCGCTGGATAAGCCCGCGCTGCATCAAGGAGACGTTCGTGCCGTCGTACGACGTCAAGTACCCGTACATGAGCGAGAAATAATGCTTTCGCTTTATATAGCGGAGCTTAGCGGCGAGGGGAACGAGGAGCAGACGGAGCGTTTGCTCGGTCTGCTCCCGCCCGAGTCGCGGAACAAGGCGCTGTCGCGGCGTGGCGCGGCGCTTCTGACGGCTCTCGGCGAGCTCGTCAGGCTGCGTATGATGGACGCGGCAGGCGTCGGATATGAGGTCGCGTACGGCAAAAACGGCAAGCCGTATGTGCCGAGCACCGATAATGTCGCGTTCAGCATCAGTCACAGCGGGCATGCCGCTGCGGGCGCGCTGCTCACAGGCGGCGGGGACGTGGGCGTCGACATCGAGAGAGTCGACAGAGGCAACGGTGTGAGGCACGAAAGGATCGCGGCGAGGTTTTATACGGACGCGGAACGTGCGTATATAGACGCGTCGGACGACAGGGAGTTGTCGTTTTACACGGTCTGGACGCGGAAGGAAGCGTATCTCAAATACACGGGCGACGGCATCACGCGTCCGTTGACGGAGGTCGACACGGTGCGTCTGCCGGACGGCGTTTCGGTCGTCAGCCGCATTATCGAAGCTGCGGGCGGCGAATATGCGCTTTCGGCAGTGACGCCGGCAGGCAGTATGCCGGATAAAGAAGACATTATAATAAACAAAATCTATTATTAAAAAGGGGTGGCAGACATGACGAAAAATACCGTTATTACGATCGCAAGGCAGTACGGGGCGTCCGGAAGATTTACGGGCGAGGTCCTGTCAAAGATGACGGGCTTGCCGTTCTACGACAGAGAGCTCATAACTATGACGGCGACGAAGAGCGGATTCGGAGAGGATGTGGTCGAAAGACACGACGAGCGCGCGCAGTCAAGTCTGCTGTATACGCTCGCGGTCGGTTCAGTCGATTACGGCACGCCGATGCCGCTTGCGTACAACATGCCCATGAGCGATAAGCTCTACATCATGCAGTCGAACATCATACGCGAGCTTGCGCAGGAGTCGTGCATCATAGTCGGCAGATGCGCCGACCATGTGCTGCGCGACAACAAGAACGTCATAAAGGTGTTCCTTAAAGCGGAACTTCCCGTGCGCGCGGAGAGAGTGGCGAAGCGTCACGATATAAGCGAGGCGGAGGCGCAGGACATGTGCATCAAGACAGACCGCCGCCGTGCGTCGTATTATTCGCATTACACGGGTCAGAAGTGGGGAAAGCAGGAGCTTTACGATTTGGTCATCGACACGACGATAATCGACGCGCAGGGCGCGGCGAACGTGATAAAGGCGTTCGCGGATTCCATCGGCTGACGGAAAAGCCGGTGTGGCAAAAAGTAAGAAGATAATAGCGGCCGCCGCAGTCGTGGTAATTATTGCAGCCATAATCGCTGCGGCGGCCGCATGCGCGCCGTCCTCGCCGACACGTGGCGAGGCGTATGCGCGGTATTTCAGCGTCGGGCAGGGCGACGCGGCGATATTTGTATGGGACGGCGGCGCTGTATTGTTCGACTCGGGCACTAACGACAGCGAGGACAAGCTTGTGTCGTATCTGCGTGCGACGGGAGTCGACAGGCTCGACGCGATGGTGCTGTCGCATCCGCACGACGACCACATCGGCGGTGCGGACGCCGTGCTTCGTGCGTGCGACGTCGGCGAGGTGATAATGCCGTCGTCGTCGGGCGACGAGGAGGATGAAGAAGCGCTGTTTGCGGCAGTAGAGGACGAGGGGTGTCCGCTGTACGAGGCGAAGGCGGGCGATGTGTACGAGTTCGGCGACGTCAAAGTCGAGATACTGTCGCCGCTTTCGTATACGGGAGACGCGAACGACGACAGTGCCGTCGCGGTGCTGACGTTCAGGAAGATGAAATTTATGTTTACCGGCGACATTGAGTCGGACGGTGAAGAAGCGCTGCTCGGCGCATACGGCGCGGACGCGCTCGATATAGACGTTTTGAAGGTCGCGCATCACGGCTCGTCGACGTCGACGGGGGAAGAATTCCTCGAAGCGGTGTCGCCCGACATAGCGGTCATATCGTGCGGCGTCGACAACGATTACGGGCATCCGCATGCGGAGGTAGTCGAAAGGCTCGAGTCGCACGGAGTCGAGGTCATGCGCACCGACAGGGACGGCGCGGTGACGGTATATACGGACGGCGAGTCCGTGTATGTGAAGTGATAAATACGGAGAACAAATATAATGGAAAATAAATATTATCTCGGCGTGGCGCTGCCCGCCTATATGTTCGGCAGATGGGAGACGTTCGGTCCCGTCGTGACCGAAAATTTCAACAGTTATACGTGCGAAAACGAGATGAAGCCCGAGGCGATACTCGTGAAGCCGGAGGCAGGCGGCGAGCTGATGATGGATTTTAAGCGGTCGGCGCCTGCGGTGCAAAGGGCGATAGAAGAAGGCGTGAAGATGCGGCTGCACACGCTCGTGTGGCATTCGCAAACGCCGAGGTGGTTCTTCACGAAGGACTATTCTGACGAGGGCGAGCTGGCGGACAGAGATACGATGCTCGGCCGCATGGAGTGGTACATCAAGGGAGTGTTCGGTCACTTCTGCGGCGAGTACCCGGGATTGTTTTATGCGGTCGACGTGGTGAACGAGGCGTTCGACGTCGGCGACGGCGACGAAAACGGCGTGCGCAAGAAGAACAGTTTATGGTATGAGACGATAGGTCCCGATTTTATATACATGGCGTTCAAGTATGCGCGCATGTATGCGCCCGGATATTTGAAGCTGTTTTACAACGATTATTCGTGCATGTACAAGGCGGATCTGATACTAAAGCATCTGTCGGACGCGAAGCGGGACGGTCTTATAGACGGCATCGGCATGCAGAGCCATCTTTCGGTCGGCGAGGAGCTTGACAAGTTCTTCGCGGCGGCGAGAAAGTTCCTCGACGCGGGATATGAGCTCCAGATGACGGAGCTCGACGTCGGTATAAAGGAAGTAAATGAGGAAACGCTCGCGAAGCAGGGCGAGTATTACCGCCGTCTGCGCGAGTTCGCGGACGGACTCGCGGAAAACGGCGAAAATTTCACGAGTCTGACGGTGTGGGGCGTGAACGACGCGACGTCGTGGAGACGGCGCGAGTCGCCGCTCCTGTTTGACGCGGATATGAAGGAAAAGCCCGCGTACAGCGGCTTTATGAGAAAATAAACGCTTAATCTTTGTGCGCGGCGCACGCATGAGGTGAAAGGGGGCGATGCGGCGTGACGCAGACGGGCGATCACGGATTTGAGACGCAAAATGACCGTTCTGTGCATGCTTCGGCGCATGCGCAGACGGGCGAAAATACGGTAAATAATACTGTGCAGAGTGCGCAGAATGCTCATCAGCCGTATCTCGGTTTGTCGACGGCGGAGGCGCAGAAGCGCGCCGCCGAGGGCAAGTCGAACGTCGCCGTCGAGGCGGCGTCGAAGACGGTCGGGCAGATAATACTGACGAATACGGTCACGTTTTTCAATATATTCTTCACGGTGCTCGCGGTGCTCGTAGCGACGGTCGGCGAGTGGGAAGAGCTGACGTTCATGGCGGTCGTGATAATAAACTCGGTCACGGGCATCGTGCAGGAGCTGCGCTCGAAGCGCACACTCGACAAGCTGACGATACTGACGACGCCTAAGGGGACTGTCCTGCGCGACGGCAAAGAGGTGACGATGGACGTTCACGAGCTCGTGCTCGACGATGTGGTGGTGTTTCACGCGGGCGAGCAGATATACGCGGACGCTGTCGTGCTCGACGGCGGCTGCAAGGTGAACGAGTCGCTCGTGACGGGCGAGGCGGACGAGATAGACAAGTCGGCGGGCGAGCAGCTTTTGTCGGGCAGCTTCGTCGTGTCGGGTGTGTGCAGGGCGCGGCTGACGGCGGTCGGCAAAAATTCGTTTGCGTCGAGGCTGACGGTAGAGGCGAAGAGGACGACGCGCACGCAGAAGTCGGATATGATGCGTTCGCTGTCGCGGTATGTGGCGGTGATAGGCGTTATTGCGATACCGCTCGGCGCGGCGCTGCTGTATAAGGAAATGAACGTGCTCGACAGGGATTATCCCGTCGCGGTCGTTTCGACGGTGGCGGCGCTCGTCGGCATGATACCGGAGGGGCTGTACCTTCTGACGAGTCTCGCGCTCGTCGCGGGGGTATTGCGCCTGTCGAAAAAGCGCACACTCGTTCATGAGATGGCGTGCATCGAGACGCTAGCGCATGTCGACGTTTTGTGCGTGGACAAGACGGGCACTATAACGGAGCCGAAGATGTCGGTCGGCAGCATTATACCGCTGTGCCGCGACAGATTCGACGATAAGTCGATTAACGATGCGATGACCGATTACTGTGCGGCGATAAGGGGCGCTGTCGGCGTCGAGAACGACACGATGAGCGCGCTGTGCGAGCGGTTCTCCGGTGTGCCGACGGCGGAGGCGGTCGGCGTTATGCCGTTTACGTCGTCGAAGAAGTACGGGCTCGTCGAGCTCGAGGGAGGCGTTTGCTATCTTTTGGGTGCGCCGGACGTGATGCTCGGCGAGCATTACGCCAAGTATGCGCATATGGTCGAGTCGCATGCGGCGAAGGGCGAGCGTGTGCTTTTGCTTGCGATGTACAACGGGCGCAGGACGGAGAATATCCCGTCGGCGCAGCTTTTGCCGCTCGCGCTCGTGACGCTGAGAAACAAGGTGCGCGACAATGCGAAGTCGACGTTTGCGTATTTTGCAGAGCAGGGAGTGAAAATAAAGGTCATATCGGGCGACAATCACATGACGGTCTCGGCAGTCGCCGCAGAGGTGGGCATCGAGGGCGCGGAGCGCGCCGTCGACGCGAGGACGCTTGTGACCGACGAGGACATCGCGGACGCGGCTCTGCGGTATGTGGTATTCGGACGCGTGACGCCGGAGCAGAAGAAGAAGCTGGTGCTTGCGCTCAAGGCGGCGGGTCACACCGTCGCGATGACGGGCGACGGCGTGAACGATGTGCTCGCGCTCAAGGAGGCGGACTGCTCCGTCGCTATGGCGAGCGGAAGCAGCGTCGCCGGTCAGGTGGCGAACATCGTGCTGCTCGACTCAGACTTTTCCGCAATGCCGGCCGTCGTTGCCGAGGGCAGGCGCGTTATAAACAACATCGAGCGTTCGGCGTCGCTGTATCTTGTAAAAAACATCTTTTCGCTCGTTTTGGCGACAGTGACGCTCATATTCTCGCTGCCGTATCCGCTGTCGCCGTCGCAGCTCACGCTCGTTAACATGTGCACGATAGGCATACCGTCGTTCATACTTGCAATGGAGCCGAACGGCGACCGCGTGAGAGGGCGGTTCATGCGTCACGTTATGGGGCGCGCGCTGCCTGCGGCGCTCGCCGATCTGTTCATAGTCATCGGGCTCATACTGTTCCAGCTCGAATACGACATGGACGAGATGATAGTCGGCGTCATATGCACGATGATAATGGGCGTCGTAGGGCTGAACATGATCGACAGGGTGTGCAGGCCGTACAAGGGCAAGCCGGTCAGAGTCGTTTTAGTCGTGTCGATGACGGTGATGTTCTTTGCGGGATTTCTTCTGATGAACGCGTATGTGAACGAGCAGTCGCTCGAATGGCGCGACACGCTGATACTGATTTTGTTTGCGCTTCTCGGCGGTCCCGCGCTCGATTTCTTCATAAAATGGCAGGACCGCGTAATGAACGGGTACTACAGTGTGCGCGACCGCGTGTGTGCGGAGATAAAAAAGAGACGTCGAACGAATTCGTGAGAATATCACAAATGCAAAAGAAAAAATCGTGCAAAGCGACGAAAAGTATTTCCCTTTTTGTGTTGACACATTAATGTTTGCCATGTATAATGTGGGGGCAGACCGATACAAACGGGAAAGCGAATTATCTATTTATGGAAGAAACGCACGTAACAAACGCCGACTTCATGCACAACCGCGAGCTTGACGAGGGTGAGCTTCTGCTCGTCGAGTCCGCAGTCCCCGACGGGGAGCGGTTCGTGTTCGTGCTGTCGACAGACCTGAACAAGAAGAGCCGGTACGCGGTGAATTATCTTGCCGCAACCGACACCGCCCTTTACTCGGTCGACGAGGAGGGCGAGAGTGAGCGCGTCCCATATGAGTCGATAGAGCGCTGCTATGTCAAGCGCAACTACGGCAACGCTGTATTTATTATTAAAGAAGCGAACGGACGCAGCCGAAACTTTTCCCGCTTTACGTACACGTCGGCGTCGATATTCGACGCGGCGGCTCAGTTTGCCGAGACGATGGCGGAGGGCGAGACGGGACTTCACGACGCGCAGGCTGTCGTGGAGGCGGCGCTTGAGAGGCGGCGGTCGTACTGCCCCAAGTGCGGGCGCGCGCTGTCGCGTCCGGGCGCCGAGTGCATATACTGCCAGTCGAAGCACAAGCTCGTCAAGAAGGTGGCGAAGTACGTATTGCCGCACAAGTATGTGCTGCTCGTGTGCCTCGTTTTGTCGGGCGTCACGACGGCGACGGCGATGCTGCCGCCGTACATGACGAAGACGCTCGTCGACGACGTTTTGCCGAACGGCAACAAGCCGGGACTTAACACGGTCGTTATAATGCTTCTGTTTGCGTACATACTCCAGTACGGGATAGGCATGATACGTTCGTATCTCTTGCGCGTATGCGGCGACAGGATAGTGCGCGACTTGCGTTCGGACGTTTACCGTCAGGCGCAGTATCTGCCTATGAGGTTCTACGACAAGACGTCGACGGGTTCGGTCATCAACCGCATAAGCGGCGACACCTCGACTATCCAGGCGTTCATGCTCCGTGTGACGCAGGAGGTCGTCGTGCAGTTGTTCACGCTCGTCGGCATCGTCGTGATAATGATGTCGATGAACTGGCAGCTCACGCTTTTGTCGCTTATACCGGTGCCGTTCGTCGTCATGGGTTCGCGTATATTCGGGCGCAAGATACGTCCCTATTACCGCAAGATATGGCGGCGCTGGAGCGCGGTAACGTCTATTTTGACGGATTCGCTGCCCGGCATACGTATAATCAAGAGCTTCACGAACGAGAAGGAAGCGACGGAGAATTTCGACCATTACAATGAGGAATGGCTGAAAACGGACATCAAGTCGGCGCGCATAACGATAGCGTTCCCGCAGATAGTGTCGTTCGTCATTACGATGGGTTCGCTTCTGATATGGGCGGTCGGCGGCAGACTCGTAATTGAAAGTCCCGACTTCATTACCGCCGGCGACCTCGTCGCGTTCATTTCGTACACGTCGATGTTCTACGGTCCCGTCAACTTCTTTGCGAATTTCAACGATTCGTATCAGAGCACGCTTGCTGCCGCCGAGCGAATACTCGACATTATCGACGCCGAGCCCGAGAACAACGCGGGCGAGGGCAAGACGCTCGAGCATATGGACGGCAAGATAGAGTTTAAGAACGTCAGCTTCTCGTTCGACCGCTCGAAGAAGGCGCTGTCGAACGTGACGTTCACGATAGAGCCCGGCGACGTCGTCGGTATCGTCGGTACGACGGGTTCGGGCAAGTCGACGCTGATAAATCTGCTCATGCGCTTCTACGACGGCTATGACGGCGAGATCCTCATGGACGGCGTCGACATAAGGCAGATAGATATGGAATATTACCGCTCGCAGATAGGATACGTCCAGCAGGAGCCGATGATGTTCCACGACACGATATTCAACAACATATCGTACGGTACGCCGAACGCGAGCGTCGAGGAGGTCATGCACGCCGCCGACGTCGCCAACGCGCATCAGTTCGTGGCGAGGATGCCGGACGCGTACGACACGGTGCTCGGCGAGCGCGGCACGGGTCTTTCGGGCGGTGAGCGTCAGCGCTTGTCTATCGCGAGAGCGGTGCTGAAAAATCCGAGCGTGCTGTTCTTCGACGAGGCTACGGCGTCCGTCGACAGTGAGACGGAGAATCTGATACAGACCGCTATCGAGCGTCTCATATCGGGGCGCACGACGATAATGATAGCGCACAGACTGTCGACGCTCCGCCGCGCGAACAAGATAATCGTCGTCGACAAGGGCGAGATACTCGAGATGGGCACGCCGGAGGAGCTGCTCGCCAAGAAGGGCAAGTACTGGCGTCTCGTCGAGATACAGACGATGTCGGACAAGGTCGCGGCGAGCAAGGCGGAAGAAAGGTTTGAGTGACGGCTATGAGCGATAAGACCGAAACGATGGCCACAAACGAGACGGAACCTGTGTCGCCTCCCATCGAGGAGGAGATAGCGCGCGAGCGCATCTACATCGACGGCGACGAAGCGCATTTCGAGCGCGTAGATATAACGAACGTCGACGTGAATCTGTTCGACGGCAGGCGGTTCGAGCATTTGGAGCCGCGCAGACTGTTCCCGCGCACGGGACTCGAACGGTACATCACGCTGCTCGACGACGACGGAAACGAGGTCGCTGTTATAAGAAATCTCGCATCGCTGCCGGCGGAGGAGAGACGCGTTATCGAGATGTGTCTTGACGAATACTATCACGTCCCGCACATAACGAAGATAACGGGCAGTCTTGAAAAGTTCGGCGTCATAAAATTCTTCTGCGAGACGGACCGCGGCGACTGCACGATAGAGGTGCGAAACATAGTGCATCAGATAAAGCTGATGTACGGCATACGCGTGATGTTCCTCGACAACGACGACAACCGCTATGAGATACCCGACATTAGAAAGCTCGACAGAAAGAGCATGTCATACCTGAACGATTACCTATAATAATACGCCGGAACGGGGATAAAGAAATGAAACTATTACTTGCGATCGTGAACAATGACGACAGTGCGAGGGCGTCTGCGGCTCTGACCGAGCACGGCTTTTTCGTGACGAAGCTGTCGACGACGGGCGGTTTTCTGATGGTGGGCAATACGACGCTGCTTATCGGGACCGAGGACGGGAAAGTGGACGAGGTCAAAAAGATCTTAAAGAAGTACTGCACGACGAGAAAGCAGGCGCCGTCTCCGACGGATTCTCTCGGGCGCGGTCTGCGTCAGGCAAGTCTGCCGACGGAGGTGTCGGTGGGCGGTGCGACCGTGTTCGTGCTCAACGTCGAGGACACAATGAAGATATAAAAGCGCGCGTCATGATATGATGCGAAAATCGGCGCTTCCGCAGGGAAGCGCCGATTTATACTTTGTATGTATTGTCGTTTTACATGTCGAGTCTTACAAGATCGTCGTAAGTCTCACGGCGTATAACTTGCGTGACCTCGCCGTTTTCCTTAACGGCGACGACGGCGGGACGCGGTATGCGGTTGTAGTTGCTCGCCATCGAGTAGTTGTACGCGCCGGTCACGAGCACGGCGAGTATGTCGCCGCGCCGCGGTGTAGGCAGCGGTACGTTTTCCTGTATCAAATCTCCGCTCTCGCAGCATCTTCCCGCAACGGTGCCTACGAAATCGTCGACGTCGCGCATACGCGACGCCAGCTTCACCGTGTAATCGGACTGATAGAGCGCGTAGCGCGGATTATCCGGCATGCCGCCGTCGATTGAGACGTAGCTCTTAAAGCCCGGTATGACCTTCGTGCCGCCGACGGTATACAGCGTCAGGCACGAGTCGGCGACTATGCTGCGTCCCGGCTCCATAAGTATGCGCGGCATTTTGACGCCGCTTTTCTTTACCTCCGCGCGGATAAACGATGCGATGCGCTCGATAAAATCGGCGTAGTCGAGTTCGGGCTGCGACTCAATATAGCGCACGCCGAAGCCGCCGCCGAGATTGAGTATATCCGCCTCGTATCCGAACGTGTCGCGCGCATGGACTATGTACTTTATCATCAGCCGCGCCGCGTCGCAGAACGGCGTCACGTCGAATATCTGCGAGCCGATGTGGCAGTGGAACCCGTCGAGACGCACGTTTCGCTTACCGAGCGTATATGCGACGGCGCCGTCCGCCTGCCCCGTCTCGATGGCGATGCCGAATTTGCTGTCGACCTTGCCCGTCGTTATCGCCGCGTGCGTGTGCGGGTCGATGCCGGGCGTCAGCCGCAAGAGTATCGGCTGCACGATGCCGCGCGAGCGCGCGATCTCGTCTATCCTGTCGAGCTCGACCATGTTGTCGACGACGATGTGACCGACGCCGCACTCGATAGCGTATTCGATGTCGGAGTCGGTCTTGTTGTTGCCGTGGAGGAACGCGTTCGACACGTCAAATCCTGCCGAGACCGCGGTGCAGAGCTCGCCCGACGACACGAGGTCGACGCCCATTCCCTCCTCCGTCGCTATGCGGTATATGTACTTGCACGAGAACGCCTTGCTCGCGTAGAGCGGATATGAACCCGCGCCGAACGACTTCTCCATCGCCGAGCGGTAGACGCGCATGTTGCGGCGTATGCGCGCCTCGTCCATCACCATGAGCGGCGTTCCGTACTGCTTTGCAAGCTCGACCGTGTCGACTCCCGCTATCGTAAGATGTCCGCTTTCGTTTACTCCGAGGTCGTCGTGGAGCATTTTTTCCTTTTCAAGTACAGCGCTCACAGTATCGCTCCTATCCGTTTAGTCGCCTCTATCGTGCGTTCTCTGTCGCCGAACGCGGTGAGACGAAAATAGCCCTCTCCCGCGCTGCCGAATCCTGCTCCCGGCGTGCCCACTACCTGCGCGCGATCGAGTAAGAAGTCGAAGAATTCCCACGAGCCCATGCCGTGCGGGCATCTCATCCAGATATATGGCGAATTTTTGCCGCCCGTGAACCATACGCCCTTACTCTCGAGCGCTTCCGCCATTATGGCGGCGTTTTTCATGTAGTACGCGATAAGCTCGCGGCATTCGACCTCGCCCTGCTCTGACAGAGCCGCCTCCGCGCCTCTCTGCACCACGTACGGCACGCCGTTGAACTTCGTTGCCTGACGGCGCGCCCACAGTTTGCCGAGCTTTACGCCGTCCGCTTCGAGCTCGTTCGGTATCATCGTCCAGCCGCAGCGCGTGCCTGTGAATCCCGCGCGCTTCGAGAGCGAATTTATCTCTACTGCGCACGTCCGCGCGCCCTCGATCTCGTATATGGAGCGCGGATAGTCGCTCGAGATGTAGCCCTCGTATGCGGAATCGAACAGTATCACGGAGCCCGTCTCGTTCGCGTAGTCGACCCATGCTGACAGCCCCGCTCTGTCGTAGACGGCTCCCGTCGGGTTGTTCGGCGAGCATATGTATATGACGTATGCGCGCTTTTCCGTCGGCGGCGAGGGCAGAAATCCGTTCTCTTCGTTAGACTCGATGAGCGTGACCTCGCGTCCGCACATGACGTTGCTGTCGACGTAGACGGGATAGACGGGGTCGGGTATCAGTATCGGATTGTCGCCGAATATATCGGTCAGATTGCCGAGGTCGCTTTTCGCGCCGTCGCCGACGTATATCTCATCCGCCGACATAGAAACGCCGCGCCGCGCATAATAGTCGGAGACTGCCTGACGCACGAAGTCGTAGCCGTATTCGGGCGCGTAGCCGCGGAACGTCTCCTTGACCGCCATCTCGTCGACGGCGCTCCGCATGGCGTCGGTCACGCATTTTGTAAGCGGAAGCGTGACGTCGCCGATACCGAGACGTATCACGTCTGCGTCGGGGTGCGCGTCCTTATAAGCCGCTACCTTTTTTGCGATGTCGGAGAACAGATAGCTCTCCTTCACGCGCAGGAAATTTTCGTTTATCTTAACCTTCATACTCGTAAACTCCTTCGTATACCTTTGTCGCGGGACCCGTCATGAATACTCTCATATCCTCGCGCACCACTATCGTAAGCGTGCCGCCGACAAGGCGCACGCGTATCGGCTCGCCGGCTCTGCATTTGCCGCCGAGCACGCACGCGACGGCGACGGCGCACGCGCCGGTCCCGCACGCGTAAGTCTCGCCCGAGCCGCGCTCCCATACGCGCATATATACGCTCTGGTCGCCCTCGACGCGGACGAATTCCGTGTTCACGCGGTCGGGGAACAGCTCGAAATTCTCAAACGTCGGTCCCGTGCGCTCGAGGTCGAGCGCGTCCGGATCGTCGCAGAATATGACCGAGTGCGGATTCCCCATCGATACTGCCGTTATGCGGTACTCGACGCCGCCGATGTTTACCGGCGCGTCTATCATCGGAACCGACGACCTCATAGAAAGTGCGGCGGGATCTGTGCTCGCCGTCCCCATGTCGACGGTCACTTCCGTGACCTTTCCGTCCACGACCTTGAGCGAGAGGTGCTTTATGCCGCTTTTCGTCTCTATGTCGAGTTCGGTCTTAGTTGTCATTTTATTGTCGTACACGTACTTGCCGACGCAGCGTATCGCGTTGCCGCACATGCTGCCCTCGGAGCCGTCGAGGTTGAACATGCGCATTTTGTAGTCGGCGACGTCCGATGAGCATATGAGAACGAGTCCGTCGCTGCCGACCGAGCTGTGACGCGGCGACATCGCCGCCGATATCGCGCCCGGGTCGGGAAGCTCGCGCTTCGTGCAGTCGACATATATATAATCGTTGCCGCAGCCGTGCATCTTTGTAAATTCTATCTTCACGCGTCAGCCTCCGAAGATGTCGTTCATGGAATAAAGTCCCGGCGCCTGCACGGCGAGAAATTCCGCCGCCTTAATGGCGCCGTCGGCGAAAAGCGCGCGGTCATACGCCTGATGGCGCAGCGTTATCGACTCGGTGTCCGTCGATATTATGACCTCGTGTATGCCGACGATATTGCCCATTCGCACCGCCGATATCCCGACGTCGTTCTTCTCGCGCTTGCCTGATCCGGGACCGCGTCCGAACACAGCCTTTGCGTCGGGACGCGACTCCTTGACCGTGTCGAACAACATCAAAGCCGTGCCGCTCGGCGCGTCCAGTTTGCGGTTGTGATGCGTCTCCACTATCTCAACGTCTGCGTCCGGGAACACGGACAGAACGCGCTTCACGGCGTCGCGCAGCGACGCGATGCCGAGCGACATATTGCCGGACGTGAATATCGGCGCGGACTTTGCGGCGGCGGCGATATAGGTTTTTTCCTCGTCCGTGTGGCCCGTCGTCGCTATAACGGCGGGTATGTGGTGTGCGGCGGCAAATTCCGCGATAGATTTAGCCGACGAGTGGTGGGAGAAGTCGATAATTACATCTATTTCATTTGCAATCGGCGCGGCGTCCTCGATGTGCGCGAACTCTCCGTCCGCGCACGTCGTCGAGCTTTCATAGCCGATATCGACGAGCGCGCGGCACTCGTGACCGCCGTTGACGGCGGCGGCGATGACGTTCGCCCCCATTCTGCCGAGCGCGCCTACAAGCATTATCTTCATACGTTTATACCGCACTTTCTCATTTCTTCGACGAGGTGCGCCTCATGCCCCGCCTCCATCGGATAGAGCGGCGAGCGCAGCACGTTTTCCGTGTATCCCATCCTCGCCATCGCTGCCTTGACCGGTATCGGGTTGACCTCTGAGAACAGCGCGTGTATGAGCGGCAAGAGCCGCAGCTGAAGCTCCGCCGCGCCCGCAACGTCGCCGCGGAAGAAGCGGTCGCATATCTCGACTGTTTCCGCGGGCAGCACGTTCG
Organism: uncultured Clostridia bacterium; assembly: GCA_947586625.1. GTDB lineage: Bacteria > Bacillota > Clostridia > Oscillospirales > CAG-272 > DTU064. The sequence continues at coordinate 1,575 of CANPXS010000002.1, read as the reverse complement.
AGAGAACGGATATGACTCCCTTGCCTCCGAGCGACAGTATCGGCACGATCTGATCGTCGTTGCCGCTGTAAACGTCGAGGCTGCCGCCGACGAGCGCGAACGTGTCGACTATCTTGCCGATGTTGCCGTTCGCCTCCTTTATCGCGGCGATGTTTTCATGTTTCGACAGCGCAAGATACGTCTCAGGTTCGATGTTCATGCCCGTGCGCGACGGGACGTTGTAGAGTATGACGGGCGCCGTCGACGCGTCCGCGATCTCGGTGTACATGCGGACGAGCCCGTTCTGCGTCGTCTTGTTGTAGTACGGCGTGACGAGCAGCACCGCGTCCGCGCCCGCGTCGCATGCGTGCTCGACGAGCCCTATCGCGTAAGCGGTGTCGTTGCTGCCCGCGCCCGCGACTACGGGAACACGTCCCACCGTCTGCTTGACGACGAACGATATCGCGTCCCTGTGCTCGTCGTCGCCGAACGTGGACGCCTCGCCCGTCGTGCCCGCGACGACGAGTGCGTTGATGCCCGCCTCGATTTGGAACTCGATAAGCTCGGCGAATTTGCCGTAGTCGATGTGGCCGGACTTGTCAAACGGCGTTATCAGCGCCGTCGCCGCTCCCTTGAATACAGTTTTTTTCATGCTCATGTTCTGCCTCCGTTTTATTTTACGAAAATATATTACATTTGATGATGCCATAGCGCAATGATATCGCGCGCAGCCGTGAACCTGCTCCTGTCTCAACGCCGAGGCAAGAAAAAAGCGCTCCGAACATCCACTCCGAGCGCATAAAGGCGGCGCATGCATGCGCATACGCGCACACACGCATATTGTGACCCGCAAACAAAATAACGCTCCGCCACACGGCGACAGTCCGCCGGATATTGTCCGGCGACCCAAGAACGGACGGCAATCCCGCTCTTTCGGCGTCCGACCCTTTCACGCGCGCACATCCACAGCCGAATGGACACAGGCGCACGCTACTATTGTCAAAGACGCGCCTTTATAATGTTCAGGTACAGTATACCACCAAAAAAGCACCGTGTCAAGACGCGTTTTGATTTATCCGCGAATAAACGGAATTTTTTGACGCGCCGCGACATTTTCGCATATTTTTAATCCGTACGCGTATTTATTTTGTTTATTTGTCAATGATGTGAGACCAAGAAAAATAGAAAAAGAGCGGAAGAGAGAATAAATTTTTTGGGGGACGGAGAGAGCGAGCGACGGAGCGAAGCGGAGGAGCGAGAGAACGAAGTATCCCAAAAACGGCGCGTCAGCGTCCGCCGAGTTCGCGCTGCTTTTGGTTCGGAGATTTCCAGCCGAGAGTTGCCATTGGGATATTGTTTGAACGGTAAAGATAGCGTTTCATTTGTCGTTGCAGATCATTAAAAGAGTAGAATTTTAAGTAATTGTAGAATCGTTCTTGGTCGTTGCGGTGGCTTCTTTCAACTTTTCCGTTATGCCAAGGCGTTCGCGGACGGATCGTTTTATGCTCGATGCCGCATGTGGGTTCTATCCCAAATTTTGTGTAAACACCCCATCATGGCATAATGCGTGTCTTGCGAGCGGTCGGCGGAACAAGT
>CANPXS010000001.1 GCA_947586625.1 uncultured Clostridia bacterium | reverse complement strand
CCATATCCTCCAGAGAGAAGTCAACCCTGATTTTCTTTGACTGGATTTCTCCCTTGGAAAGTTGAACAACCGTCTCGGCGGTCGAGGTCGGCGGGAAGATATACGTCATAGGATGCTCGACGGCGCCGACGCGTGCGGTGAATCTGCTCGTGCGCGTGTTCGACCCGGAGTCGGGCACGTTTTCGGAGATATCGGGCGCGCAGGCGGCAAGAAGCGTGTCGACGGCTGGCGCGGCGTCGGTCGGCGGTGTGATATATTCCGTCGGCGGCAGCACGTACAAGGATTATATGAGCGCGGACGCGCAGTTCTACGACACTGTTGTGACGTATGACACGGAAACGAAAAAAAGCGGCACGTTCGGCGCGGTTTTGCCGTATGCGATGGCAAAGACGACGGCGGTGTCCTGCGGCGGCAGCATATATGTGATGGGAGGCATAAGAAAGGACGTCGGCGCGTTCGAGAACGTGTCGGCGGTTTACAAGATAGATGTATCGGCGGGGACTGTGACGAAGGCGGGCGACGGGATACCGGGGTTCGCGCCCGAGTGCTGCGCCGCCGTGGGCGAGCGCATATACTGTTTCGGCACGTCGACGCCGATGCCGGACAAGTCGTCGGCGGTGAAGGCGTTTTGGGTGTACGATGTGAAGTCGGGGACGTCGACGCTCATCGACTGTGCGTGCCCGGACTTTTACGGGTCGTGCTGCTGCGCCGTCGATGGCAGAGTTTATGTGTTCTGCCGTGACGGGGGAGTCTATATTGCGGACGCCGGCGGCATGACGAGGTGTCCGTCTTCGATGTTGAAGCCGACCGAGGGCGCGTGCTGCGCTTCCGTCGGCGGCAAGGCGTACGTTTTCGGCGGGTATGAGCCGTATGCGGCGAACGACGCGTACTGGACGTCGCCGCAGAGGGTAATTAGGACGTATGCGGCGACGGCAAAGCTGCCGGTCGGCCAATGAAGATAGCGGTCGGCGGGTCGATGAAGGCTGCGATAATAAAGTCAGAGGGCGTGAGCGTTTCCGTGCCGGTGTTTGACGTGAGAGTCGGCGGAGACGACGGTGTGTCGGCGCACGTTCCCGCGTTTGTGTACCGCGACGGATGGCAGGCGGTCGGCTGACAGTCGGATTTTGTGCGAAAAACATTCGCTAAGCGGCAAAATCGGCTTGACTACGGCTCGTACACATGATATAATTATAGTCGGCAGGGTAGTCCCCGCCGAAATAATCGAGAGAGAAAGGAGGTAGTTTTTTAGAATGGAAAAGAAAAACTGCCCGTGTAAAGGTTTGTGGCGCGCGCTCATTATAATCGCCGCCGTTATAGGAGCTTTTGTAGCTGCGGAGGCTGTGCTTGAACGCGTGTTCAAGAAGTATCTCAAGATCACGGTCGAGCTCGAGGATATCGACGATCTCGACGATGACGGCGACGAGTGCTGCTGCGAAGATGACGACGATTGCTGCTGCGATGAGGATGAGGACGAGGAAGAGTCCGATGAGTGCTGCTGCGGCGACGCAGACGAAAAGGACGAAGAAGAGTCCGAACAGTCCGATAACGAAAACGAGGAGCAGTGATCGCTCCTTTATATGGGCAAGCCCCGACCTTCGGTCGGGGCTTTTCCTTTTTCCGTTTACCGTGCGCGCAGACGCGTCTCAATCGCCGCGATGACGGAGCGTTTGTCCGCGCACCACATGGGCGCCGCGAGCATATCGCGGGGACAGTCGCCGGTTATGCGGTGCAGGACGATGTCGGGGCGCAGGCGCGATATCGAAGATGCGGCGAGCGAGGCGTATTCGTCGAGCGTCAGCGGCGTGTAAAGTCCGCGCTCGTAGAGGTCGCAGAGGCGCGTGCCGCGCATGACGTAGAGGGAGTGTATCTTGACGCCGAACACGGGAAGCGAGTTTATGAGGTCGACGGTCGCGGCGACGTCGCCCGCGTTCTCGCGGACGTTTTCGGCACGCGGCAGTCCTATCATCATATGCGCGACGACTTTTATCCCTCGCGAGTGCAGCGTTTGCACGGCGTCTGCGAAGCGCGCGGTCCTGTATCCGCGGTTTATGAAGCGCGCGGTCTCGTCCGACGCTGTTTGAAGTCCGAGCTCGCACCAGACATCGCGGCGGTCGGTGATAAACGACGCGAGCGTGTCGGCGCGTTCATCGTCTATGCAGTCGGGGCGCGTGCCGACAGCGAGCACGCGCACGCTGTCGCCGCCGACGTCGAGTGCGGATGCGTACCGTTCGTACAGCGTCCCGGGCGGCGCGTACGTGCCGGTGAAATTTTGAAAGTATACTATGTGCTCACGGTATTTCGCCGACGCGGGCGAGTCGAAGTAGCGCTTTGCCTGCTCCGCTATTGAGCCGCATATTATGTGTTCGCCCGCGCCGCGCTCGCCGCAGAATATGCAGCCGCCGACACCGCAGGTCCCGTCGCGGTTGGGGCATGTGAAGCCGCCGTCGATGCAGAGCTTGCCGAGTCTGTGACCGTATGTGTTTCGCAGGTATGTGGAGAGATTATAGTAGAGCATGTCGCAGCCTTATCTGGACAGTCTGCGTTTGTGTTTGGAACTGACCGGTTTTATGTAGCCGACTTTTATAAGCCAATTGAACCATTCCTGATGCCATTTGAGGGCAAAGGACTCATAAACGTTTGCCTCGATCTTATACTCCTTCATAAGCTTTTTGAATTCTTTGCTCTTTATATGGCTGAAATATTCCTTTTTGGCTTTATGATAGTTTTTTGAGTTATTATAGAGCCGTTTTATATCGGCGAATAAGACCCCTGCAACAAGAATGCAGGCTCCCGCGAGCAGGGCGGAGCAGAACACCGCCGCCTTTGTAACTTCTATTTCGCCGAAGATGCCGAATATAAGCGAATGGATGATGTAGGGCAGGTCGAGCACGGTCCCGAGCGCGGGGAATTTCTCAAAGAACGGGTCGATAAAGCTGCCGATATGGAATATAAGGTCGCCGAGGACCGTCAGCGCGCCTATGGAAAGATAAAGCCCACCGGCGGTGAGAAGAGCAGCCAAAAAGCCTTTTTCCTCGTTTTTTGCTTTCCGATATTTATCGTAAAGTTCGTCTTCCTTTTCTTTCGCGTGCCGATAATTAAAAGTCCCGGGATAGACATACCAGTCGTGTATATTTTTCGGAGGAAAATAACCCATATAATTGAAATGGTGAGCTTCTTTGCCTGTTGTTAAGTTATCTGTATATAAAGTGTCTACGGGATTGAACCAAGAATCTATAACGCCGTTGTGTTCGATTATATAGTCCTGCATTGACTCCGCCATGCCCTTTTCCACTTTGCCAAACAGTCGCGCTATTTCCTTATTCATATTCCAATCTGCATCTCTCTTATCGCGGAAATAATCGTCTGTTATGGGGACGGTGTATTTAAAATCCTTGCCGGATAAACACTTTGAAGCATACCCGTCGAATGCATGTGCAAATGTGTTTGATCTGAGGATGTCTATTTCCGAATTCTCTCGGCTGTAATCTGCCGGCGGAAACTTAAGCTCGGGCAGCTCTGTTTCGCCGCTCGTCTTATACGTTTTTTTACTCTCGGAAGCCATGATTCAAAGTCCTTTCCCGACGGCGCTCATAACGCCGCCTTACTGCCAAAATTGTAACACTTCGCCCGGAGAAAATCAATACTTTTTGCCTCGCTTTATGTTTGTTCCGATATTGATCTTCATGACGATACCTCTGTTTTAGTAAAGAGTATGCCGACGTCCGCATCCGAGTATATTTTATACGCGGACGCGGAAAAAGTAAAGGCACCGTCAGTAAATATGTTGTTAACCGCGGGTTGAATTTTTATAGGGGGGAGTGAAAGAAGAAAAATACTCCGATGCAAAGTGAGATCGGAGAGGTTTTTTCTGCTTGTCTTTATTTATGAACGCGGCGCGGTCACTTGTCCTCGCCGTTCTTTTTGCCGGACGTTATTTTATCGAGAATCGCCGTGAACGCGATGATGACGCCCATCACGATAAATATGCCCAGCATACCGAGCCCCATATAGCGCAAATTTTCAACAAAATTCATAGGATTGAAATCCATGACACCCTCCTAAATAATAGTAGTTTTTGTTCCGTCACTGCGGCGAAAAACGCAATTCGCCGCGCATTATTTCAGGAAAAATCCGAGTATCAGACCGCCCGCGATGACGGACGCGATCTGACCGGACGCGTTCACTCCCATCGCCTGCATCAGTATGAAGTTGGATGGGTCCTCCTTGAGCGCCATCTTGTGGACGACGCGCCCCGACATCGGGAACGCGGAAATGCCCGCTGCGCCTATCATCGGGTTTATCTTGTGACCGTCCTTGAGGAACAGGTTCATTATCTTTGCGAATATGACGCCGCCCGCCGTGTCTACGATGAAAGCGATGAGTCCGAGACCGATTATGAGCAGCGTGTTGACGGTCAGAAATTCCGCCGCCTGCATGCGGAGCGCTATCGTGATGCCGAGGAATATCGTTACAAGATTTGCAAGCACGTTCTGCGCTGTATTTGACAGCGAATCGAGGACGCCGCATTCGCGTATCAGGTTGCCGAACATCAGAAATCCCACGAGCGCCGCAGAGTCGGGAGCGATGATGCCCGCGATAACGGTTATAACTATCGGGAACATGATCTTCGTCTTTTTCGACACCTCATGCTCCACGTACGGCATGCGTATCATGCGCTCCTTCTTCGTCGTCAGCGCCTTTATGACCGGCGGCTGTATGATCGGTACGAGCGACATATACGAGTACGCGGCGACCATTATCGCGCCGAGATACTTCGAGCCGAGCTTCTGCGCCACAACGATCGAGGTCGGACCGTCTGCGGCGCCTATTATCGCTATCGACGCCGCGTCGTTGATGTCGAAGAACATGGACGCCATGCAGAGCGTGAAAAATATGCCGAACTGCGCCGCCGCACCGAACAGCATCAGCTTCGGATTCGACAGTATAGGCGAGAAGTCGCACATCGCGCCGATGCCGATGAACAGTATCAGCGGGAACAGCTCGTTCGCGATACCGGCGTCGAATAGGGTCTGCAGCGGTTCGAGCGCGCCCGACATAGGCAGGTTGACGAGTATCGCGCCGAATCCTATCGGAAGGAGCAGCGTCGGCTCCATGTCCTTCGCGATCGCGAGGTAGATGAGGACGCCGCCTATCACCCACATGACGACCATCTGCCATGTGATGTTGAGCAGGTTTTCGTAAAGTATCTCCATATATAAAGCTCCTTACGGATATAATTTACTAATGAAAAAAGACCGCTGCGGGCACGACGAAAACACGTATCCCACAACAGTCTTGCCGTCACGACGCAAAACCGCGCCGTTTATGCCCGGGCGGGACGTGCGCTCTGCACACATCCGTACTGACGCCCGCAGCCGCGTTTCCGCCGGCTACTCCCTGTACATGATTATTATAGAATAAACTGCTTTATTTGTCAACCGTTTTTTGAAAAAACATCGCGGTAAACATCTGTCGCGACTGTGCAAAATGCGGCACGGGTATTGACAAAATACGATGCAAATTGTATAATCATATATGAAATATAATGTAGGGCAAAACCCTATGTCTGCGGGCGGCGTCGTGTGCGGCGCTTTTGCGGTCACAACAGGAGGGGTAAAAATGAAATGTCCGAGGTGTGGAGCCGATAACGCTCCCGAAAACAATTATTGTCTCACATGCGGCGCTCCGTTTGAAAAGAGTGAAGCGGAAAATAATGCCGGACAAGCCGTGAATACGGTCAATAATAAGGAACAGATAGAGCAGATAGCGGAAAAACTGAAGGGCAAAGCGCCCGGAAAAAAGACCGCGCTTATAGCGGCTGCGGCAGTGGTCGTTTTGATCGTTGTGATAGCGGTCATCGCTGTTTTGTCGAATGGCGGCGGAAAGTTTGATATGGTCGATTCGGTGCTTGCTCCCACATTCGGCGCGGACGGATCGTTCCTCGTCAACGGAGCCGCGGCAACTCCGGTGTCGGAGCAGTTGGGCGACGATGAAGGCGGCGTCAAAATTACGCTCTCGTCGATGGACAGACAGACCGTGGCAATCCTTATGTCTGACGGCGACGTGTACGTCAGCAACAAGGACGGCGGTCTCGATCAGGTGCTCGACGGAGTTGAAAATATGACGCTGTCGGGCGGTATCATCGCATATGTCGACGAGGACGGTACGCTCGGCGTATACAACATCAAAAACGGCAAAAAGTCGAATGTGGCGGACGATGTCAATGCTTCTTCGAGTATTGTAATGTCACCGGACGGCAAGTATGTGGCTTACGTGGTCACCGACAAGAACGGAGACGATGACCTCTACGTCTACAACGGCAAAAAGTCGGTCGAGATAGACGACGCGCTCGTCGCTATTGCGATATCGAACAAGGGCAAATACATCTACTGCTACAACACCGACAAAGACGGTCTCTACATCTACGACATGAAGGGCGACAGCACGAAGCTGTCGGTCGGCGTCGGCGGCACGTTCGTTTTCAATCGCGACAACACAGAAATGATATTCACGGCGTCTGACGGCGACTGCTATATCTCAATCAAGGGCGGTGACAAGCAGAAGCTCGGTTCGGGCATGATCGTGCCGATAATACCGGGGACTGCGCAGCACGGAACATTGTACACATTATACAGCGGCGGAGTTTTCTCCGCGGCGACGTACGGAGTGGAAACGCTTTCAGAGATGTTCTACTACAACACGTCTGCGGGGACTATCGTATACCTCGAGGACGATGTTGAGACGGAGCGCGTCGCGTCGTCGGTGACATACGGCAGCGTGAGTATCAGCGATGACGGCAAGACGCTGTACTATATGCGCGACGATACTCTTTACCGCGTCAAAGAGAACGATATAGACGAATCCGTGGAAATCGCGGAGGACGTCAATACGTTTGCAATGTCGAGAGACGGAAAGTCCGCGTACTACATCGACGAGGACGATGCGCTTTGGTTTGCAAAGGGAACGAAAAAGCCGAAAAAGGTGGCTGACGATATTGTCAGCGTTGCCGTAACACACGACGGATACGCGATGTTTATCGGCGAATACAGCTATTCGTCGAACAGCGGCGTTCTTTACGCGTGCAAGAACGGAGGCAAAAAGACGCAAGTGCTCGACGACGCCTACACGAGCTCGTCGTACAGCTTGCTGCCGCTGTCGTCGGTGACGTACTGCTTCGCCGGTTACAATTCCGAAACGGGTACTGTCGACATGTACGCGGTTGAATCGGGAACGGAGTTCACGCTCGTCGTCGAAGGCATGAGATAAAGTAAAAATGTGAAAGACTAATTGCGGGAGACGGCCTTTTCGAAAGCCGTCTCCCACAATTTTTTGTTTTATACGCTGTCCGATTCGAGGTCGAGCAGGTATTTTTTGACGTCGAGCCCGCCGCCGAAGCCGACGAGCGCGCCGGACGCGCCTATGACGCGATGGCAGGGGATAATTATCGGTATTGGGTTTGCGTGATTGGCGCCGCCGACGGCGCGGCATGCTCGCGGCGAGCCTATCATGCGCGCAATGTCGCCGTATGATACGCGGCAGCCGTACGGGATCGTGCGGAGCGCGTCCCAAACGCGTAACCGAAACGGCGTCCCTACAGGGGAGAGCGGAAGGTCGAAAGCTCTCCTTTCGCGTGCGAAATATTCGTCGAGCTGACGGCAGGCGTCATTTAGCAACGGCGTTTCGGGCGACGATTTCGGAGCCGTCGATTTGATCTTGATATGTACGATCGCGCCGTCATGCTCGGTTATGGTAATGGCACCGACGGGAGAATTGACGGTGCAGGTGTAAAAGGCTGTATTTTCCATATGCGTCCCCTTTATGAGCGGTTTATATATACAGTATATCCCCGACACAGACGGTTGTCAACTCATCGGTGCTTACAGTTGCATTTTTGACCGATCGGTAGTATAATATCATTATAACAATCAATTTAGCATATCATTCGGAGGTATTACATGAGATACGAGATAGTAGGCGAACCGCTCCCCGTCGTCATATGCCACGTCGACGCAGGCGAGTCGCTCATAACGGAAAAAGGTTCCATGAGCTGGATGTCGCCGAACATGAAGATGGAGACTAAAGCGGGCGGACTCAGCAAAGCGATGGGACGCATGTTCTCGGGCGAATCCATGTTCCAGAACATATACACCGCCGAGGGCGGAGAGGGCAAGAGCCCCATCGGCCGTCCCGGCCCCGTGACGGCCGATGGGGCTCGAGCTTCCCCGGCACCATAATGGCGTTCAACATCGCGCCCGGTCAGGAGATAATAGCGCAGAAGTCGGCGTTCCTCGCGTCCGAGCAAACGGTCACGCTGTCGGTACATATGCAGAAGAAGCTCGGCGCGGGCTTTTTCGGCGGCGAGGGCTTCATCATGCAGAAGCTTTCCGGCAGCGGCACGGCGTTTATCGAGATAGACGGCTACTGCTGCCGCTACGACCTTGCGCCCGGCGAACAGCTCATCGTCGACACGGGCTATCTCGCCGCGATGACGTCGACGGTAGGACTCGATATACAGTCAGTCGCGGGACTCAAGAATAAGCTCTTCGGCGGCGAGGGCTTCTTCAACACGGTCCTCACGGGACCCGGCACCGTATGGATACAGTCGATGCCCGTCAGCGCGGTCGCGGGAGCGATACGCGGATTCCTGCCGGCAAACTGATACAGCCTATTTTCATAAATTATCGGGGCGGGAACGCACATCATGCGCTCCCGCCCGTATTTATTGCTTCCCTACATCTATAATCTTGGCACTATGAACAAAAACAACAGTATCACGCACACGCCGACGACGGTCGTTATTAGCGAATACGAGAAATTGTCGGTCGCCCGCTCCCTGTAAACGGCGTCGACGACGGGGTGCGAACGCTTCGCTCGCGTCCTCTCGCGCGCGGGACGGAGTATCGTCCTGCGCAGCGCGTAAACAATGAGGTCGGCAGCGTCGCATACGAGGTGGCAGACGAAGCCTGCCGCCGCCATGCCCCATCTGCAAAGCCGCGACGTCAAAACGTTTTCGCCGAACAAACGCGCGACAGCACCCCCTGCGCGCGTCAGCGCGTTTATGACGGGCACGTATACGGTGCGCTCGAGGTCACACCACGCGGGCAATATATTGACATAATTGCCGCCGCGACGCGTCGCGGTGCGCACGAACGCGAAGTAGAGCACGATGCCGACCGTCATCGTTATGACTGCGCCCGACAGGCACTCCCAACCGAAGAATTCGACGTCGTGCCACTCGCCGCCGCCCGCGAACGCCATTCCGCGCGCCGCGACCTCTTTAGCGATCGCCGGTATGCATGTGAATGCGGTCGGCAAAACGGCCAACATCAGCGCAAGCGCTGTCGCAACGGTCACGGCGCGTCCGCCCTTATGCTTTGTCACATGTTCGGACGGTTTTTCTATGAACACGCACACGAACAGCTTTATCATATACGCGAGCGTGCAGCCGCCGCCGAACAAGAACAGTATCTCAACCGTGTGCGCGATCGGCGCGATTTCCGCCGACTCCACTATCGCCTCATGCAGAAGCGTCTTTGCAATATAGCCGCCCGTGCCGGGGATACCGGCGAGTCCCGCGCCTCCGAGCGCGAACGCTATGCCTATAAACGGGTGGCTGCGTCCCCAGCCGCGAATATCGTTTAAGTCGAGGCTGTGCAAGTTCATGTGTATGATGCCGGCGATAGTGAACAGTATCAGCTTCATCAGCGTGTGATTGAGCATGTAGAGCACGACGCCCGCGGATGCGAGCGCGCACTCGTCGCCGAGTGCCGCGACGGCGCCGATGCCGGTCAGAATGAACCCTATCTGTGACATCGACGAGCACGCGAGCGTGCGCTTTATGTCGACGGACAGGAGCGCGAGCACGGCTCCGAGCAGAAGCGTCACCGTGCCGAGCACGAAGAGCAGAACGCCCCATTTCACATCACCCGCATACAGACGCACGGTCGTAATGATTATGCCGTATACTCCGACCTTCGTCAGTATGCCCGACAGAATCGAGCTCGCAGGCGCGGGCGCGACAGGATGCGCTTTCGGCAGCCATATGTGGAGCGGGAACATGCCCGCCTTCGCGCCGAAGCCGAACAGGAGAAGCACTCCGACTGCATACGGCGCGCCGGGTACAAGCGATTCGATATTAAGTCCGTTTTGTTGATACGGCGACAGCAGGAGCAGTCCGAACAGAAGCACCATGCCGCCGAATATCGCGACGGACAGATACGTCCTCGCCGCCTCCATCGCGCCGTCGGTCTCGTCGTGCAGCACCCAAACGTACGACGATAAAGACGCGATCTCGAAGAATATGAACGTCGTGAACAGGTCCGCGGACAGGAACACGCCCACGGTCGCGCCGAGCGTCAAAAGATAGAAAAATATGTACCGCGCGTCGTGTGCGCCGTCGCCGTGGCGGCGGAAGTATTCGACCGAAAACAGCGCGGAGACGAGCCACGCGAACGACGACGCGAGCGCATATACGGCGTGGAACCCGTCGGAGGCAAGGCATATCGCCGCATACGGCAGCGACAGCGACGACGACGCGTCAAACAGCGCCACAGACAGTGCGGTCTCGACCGCGCACACTATTATGACAGGGTAAAATCCGGCGCGCAGCTTCTTTGCGAGAAGCGCGCATACGGGCGCGGACAATATCGGCAGAAGCACAAGCGTTACAAGCACCATATCCGCACCTCCCTAAAACGCGCCGCCCGCGATCGCGGTCACGATGTTCGTTATCGGCGTCGAGAAAACGCCGAGCAGTATATTTGCGACGGCGAACACCGCCATCGGCAGCACCATGCCGAGCGGAGCCTCTTTCGCGTCTGTCGGGACGCTCCCCTTCGCGGGGAAATACGCGCGCACCGCGCACGTCAGCATGTATACGGCGCACAGAAGCGACGCCGCTATCAGCGACGCGCCGCCTATCATCGACAGCACGTCGCCGCCCGCCGTCACCGACGAGAGCAGCATCCACTTCGACACAAATCCGTTAAGCGGCGGTATACCGCACAGCGCCAGCGCCGACACGGTGAAGCATGCGAACGTGACCGGCATCTTGTATCCTATGCCGTCAAGGTCCTCCACGTTATGCTTTCCCGTCCGCTTCATAAACGCGCCGCACGCGAGGAACGCGTTCAGCTTTATCATAGCGTGATAAAGCATATGGCAAAGCCCCGCCGCAAGTCCCGCTTCCGTGAACGTCAGAACGCCGACGAGAATATAGGACAGATTCGACACCGTCGAATACGCGAGCCGTCTTTTGAAGTGACCCTCGCGAACTGCCAACACCGAGGCGAACACAGCCGTGAAGCACGCGAGCAGGAAACCGGCTCCGCCGACTCTGCTCCCCCTAAGTATCGCGGGATCGAACGTGAAATACGACAGCCTCATCACCGCGAACACGCCCGCTTTGACGACAGCCGCCGCGTGCAGCAGCGCCGTCACGGGCGTCGGTGCCACCGACGCCGTCGGAAGCCAACGGTAAAGGGGGAATATGCACGCCTTGACGCCGAAGCCGAGCAGCATCACGAGCCACACAGCCATGACGGTCGTATCGGCCGTCTTGACGTAGCCGCCGAGCACGAAATCGCCCGCTCCCGCGACAGAGGTGAGATATATTATCCCGACGAGAGCGAACGCGGCGCCGCCGAGCTGATACGCGGCGTAGACGCGTCCCGCGTGCATGTCGACTTTTTTGCAGCCGTGCATGACGAGCGGCAGCGTCGTCAGCGTCAGCATTTCGTAAAAGAAGTAAAGCGTGATTATGTTGCCCGCGAGCGCGACTCCGTCGACGGCGGCGAGCGACAGCGTGAAGAACGTGAAGAACATGTGCCTGTGCTCCTCCGTCTTCATATACGAAAACGCATATACCGCGACGAATATCCACAGCGTCGACGCCATGACGAGGAAGAACGTCCCGAGTCCGTCAAGGCGCAGCTTCAAAACGAGACGTTCGCTGAACGCGAACATATGAAGCTCATTCTGCGGACGGAAAAACGCGAGCGTCCATGTGCACGCAGCGTTCGCGAGCACGAAAAGCTCCGTTATGATGTTGCGCACCAAGTCTCCGGTGCGGAAAAACCACAAGATCGCGCCGCCCGCTATCGGTATAAGTATCGGCAGAAGCAGAAAATATTCGCTCATAGTGCACCGCCTATGAAGTCCGCGAGCACGGGCGCGAATATGCCCGTTACGAGCGACAGCGCCGCAAATAAAACTGCGGCAAACACCATTGGCACGGGAGCCTCGTCAACGTCCGGCTTCGCGCTGCCCTTGCCGGGGAAATAGCCTTTTATCACAACGGGCAACAGATACCCCGCCGTCAGAAGCGCCGACACTATGAGTACAGCGGGCACGATTATTGCGAGCGCGCCGCCCTCCTCAACTCCCGCCATGCACAAATACCACTTCGACGTAAATCCGAGCAGCGGCGGTATTCCGATAAGCGACAGCGCGGCGACCGTGAACGCCCCCATCGTCACCGGCATCCTGCGTCCGATGCCGGACAGCTCCGACACCTTAGTTTTGCCCGTTTTATATATCACCGAACCAGCCGACAGAAAGAGCGCATTTTTCGCCAGCGCGTGCGCGATAAAGTGCATTATCGCGCCGAGCTCGCCCGTCGCGGACAGCATCGACAGTCCGAGCATCATGTACGAGATGTTGGACACCGTCGAATACGCGAGGCGCTTTTTCAGTATGTCCTCGCGGTACGCCATCATCGACCCCATAATGACCGTTATCGATGCGAGCACCGTCCACGTCACAGCCGTCCATGTGCCGCGTATCGCGTCTATGCCGACAACGTAGAATACGACGCGTATTACGGCGAGGACGCCCGCCTTTGCTATTATGCCCGACAGAAGCGCCGACGCGGGTGCAGGCGCGACAGGGTGCGCGGACGGCAGCCAGCCGTGCATCGGGTACATGCCCGCCTTCGCGCCGAACCCGACGACACACATAAACACCGCCGTGCACACCATCGCAGACGAGGCAGTCGATGACAGCGTGCCGCCGAGCGAGAACGCGCCCGCGTTCGTTATCGGGTGGAGCACCACGATGCCGAAAAGACCCATGAGCGCGCCCGCTATCGAGTAGAAAAGATATTTGAGCGCTGCCGCGTTCGCCTCCTTCGTGCCCGAATGGAGCACGAGCGGCATCGAGAGCAGCGTCACGAGCTCGAACGAGAAATACATCGTCACGAGGTTCGACGAGAACGACAGCGACATCATCGCGCCGAGCGAGAGAAGGAAAAATGCGAAGAATCTGTCGTCGCGCCCCTCGTGCTTTATGTAGCGGGGCGCATATATCGCGACGATGAAGAATGAGAACACGAACACGGCGGCGAATATGACCGCGATCCTGTCGACGCCGTACGAGATAGTGACGCCGTCAGCGAGCGTCAGAAACAGAACCGACTCGCCGCGCAGAAACGACATCACAGCCGCCGCGCACGTCGCCGCCGTCGCTGCGAGCACATATACGGCGCGCGCCGTCGTGCGGCTGCCGAATCTCCACACGGGCAACAGCGCGCCCGCGATGATCGGTATAACGATAGTAAGAATAATATACGTCATCTTCCGTTTTTCCCCCTTATGCGAACATCGACAGTCCCGTCGTTATCAGTGACGAGAGCGAGCCCGGGAACACGCCGAGCGACACTATCGCAAGCGCAAATCCCACGGCCGCGACAGCGAGCCCGGGGTCGCTTTTTTTGTCTATCACGACCTGCGACTCGTTTTTCTCAGCCGGACGCACCGACGGCGTGTATATCCTTATCGCCGTGCGTATGAAGTAAAGAGCGTTGAGCAGCGTGCTGACCGCAAGCGTCAGAAGCGTCACCGCGTCGACGAGTATGCCGTGCTGCACGGACGCGATCGCAAAATATAGCTTGACGGGGAATCCCGCAAGAAGCGGTATTCCCACCATAGAAAGCGCCGCCACTGTGAACGCGGCTCCTGCCGCGCGGTTCCTGTGCGCGGCTCCCTGTAAGTCGGCGAAATACTGACTGTCGCCCGACGACTCCGCGAGCCTTGCGCCCGACAAAAAGAGAAGCGGCTTCGTCAGTCCGTGCGCGATGAGCTGGAACAGCGCCGCCGTAAATCCCGCCGTCCCGCCGAGCCCTATGCCGACGAAGATGTAGCCTATCTGCGCCGCCGACGAGAACGCTATCATGCGGTTGAGGTACGCGGACCGCATCGCCCAAACGGAGCCGAGGATTATGCCGAGTATGCCGAAAACGTAAAGAATGTGGCGCGCCGCCGTCATCGCCTCCGTGTTCACGCCCGCGACGCGGTACATGATCTTGACAAGCAGGAATATGTACCCCTTTGACACGATCCCCGACAGCACCGCCGACGACGTGGGCGTCGCCGTGCCGTACGTGTCCGGCATCCATGTGTGGAACGGGAAAAGTCCCGCCTTTATCGCAAGTCCCGCGCATACGAGACCTATCGTGACCGTCAGCGGCACCGCGTAATCGCCCGTCGCGTCGAGTGTTGCGACTCCCGCGCCTATGTACTCCATCAGAAGATGACCCGTGATACCGTAGAACAGGCAAGTCCCGAGCAGAAACAGACCCGACCCGAGCAAATTTATCACCATGTACCGCGTCGCCGCAAGCGCCGTGCGTCCCGCGCGTCTTATCATAAGTATGCCGCAAGACGAAAGCGTCATTATTTCAAGGAAAACGTAGCCGGTGAACAAATCGTTCGTGTACGCGAGCGCCATCAGCGCCGCGCCGATGAGATTTAAAAGCGTGCAGTACGCGGACTGCTTTTTATTCTCGATGTCGGCATTCACATATCGCATGCCGCCTATGTGAGACAAAAGCAAAATAAGCGAAAAACCCGTCGCCGCGACGCCCTCGAGCACGCCTGCGCGGAGCTGGTTGCTCCACGGCGCGTCGAAATGGCCCATGTTGTAGCGAAAAAACTCTCCCGTCGACCATGTGTAGTATAGCACGCACGCAGAGAACGCGAGCACCGCCGTCTCGGCGGCGACAGTCCATATCCGCGCCGCTCGCGGTTTTAATACCGAGCATATGACCGCGGAAAACAGAAATACTGCCACCGAAAAAAACGGAAAATTTCTGATAAATTCCATATATAATCAAATACCTTTAATAGAAAAAAGTCATAAAAAATTCTGAAGGGTGTGGGGGTGTGGGGGAGAGGGGAACTCTTATAAGAGTTCTCCTCTCCCCCACGAAACCACTACTACCGATGTTCGCGTCTCGTGCGGGCGGCGGCGTAGATCTCGTCGAGGTTGAGGGTGTGATACCGCTCGTAGAGCCTGACCGCGAGCGACAGCATGACCGCCGTCACCGAGACGGAGACGACGATGCCGGTCAGCACGAGCGAGGCGGGGACGGGGTTGACGTAATGCTCCGCGCTCACGTCGCCGTTTTCGACGATAGGCGCGCGGCGCCCGTATATGTACCCCATCGACGCGAGGAAAAGGTAAACGCCCGAGTCCATTATGTTCATGCCTATCAGCTTGCGCAGGAGATTTTTGTGAAACAGGAGCGTCATGAAGCCGATAGAAAACAGTATGAGCGCGACGGCTTCTTCGTAGTTGTATAAGAGATTGCCCATCGCCTAAAAGCTCCTTTTGTCAAACATTCTGTATATGCCGTATACGGTGCACGCCACGACCATGCCGACGGCGACGTTCAAAGGCAGGATCAGCCCCGCGCTCAGTATGTTGCCCGGCGTGCCGTTGCCGACGATGCTGTGAAGCCCGTTCGCGCCCGTAAAAAACGTGTAGCTTTTACCGAGACAGTAAAACGACAGCGCGCACGTTGTCACTATTTTGAATACGCGCTCCGAGACGATGCGCCCCGACACGTCGCCGCCGTATGCGACCGACACCATCACGAGCCCCGCGCCTATCACGGCTCCGCCCGAGAATCCGCCTCCCGGCGACAGATGCCCGTTTAAGAGCACGTATACGCCGAACATGAATACGAGCGGCACGATCGCAAGCACCGTGCGCCGCAGTATCGCGTCGTGCGACAGGTCGCGGAATACGACGTCCTCCGGCATCGAGTCCGCGCTGTCTGCGCGCAGCAGCACGAGCACGCACGTCACCGCGCAGAACAGCACGAACGACTCGCCGAGCGTGTCGAACGCGCGGTACTCGAGTATGATGCCCGCGACGATGTTGACCGCGCCTGTGTATTCCATGCCGTGCGTGATGTACTCGTACGTCACGGTGTCCATGTAGTCCTGATCCTCGCCGTAACGCGGCATGCCCTCGACGGTCAATATCAGCGTCGCCGTCAGCACTATCGAGCATATCGCGGCGAGCGCCGTATACACGAACCGCGGCGCGCTCTTCGGTATGCGCGAGAGAAGCGGCGTCTCGTCGCCGCCGTCGTCCTCCGCGCTCTCACGTGGCGGCGGCACCGGCAGCGAATCTATGTCGAGGTCGAAGTCGAGCCACTTTTTAATGCTGCTCGCCGCCGTCCCGCTTACCTTCGCCGTCTCCGGCTGCGTCTTTGGCGCTTTCTTCGCCTTCTTCATCGCCTGCGCCGCCCTCCTTATCTTCGAATTTTTCCTTCATCTGACCCATTCTGTGTATCGCCATGTAAAATAGCACTCCCGAAACTCCCGCGCCGACCGCCGCCTCCGTTATGGCGAGGTCCGGCGATTCGAGCAGTATCCACAAAAGCGCCATTATGAGCGAAAACGAGGTGAAAACTATGAGCGCCGGCACGAGCTTTTTCATTACGCTTGCCGCGACTGCGGCGATAATGAGCATTATAAGCAGCGCGATCCTTATGCCCTCGATGATATCTCCGCTCATTTCAGTCTCTCCCACTTCTTCCCGACTTTGAATTTGACGTGCTTATAAAGCTCGTCGCCCGTCCTGTATTCGAGCTCCGCGAGCATATGCGTCGACACCGGCGAGGTCAAAACCATCGCCGCCGCAGAAAACAACAGCTTCAGCGTCACAAAGTCGACGCCCGCCGCGATCGACGCCGATACAGCTATTGCGCCGATGCCGACCGTGTCGGCGAGCGCCGTCGCATGCATGCGCGACAGCACGTAGTCGAGACGGAACGCGCCGACGGCGGCGCTTATGAACGCGAATACTCCGATTACAGCAAAGAACGCGCTGAAACCGAATCTGACCCACGCCGCCATCACTTTTTCGCCTCCCCGCGCTTTTTTTCATTAGCCGCGACGAAAACGCGGTTGAGTATCACGACCGAGACGAAGTTGACGAGCACGTATAAAAGCGCCACGTCGGCAAGGTAGCTCTCCCCCATCATCACCGTCATGACTATTATCGCGGCTATTACGGCGCTGCCCGTCATATTCACGCCGAGCACGCGGCACGCGGTGTTTTTCGTCGCTATCGCGCGGACGATTCCGCAGCACGCATATGCGGACAGCGCCGCGAGCACGGCGAGGAACATATATCTGTACGCTTCGGCGACAGTCATTTCTTTATCACCCCCGGTATTTTCTCCATTTTGGAAAGCCGTTTTGCGAACTTTGTCGACTCGATGCCGTCCGCGAACTCCGGCGAAAGACAGTGTACCGTCAGCCGTCCGCCGTCGGCGGATATCGTTATCGTGCCCGGCGTCATCGTGATGCTGTTCGCGAGCACCGCGACCGCGGTCTCGCTCTGCAGCCCCGAATCGAACTCCACGATGCGCCCGTTCGGCTTTTTTATTCCCCACGCATACGGCAGAACGGCGATGTTGGACTTTATGATCTCGACGAAGAGCAGCGCGCCGTAAGCGGCGATGTGCGGCGTCAGCCTGTAAAACGCAAGCTCGCGCTTTATGTCCCACCCGAGCGCGCGCGACGTTATTATGTACACGAGCGCCGTCGCAAGCGCGCCGAAGACAGCTATTTCGAGCGTCACTCTGCCCGATAAAATTATCCAAAAAATAAAAAGTATAAGTATCATTCCGACGTACCGCCGCATAATTCTTTCATATTTATTAGATTATATCCCCGCACAAAAATCATGTCAATGTGTCAAATGTAAAATCTGTGCGCGGGAAACGCAAAAAATGTGGGGATTTTACAAACGGGCTTGCAGCACATATGCAAACAAACCGCCTCGCGGCGGTTTGTTTGTACAATCATTACACGGCACTTTCTGCGAAGCAAAACCGCCGCCGACCAAGTGAGGGTAACGTCACACTGTCCGCGTCAGCGGAAACGTGTAGTATCTCCGAACGTAGTGAGGAGATACCGGCTTCCCAGCTTCACCTACGCGCGCCGTACTCGTGCGTTATTACCTGATGCCAGTTTTTCACCACACTTTCCGCGAAGCGGAAATGTGTCGCAGGTCGTCGCGTCAGCGACGACCTGCCGCGTACTCGCCATGCCGCGAGGGAGCTATTCGCAGACTCCCCCGCTCAACCTACAAACACCTCTTTCCCTTGACCACCTATATTATACCACAAATTTGATGATTTGTCAAGTGCTTTTCACAAATTTATGTATTATTTTTCGCGCTACTGCTCACCCGTTTCCGAAACTGGCATCTCCCACACTTTTCGCGAAGCGAAAACGTGTCGTAGCTCCGAACGCAGTGAGGAGATACTGCTCACACGCGGTTCATCATGCGGTGCGTCTCCACCGGCAGCTACCTTTGCACACCTGACGTGGTGACGTCTTTCACACCTACGAACATGTTTTTGACAAGGGGGACTTTCTCGCAAGAAAGAGATAAACGGGGATGAGGACCTTTTCTTATTAAGAGAAAAGTGGTAGTTTGTCGCTTCGCGCCAACCTACGCCCGCCCCCCCTCTCCAAAAGAACACCGCGTTATAACTTCCTGCGAACAGCTCCCTCGCGACGGGGCGATATCACCGTCAAAACGTCGTGTCTGCGTTTGACGCTGGACGAGCCGTCAGCGCACGAGCACGGTGCGCGTAGGTTTTGCTTGGAAGCCTCCGGCTCATTGTCACCGTTTGGGCGGCGGTGGTTTCCGCTTCGCGGAAAGCGTGCATCATTCCCGCCGGCGAAGGCGGCACAGCAGTCCCCACGGAAACTTTTATTAACTTTTTTGCCCCAACTACTTGACATGACGGGGGCGCGCGTGATATACTGTTTAGGCTGTCGCGGAAGCGACCGTATATCGGGGTGTGGCTCAGTCCGGTAGAGCGCTTGGTTCGGGACCAAGAGGCCGCTGGTTCGAATCCAGTCACTCCGATATTAAAACCCTTCGAATACGGGACGCTGCAGCGTCCCGTTTTTCGTTGCCGTAAACGGTTTGCGTTGCCGTAAACGGTTTGCGTTGACGCGAATGGTTTGTGCTGCCGCGCAAAGTTTTCACTAACGTGAACGGTTTTCACTAACGCGAATGGTTTTCACTAACGCGAATGGTTTTCACTAACGCGAATGGTTTTCACTAACGCGAATGGTTTTCACTAACGCGAAAACGACAGTCCGCACGTGACGAGCGTGACGTTTTCGCCGTCCGCGTTGCCGCGTATGATGCGGACAGCGCCGTGCGTCGGGTCCTCGCCCGACAGCACAAGATGCGACGCGTACAGCGCCATCTCGGACGGCGACGGCGACGGGAATATGCCGAGTGAGGACGCGTTCGCAGAGAGAGAATCGGTGAAATCGTCTGAGCGTATGCGGTTTATTATGGTGGCGCCGACGGCTATCATGCCGTAGAGCTCGTCGGCGGGACCGCCCTCGATGTAGGCGGCGAGAAGCTCCGCGTCGGGCAGCTCATAAGCGAGGCATATCGGCGACATCGCCGCAAGCGCTAGCGCGAACGCGGCGGACGCCGAGACGAATTTAACAAAAAAACGATGATTTTTCATAAGTTTATTTTCCCCGCAAACATCGCTTGCGAACGTGAGAAAAGTTGACAAGCATGCACCGTTGTGGTATATTTAACATGTATTTCTTTATTGAGGCGGGATTTGATGGATATCGCAGGTAAAAAGGTCGGGATACGCGTGAGCTCGCATTTCCACGACATCGAGCCGGACGCGGCGGAGTCGCTGTGCTATTTTGCCGAAATGCTCGATCAGGTCGACGACGAGGACGGCGAGCAGCTGAAGGCGCTTTTGCGCCTTATCATTGAGGACGAGAGCGACGACGACAGCCTCGATATGTATACGGAGGGCGAGCTCTACACCGGCGACGGCAAAACGGAGATAAGATACCGCGAGCCCGACGTCGAGAGCATGGGCGAGACGGTGACATCGGTGTCGTTTGACGACGGCGACCGCGAGCTCGTCACGATAACGCGCGGCGGCGACGTCTATACGGCGCTCGTTCTCGAACAGGGCGTACGCCATACGTGCGCGTACAATACGGGCAGTTTGCCGCTCCTCATTTACACGACGGCGAGACGCATTGAAAACACGGTCGGCGAGGACGGCGGCGTACTCGATATGATATACACGGTCGAGACGGGAATGTCGCCGCCGCAGTTCAACAGAATAACGATGAACGTGACGTTGACGCCGCAGGACGCGGCGGAGGTATAAAATGAACATGACCGAGTCCGAATACAAAAACGCGCTGCGCGCGGGACGCGGCGGCGCGTACGTTCTGTGCGGCGAGGAGTCGTACCTCATCAGGCACTACCGCGACAGGACGCGCGAGCCGTATTCGTCGCCGGAGGCGGAGTATGACCGCGCCGTCGTCGGATACGAGACTAAAGCGGACGCGGACGCGATCGTTGACGCGGCGGCAACGCCGGTCATGTCGATGATGTCGATGCTTTTGACGGAGCCGGACGCGGTGTCGCGCAAGCGGCTCGTCGAGGTGTCGGTCGAGGCGGCGGACGGACTTAAAGACTCCGATTTTGACGCGCTGATCGGGGCTATGTCTGCATCGTCGGAGTATGCGGACGACGCGATAGTTCTTTTGTGCCTGATGCCGGGGACTTTCGACTGCGGCGAGCCGCCGAAGCGCCCGTCGGCGGCGTATAAGAAGCTGTGCGCGACGGACGGGGTGAACGTCGTATATTTTCCCGCGACGACGCCGGCGCAGCTCAGGCGATGGGTCGAGCGCCATTTCACGCATGAGGGGATAACGCCCGAATGGGACGCCGCCGACGCGATGGTGTCGCTCGTCGGCGAGGACATGACGTCGCTGTCGGGCGAGATAGACAAGCTGACGTCGTACGTGCGCGCACACGGGCGCGACCATGTAACGAAGGACGACGTGGCTGCCGTATGCTGCCGCGGCGACAGATACGACGCGTTCGCGCTGTCGAACGCGATACTCGATAAGCGGCGCGACGCGGCGCTGTCGGCGCTGTACGACGAGATGCGCCGAAAGACGGAGCCTGTCATCGTTTCGGCAGGGATCGCGCGCGTTCTGTCGGACATAATGGCGGTGAAGGCGCTGTTGTCGACGGGCGCGTCGGCGCCCGCTATTTCGCAGACGCTCGGCATGCACGAATACAAAGTGAAATTATATATGAAAAGCGCGTCGGCGCGCACGGAGGACGAGATCGAGCGCGCGGTGCTCGCGTGCGCGGACGCCGACAGGCGCATCAAGTCGACGGGCGGCGGATATGAGGCGCTCGAACGGCTCGTGTGCGAGGTGGGGGCGTAATGGCGGCGGAGAGGCGCGAAAAGCTGACTGTCGACATACCCATCATTGTCGAGGGCAAATACGACAGGGAGAAAATAGCGTCGGTGGTGAACGGCGTCATTATCACGACGAACGGATTCGGGATATTCAACAGGGGCGAAAAGCTGGCGCTCATAAGAAAACTTGCAAAGAGCGGCGGCATAATACTTCTCACCGACAGCGACGGCGCGGGAGGTGTCATACGCTCGTATATAACGTCGGCGGTGCCGGCGGGCAGCGTCGTGCAGCTCTATATCCCCGCTATAAAGGGCAAGGAAAAGCGCAAAAGGTCGCCGTCAAAGGCGGGCACGCTCGGCGTCGAGGGCATCGACGCGGACAAGCTCTATGAGCTGCTTCTGCCGTTTTCGCGCGGTCACGATGACGGAAAGTCGCGCGGCGGCATAACGAAGGCGGACATGTACGCGGCGGGACTGTCGGGCTCCGACGACGCGCAGAGGTGGCGCGACGAGACGGCGAGACGTCTCGAGCTGCCACCGGGAATGACGGCAAACGCGCTTTTGTCGGCGATGAACGTGCTTATAACGCGCGAGGAATTTGAAAAGATCACATCGGAGCTTACGAAATGAAAAAGCTGTTTACTAAATACCGCGAGATAATAATGTATCTCATATTCGGCGTGCTGACGACGGCGGTGAGCTGGGGCGTGTACTTTCTTTTGATGAGCGTCGGACGCGGTATCATCGGCATCGAGCCGGGCGACGTCGAGAGCGCGCGCTATATAGCGCTTTACACGGCGGCGCAGGTCATATCGTGGGTGTGCGCGGTGCTTTTCTCGTTTTTCACTAACCGCGCGTGGGTGTTCACCGACGCGGACAAGTCGGTGAGCGTGCCGAAGCAGCTGGCGGCGTTTGCGTCGGGACGGCTTCTGACGCTCGGACTCGACTACGTCATAACGTACGCGGGCGCGCTTCTGATACTGCGCGTAGTGGACGGCTCCGAGAATTACGCCGAGACGGTGTCCAAAATGGCGGCGGCGGTCGTCGTCATGGCGGGCAATTATGTGTTCGGCAAGCTGTTCGTATTCAGAAAGAAGAAGGGGCGGGACGCTTGAGCATACAGTATTTTATAGTCACGCTCGGGATACTGCTCGCAAAGATCGTAGGATTTCTTCGCGACATAATCTTTGCGGGCAAATTCGGCGCGACGGCGGCGAGCGACATATATTTCGGCGTATTCGGCGTCGTGACGCTGCTTTTCACCGGCATCGGCATGGCGCTCTCGACGCTGGCGATAAAAAATCTCGGCCGTCTCGAGCTCGGCACGGAGAATGAAAGACGCGCGTATGTGTCGTCGTTCATCACGCGCACGTTTATTTTCACGGCCGCGGGAGCGGCGTTGATGGCGGTGTTTGCGCGGGCGCTCGTTGCGGTGCTCCTGCCCGACCTGCGCGAGGACATGATACCGACGGCGGTCACGGTGACGCGCATAATGACGCCGTCGCTGTGCTTCGTCTGCGTCGCGTACGTCATATCGGGCGTGCTTCAGAACAGCCGCCGCTTTTTCATTCCCTCGATAGTCAGTCTGCCCTATAACGTCATACTGATAGCGCAGCTTTTGTTTACCGATCCCGACGTCATCGCGGTAAGTGTTGTGACGACGATCGGGTGGGGGCTTCACATCGTGTTTCAGCTCCCGCAGTTTTACAGGCTCGGCTACCGCATGTTCTCTCGGGGCGGGAAAGGCTCGTTCGGCGTCGGCGAGGCGGCGGCGATATTCGCGTCAAACATGGGCTTTCAGCTTTGCTTCATAATCGACAGGCGGTTCGTCAGCGGCAGCGAGGGCGCGATAACGTCCGTCAACTACGCGTCGAATCTGTTCGTCACGGTGTCGAGCGTGTTCGTCGTGGCGATGTCGAGCGTCATATTCCCAGCAATATCGAAAAATCACGCCGAGGGCAAGCTCGACTATGTGCGCGGACTCGTCGGCGCGATGATAACGCTTATGTTCGTCATATTCGTGCCGTATCTGCTCGTCGCGGCGACGTTCGGGCATAACATCGTCTCGCTTTTGTGGGAGAGGGGCGAGTTCACCGCCGAAGCTGCATCGACGACGTCGGCGTCATTCCTGATATACAGTCTCGGCGTATTCGGCTACATCGCGCAGGAGCTTTTTTCTAAGGTGCTTTATCTGTCGTCGCGCTATATCGACACGGTATGCAGCGCGGCGGCTGTTATAATAATAAAGCTGCTGACGGGCGGCATCGTGTACGAGCATCTCGGCGTGTACGGCGTCGCCGCCGAGACGTCGCTTTTGCTGACCATATACGCGGTATATATATCGCTGCGCATGAAGACAGCGGTCGGGAAGTATATAACGCGGTCGACGATACGCGACGCGGGACGCGTTCTGCTGTCCGGGCTCGCGGCGCTTGCGGTCTATGTGATATTCCGCGCTGCCGCTCCCGGTATATGCGCGGACAGGGTGATGTTTTTGCTGCCGCTCTCTGTGTGCGGCGCGGCGTATATCGCCGTTATATTTGCGACGGGACTTCATAAGTCGCTGTTCGCGGATATAAAAAAACGCCGCGAAGATTAGGTCTTGGAGGTATTCGCATGATGAAAGATAAACGGCGCACGGCGGCGCTTCTGCCGATATCGGTACTTGCGCTTTTTCTTGCATGCGCGCTTCTGCCGCAGTTTTTCGCGCGAGTATCGGCGGAGAGGGAAAACGACAGCGTCGTGTTCTCGCTTCTGTACTCGGACGCGAAAAACAGACTCGGCGAGCAGTCGCTGGAGCATCATCTCGACGAGATAAAGGCGGCGGGCGTCACGACGGTGACGGTGCCGGAGCTGACGATGAACGTGCTCGTCGACAGAGGCGACATAGTCGGCGCACGTTATCACGACATAAGGCACAAGTACGACGAGGAGTCGCGCATCTTGGCGGAGGCTCTCGGCAAAGTCGAAAATATTTCGTATGCCTCACATGTAATAATCGCGTCCGACCAGGACGACGCGGAAAGAGTGCGCCGCTGTCTGCCGCTGTCGTTTTCGCCCGATGAGTACGCGGACGTCGGCGATGTAGGCGGCAGCAGTGTTTTTGTGATATTCGACGGCAATATTCCGACGTACGACATCCCGCTCGGATTTGACGAGGCGGCGATAGCGGAAATGAGGGCGCGCGGGTTCGACGTTGCTGTTTCGCTGCGCATGGGGTCGAGGAGCAGCGTCGGCTATATAGACGAGCTTGAAAGGATAGTAGACGAAAACGGTGTCAAGTATCTGTGGCTGCGCAATGACAGCAGAAGCAAAGAAACGGACGAGAACGCAGACAAAAACATCGACAGGATGGCGGAGCTCATCGCGTCGCGGGGACTTTATTTCGTCGCGGCGGAGAACGCGACGCAGCTTTCAAACGAGGACATAATCGGTTACGACAAAATATTCGACGCGGCGGACGGGCGCGTCCTGCGCGCGTTTGAAACCTACGACCAGTCGTCGCCCGATTCGACGGGGTACATGTTCAGGCGCAACCAGTACCTCAACTCCGTGATAGACAGAAATTCGCGCTTTGTAAGCGTGACGCAGCTTTCGCTCGGCGGAAAGTCGGCGGAGACGCTCGCGTCCGACACGTCAAAGGCGGCGGGGTCGGCGATAGAAAAGCTGTCGTCGCTCGGCTATGACGTGAAAGAATGTGATACGCGTCTTGACGGATACGAGAGGTACGCGCTGACGCCGAACATCGCCGCAGCGTTCGTTGCGGTGATCGCGGTCGGAGCCGTCGCTGCCGTGTTCGAGCTCGACGGTATGAAAGCGTTCATCGCTGCGGTTCTGCTTGCGGTCGCGTCGTTCGCGGTCACGTTCGTAATGCCGGAGCCGCTCGTGCTGCTGTATCCGACGTGCGCGGCGCTGGCTATATCGTGCTTTGCGGTGTCCGTCATGCTGTACGCGCTCAAAAAGCTGCGCGGCAGGCTCGGCGTACTGCCGCTTACGGCGGCTGTCGCCGTGCCGGTGCTCGCAGTGCTCGCCGTCGGCGGCGTCGTTATGTGCTCGCTTTTGTCCGGCATCGACTATTATTTCAACAACGACATATTCCGCGGCATAAAAATATCGCTGTACGCGCCGCTTCTCTACGCCGCCGCCGCGTATTACGTGATGTTCATACATAAAAAGGGCTCGTTCCCGGGCGACGTCAGAGACGTGATGTCGGCACGGATAAGGATGTCGTGGGCGGCGGCAGCCGTCATAATGATGGCGGTGAGCGTCATATATATCGTCAGGAGCGGAAACGTATCATCGATATCGTCGGCGGAGGAATCGATGAGAGAATTCATCACCGAGCATATGGCGGCGCGTCCGCGCACGAAGGAGTTCGTCGCCGCGTATCCGTGTCTCGTTTTGCTCGTGTGGTACGCGAAAAAGTGGCACGGGACGCTTTTGCCGTGGGGACTCGCCGTCGGCGCGGCTATACTGCCCGCGTCCGTGACGAACACGTTCTGCCATGTGTTCACGAATGCGGGGATACAGTTCGGGCGGCTCGCGAACGGTCTTTTGCTCGGCATTTTCACATCGGCGGTCGTTTACGCGCTGAATATAGTTTTTACACGTATACTGAATAAATATTTTTCCGTAGAGTTCGAAAGCGAAAACTGAAAAAAGGGGGTGACGGGTTGTCCGACATCGTTCTCGCGGGATATTTCGGCTTCGGCAACAGCGGCGACGAGGCGCTGTTGGCGATAGTTCTTGACGAAATAAGAAAAATGATGCCGGGCAAGACCGTCACCGTTTTGTCTATGCGCCCGAGCGAGACGGAGCGCATGTACGGCGTACGCGCCGTACATAGGTATTCGCTCGTCGACGTCATAGGCGAAATGAACGCGGGGACGTCGTTCGTATTCGGCGGAGGCAGTCTTTTGCAGGATGTGACGAGCTGCCGTTCGCTCTATTATTATTTATGGCTCCTCTACGAGGCGGAGATGCGCGGCATGAAGACGATGCTGCTGTCTAACGGTATAGGTCCGCTGATGCGCGATTCGAGCCGAAGGCGAACGGCCTCGGTTTTGAAGTACATAGACAGGATAACGCTGCGCGACAGCGAGTCGTATGCGCTTTTGCAGAAGATGGGGCTCAACGTCTCGGACATGCATGTCGCGGTCGCCGCCGACACGGCGTTTCTGCTCGGCGGCATTGACGATACGGGCGGCAGAGACGCAAGCTCCGCAGGGATCGGCGCGGGCGAGCGGTATGCGGTCGTATCGCCTCGTCCGCACAGGGGCGCGATGATGACGCTGCCGCGCGTATTCGCGGACGTATGCGTTCGTATACGCGAGCACGGCATCGTGCCGCTGCTCGTGCCGATGCAGCGCGACGAGGATCTCGCACTGTCGTTGCGCATAGCGCGGATGTGCCGATGTGCGCGCGTGTGGGACGGCAGCTTCAGCATCGCGGACGCGAAGCGCGTCATGAGCGGCGCCGAGTTCGCGCTCGGCATGAGACTGCACACGCTTATATTCGCGTGCGCGATGGGGACGCCGTCCGTCGGCGTCGGCTGCGACCCGAAGATAACGTCGTTCTGCCGCATGACGGACAGCGTATGCGCCGGTATGGATGAGATGTCGGACTCGGTGTCGCTGTGCCGCTTCGTCGACGAGGTGACGGCGAGACGCGAGCATTTCGCCTCGCTGGCGTTGTCGATGGCGGCGCAGATGTCGCAGCGCGCTATGGGAGGTCTTTACGAGCTGCGCAGAATGGTGGAGAGTAAGTAGGGTGTTTATTGCAGGGAGAGAAAAACTTCTTGAAAGAAGTTTTTCTCTCCCTGCACCCTCTCTTTTCAAGAACTTTTATTACAATTTTTTCTTTTGAAAAAGCAACCGGAAACAATATCCTCGGAGATAGCTTAAGATAATCACTAATCGGTCCGCTTTTGGAGGAGCGGGAGGAAACTTTTACAAAAAGGTTCCTCGCAACTGAAAAAAGTTTCTCTCCCATTAACACCTATATTTCAAGAATTTTTATGACAAGTTTTTTCAAAGTAAACGGAAACAATAATTTTGGAGATAGCTTAAGATATGCACTAATCGGTCCGCTTTTGTGCGAGGAGCATCTCCTCGCTTTGCTCGGAGCTGCCACACTTTCCGCGAAGCGGAAAGTGCAGGACGGCTTCGAGTGTAACGAGAAGACGTTACACACACATTTTCGCAAAGCGGAAAGTGTCGGAGGTTTGGAGCGTAAGCGACAAAACTCCCAACTTTCTACAAAAAGGTTCCTCGCAAATGAAAAAAGTTTCTCTCGTTTCAAAATATACACTTACAATTTTTCTTTCGCACCACATCTCCCGCTTATTTTTTTGGCGGCAGCGTCAAAAAAACGTTGCGAACGGATTGACAAAATCGCAATTTTGTGGTATAATAATACGATATAGAACAAATGTTTTTTATGCCGAAAGGAGAGTGCGGATCATGGCTGAAACGAACAAGGACGACTTCTGGGATCTGTCCTCTCTCGTGCCGAAAAAGCGTCCGCCGGTGCAAAGGCGCGAGCGCGACGTCGAGACGGTGGAAATAGAGTTCGGTGCGCCGGAAGCGTCAAGGACGGAGACGCAGCGGGGGCGAGGCAGTCTGTCGGCGCGGTTCCGCGAGGTCACGGGCGCGAATGTGAATATAAACGCGAATGTAAACATAGACAGAAATATAAACATAAATGTAAATATGACCGGGTCGTCTGGCGGCGGCGGCGGTATTGATATAGATATTGATAATGACACGGACACGGACGCGGACAGGCTACGCCTGCCGAGACGCGAGAGCGTCTCGCGCACATCGCGTACGACGGCGGAGCCGATACTCGAATACGAGCCCGAGCACGGCCTCATCAAGCGTGTGCGCGTCATGCAGTGGCCGTCACGGTACAGCTTTTACGAGCAGTTCCGCTTTGACGCGAAGCGGTACGCGGATGTGAAGGGTCACGAGTGCGAAAAAGTCGATTTCTTCTCGTATACGCCGCAGTACAGGCAGATGTCGAAGGCGCAGCTGTCGTACTATCTTTGGTGGCGCGAGAACGCGAGGGCGGGAGTTTGGCTGCCGGCGTCGTTCTCGTACGTGCTTTTGTATGTGTATGAGATAATTAATCTGCGCGGCGTCATCGCGCCCGAGGACGGCGTGCGCAGTTTGTGCGCGGTGTGGCTCGCGTACAGGGAAAAGGACAAGGTGCTCGACAAGTACCTGTCGGAATGGGTGGCGGATTACTGTCTCATCAACCGTCTGCAAGCGCCGCTCGAGCAGCTTGCGCCCATTCTGCCCGCCGTGCTCGAAGCGGCGACGCTGAAGGAGTTCTATATGTCCGGCGACGGCGGCAGCATCGGCGCCGGGTCGTGGATGGATCTTTCGTCCGATTACCATTGGCAGAAGAGCAAATTTGCGCTCGAAGAGAAAACTGCGGACGAATACAAGCGCCATATGCCGGGTGCCGTCGGATATGTCATTGAGCGGCGGGGCGATATGTTATCGCGCGGGTCGATGAGGGAGGCGGTCGTTTCGCGGGACGCGTTCTGCGGGTCGCTTTGCGCGCACAACGTCAAGTGCCGCATCGACATCGAGTATCTGTCGTATGTGCGGTCGCGGGAACTGCGGTCGACGGCAACGGAGCTTGTCAAATATGCGGAGAATAAGCTGCGGTCTTGCCTCGGGATAAAGGCGCGTCTGCGCGTGGGCGAGCTTGCGCCCGATTTGGCGTCGCTCGTCGACGAGTACTTTGCGCGCGAGTTCCCGACGCAGTTTTACAGAACGAAGAAGTCGACGCGCGCGGACGGCGAGAATAGCGACGACATCGTTTTCGGCGGCGACTACGACGGGAGCATGTACGAGGCGCTGTCGGTGGGCATGGACGCGGAGAGCGCGGCGGAGATAGAGCGTGCGTCGTGGGCGTCGACGGAGCTTTTGACGGAGACGGAAGCTGAAGCCGACGATACGGATACAACTGCGGTTGCGGATGCGGTGGAAGATGCGGTTGAGAACGCGGTCGAAGTCGCGAAGGCGGAAATAAGCGATGATGTAAGCGGCGGCGGGCTTTATTCGCGGCTCGACGGGGACGCTGCGGGATTCCTGCGTCTCGTGCTTGCGGGTGCGGGTGTTGACGCGCAGGGCGAGTATTGCCGCGAACGCGGCATTTATGCGGACGAGGTCGCGGCGCGCATAAACGATGCGGCGACCGAAACGGACGAGATCGGCGATATCGTGCTCGAAGCCGGCGGCGACGGGGGCTACGCAGTCGTTGAAGATTACAGACAGGATTTAGAGTAAAAAAGTCATAGTAAGATAAAAAAGTCAGGAAAAGTTTTTGAAAGGGAGGTCCGGAGGGAAAACTTTTTTGGACAAGGCGGATAACCCCTTTTCCAAGAAAAGGTGTTCCCCGCACCCCTCCCCAAAAGCGATCGGCGGCTCGCCGCTGCGCTCGGAGCCGCACTAAATTTTACCTGACCAATAATTAAAAATTGTCAATAAAAGTTTTTGAAAAGGGGGTTCGGGGGGACAGAGTTTTTGAAGAAAACTCGTGCGTTTACGAAGGAAACGCCAACTTTCTTATAAAAAGTTTTTCCCCCGGGAATAAACCATATGCCCTATATAAATACACAGTCCGCGGAGAGGGTGCCGAGGCGAATACTGTCGCAGCTGATGAATTCGCTGTCGGCGGGAGTCGTGCCGCGCGCGGGCGCGCCCTATATCGCGATAGGCAGGACGGATGAGATCGCGGCGATGACGGACGATATGAAGCGCGTCGCCGAGGGCGAGGGCGCGATGAGATTCCTCATCGGGCGCTACGGCTCGGGTAAGAGTTTTCTGATACAGCTTTTGCGCGGCTACGCACTCGAAAGGGGATTCGTCACCGCAGACTGCGACCTCTCGATAGAACGCAGGCTGTGCGGGTCGTCTGGCGCTGGCGTTGCGACGTACCGCGAGCTTGTGCGCAATCTTGCGACGAAGTCGTCGCCGGACGGCGGCGCGCTGCCGCAGATTTTGGCTAAGTGGATATCGGATATAAAGTCGAGAGTCGCGGCGGACGGCTTTGCGGTCGGCAGCGATGAGTTTGACAAGACCGTGCGCGCAAGGATTTTCGACACGGTGCGCGAGTTAGAGGGCGGCGTCGGCGGCTTTGACTTCGCGCTCGTGCTGTCGAGATATTTCGACGCGTGCGAAAGCGGCGACGAGGAGTCGAAAAGCGCGTGCATGCGGTATCTGCGCGGCGAGTACAACACCAAGACGGAGGCGAAGGCGGCGCTGCGCGTCGGCGGCATCGTCGGCGACGACAACTGGTACGAGTATATCAAGCTGATCTCGCGCCTCGCCGCAGGGATAGGATATTCGGGACTCGTCGTGTTCATCGACGAGTGCGTCAACCTATATAAGATACCGAATCGCACGAGCCGCGAAAACAACTACGAAAAGATACTGTCCATGTATAACGACACGCTCGAGGGCAGGGCGGAGCATCTGATGCTCGTGTTCGGCGGCACGCCGCAGTTTTTGGAGGACAGACGTCGCGGACTTTTCAGCTATGAGGCGCTGCGCGGCAGACTCGCAGACGGCAGGTTCGACAGCGGCGAGTACCGCAATATGCTCGGCCCCGTCATAAGGCTGCGCAGGCTGTCGGATAACGAGCTGTTGGCGCTCGTCCTGCGCGTGACGGCGCTGCATGCGCTTTACTATAACTGGCAGCCGCGCGTGTCGGAGGGCGACCCCGAGACGTTCGTCCGCGTCTGTCTCGAGACGGCGGGCGCGAATATCATGATTACGCCGCGTGAGATAATACGCGATTATATATCGGTGCTCAATATCCTTTATCAGAATCCCGAGGCGGAATTTGCCGATATCCTCGGCGACGCTGTCAAGCTCACGCCGGTCGGAGACGGCGACGAGGGAGGCGTCAGCGACGAGGGCGGCGACAGTGCGATCGATGAGGATAAGGGCGATGGCGAGTCGGTCGGTGCGGCAGAGACGAGGCCGGCACGTGCAGATTTTGACCCGAACGATATCGTGATATAAGGTGATAAGTTTTTGGGATATAAGATGGGGGAAACTTTTTTGTTTCGGGGACCCCTTTTTGTAAAAGGTGTCCCCTACCTTCTCCAAAAGCGGACCGATTAGTGATTATCTTAAGTCCGCCCTGAAGATATTGTTTTCGTCAGATTTGTAAAAATAGAAAAGAAATAAAAGTTTTTGAAATATAGTGATTAATGGGAGAGGGACTTCTTTCATTTGCGAGGAACCTTTTTGTAGAAAGTTGGGAGTTTTGTCGCTTACGCTCCAAACC
Organism: uncultured Clostridia bacterium; assembly: GCA_947586625.1. Classification (GTDB taxonomy): domain Bacteria; phylum Bacillota; class Clostridia; order Oscillospirales; family CAG-272; genus DTU064. The sequence goes on along the minus strand of CANPXS010000001.1, from coordinate 37,012 downwards.
TCCGACACTTTCCGCTTTGCGGAAAGTGTGGCAGCTCCGAACGAAGTGAGGAGATGCTCCTCGCACAAAAGCGGACCGATTAGTGCATATCTTAAGCTATCTCCGAAGATATTGTTTCCGTTTACTTTGCCAAAATAAAAAATATAATAAAAGTTTTTGAAGAGAGGGAGGTCCGGAGGGAGAGGGACTTTTCAAAAAGTCCCTTTCCCTCCGGATATAAATCAAACCATGAGATCAGCCGAAGAGGTGATGGAGCGGTTTTCGCCGTTCATACAGGAATACATATATTCGCACGGGTGGGAGCGGCTGCATGAGATACAGTTGGCGGCGGCGGAGACTATACTCTGCACGGACAACAATCTGCTCATCACGTCGGCGACGGCGTCGGGCAAGACGGAGGCGGCGCTGTTCCCCATTTTGTCGGAGTTTTACTCCGACCCGCCGAAGAGCGTCGGGGCGATATACGTCGCGCCGCTCAAGAGTCTGATAAACGATCAGTTTCTGCGCGTCGACGAGCTGCTCGACGCGACGGGGATCCCCGTCTATCACTGGCACGGCGACGTCGCGCAGTCGCACAAGGCGAAGCTTTTGCGGTCGCCGGCGGGCATACTGCAAATAACGCCAGAGTCGCTCGAGTCTATGCTGATGAACAGACCGAACGACATACCGCGCATATTTTCCGATCTGCGCTACGTCATAATCGACGAGATACACACGATGACGAACACGGACCGCGGCAATCAGGTCATATGCCAGCTCGAACGCATCTCGCGCGCGATCGGACACCGTCCGCGCAGGATAGGACTGTCGGCGACAGTCGGCGACGTCGAGGTCGCGGCTAAGTGGCTGTCGGGCGGCGACACGCGCGTGTGCGATGTGCCGGAGGTGAAGCCTGTGCCGCTGCGGTGGCGGCTCGGACTCGAGCATTTTTACCTCGCCGACGAGGAGACGCTGCACGTCGGTACGCATGAGATACGTAAAACGCCGTCGCAGGGCGATCTCGGGCTCGAGCCCGACGAGATGCCGAGCGAGATCGACCCCGGATATGAATATGTGTACGACTGCGTGAAGGGGCGGCGCGCGCTCGTGTTTTCAAATTCGCGCGAGGAGACGGAGTATGTGTGCGCTACGCTGCGTCAGATCGCGGAGAATCGCCGCGAACCCGATATTTTCCTGATACATCACGGCAATCTGTCCGCGTCGATACGCGAGGAGGCGGAGACGCTTCTCAAAAGCGACGAGGAGCGCATGGTGGCGTGTGCGACTGTCACGATGGAGCTCGGCATAGATATAGGCAGGCTTGAGCGCATCGTGCAGATAGGGTCGCCGATTTCGGTGTCGTCGTTTCTGCAAAGACTCGGCAGGTCGGGGCGGCGCGGAGAGCCGCCCGAAATGATGATGGTGTTCCGCGAGGACGCGCCCGTGCCGGACACGCCGCTGCCGCAGATGATGCCGTGGGAGCTTTTGCGCGCGATAGCGATAATACAGCTTTATATAGAGGAGCGGTTCATAGAGCCGCCGCTGACGAGGAAAATGCCGTTCTCGCTCCTTTTTCAGCAGACGCTGTCGACGCTCGTCGCGTCGGGCGAGCTGTCGCCGAAGCGGCTCGCAGACAGGATATTGTCGCTGCCGCCGTTCGAGGCTGTCGAGAGGGAAGATTTCAGGACGCTGCTCGTCTCGATGGTGAAAAACGATTTTTTAGAGCTGACCGACGAGGGCGGTCTGATCGTCGGCATGAAGGGCGAACGGCTGACGTCGGGATTCAAGTTTTACGCCGTGTTCAAGGATGCGGAGGATTACACGGTCCGCTGTGAGTCGGACGAGATCGGCACGATATCGGAGGCGCCGCCCGTCGGCGACAGATTCGCGCTCGCGGGACGCGTTTGGGAAGTCGAGGAGCTCGACCTTGCGCGCAAGCTGATATACGTCAAGTCGGTCGGGGGCAAGATGGAGATATCGTGGCCGGGCGAACTCGGCGAGATACACACGCGCATACTCGAGCGCATGTACCGCGTGCTCGCGGAAGATACGGAGTATCCGTATCTCAAGCCGGGCGCGTCAAAGCGGCTCGACCTCGCGCGCCGCGTCGCGAGGAACACGGGTATGCTGTCCTCGCCGCTCGTGTCGCTCGGGGGACTCACGTACTGCATGTTCCCGTGGCTCGGGACGAAATCGTTCCGCACGCTGCGGCGGTATCTGTCGAAGAATGCGAAGCGGTTCGGGCTGTCGGGCATCGAGTACGAGGGTTGCTACTTCATCTCGTTCAAGATGGAGAAGACGACGGCGAAGGAGCTGCTCGGAAATATAGCCGCCGACTTTGAGGCGGGCGTCGACGTCGCCGACCTCGTCGGCGACAACGAGACGCCGGCGTTTGATAAGTACGACGATTACGTTCCGTCGGAGCTGTTGCGCCGCGCGTATATGACGGAGCGGTTGCGCACCGATGAGATAAAGGCGAGATTTGCGGAGAAGAAGCTGTAGCGGCGGGGAATAATGAAAAAAGCGCATAGAACATGCGCTGCTTATCGGGGGAAACAGTCATGGAGAAAATAGAGTTCAAAAATATTTTGGGGATAATACTTATAAAGGCTGATGCCGGCGATGTCGAGGGGTACTTCGCTTTTGACACGGGAGCGATGCAGACGTCGCTGAACGGCAAGTATTTTCCCGAGCTTTTAGGCGAGAATAAAGAGGTCGCGCTGTTTAATGAAGGGATGGCGGTCAACGGCGCTGTGCTATCGACGCTGCATGAGTTCGCTTTCGGAAATATCAAAGTATACGACCTGTCCGTTATCCGCATGGATATGGATTATGTGGAAAACGCGCTCAGGACGGTCGAGCCGGATATACGCTTTCTCGGCTCCGTCGGGATCGAGGCGTTCGGAGGCGCGGCGATACTGCTCGACTATGAGCACTCTGTCATTACGGTTGCGCCCGACATCAGCACCTGCGGCGCGGAAAAGCTCCCGCTTTATATAGAAGGGCTGCCCGTCGTGGAGCTTGAGATCTCGGGCGAGACGCACAGATTCGTCCTTGACACGGGCGCAAATACGTGTCTTTTGTCAAGCGAGCTTGCGGATAAGATAGACGCCGCTCCGCTCGCGGACTCGCCGGGCGTATATGTCGTCCCCGAGATAAAGGCGGGGTCTCGCGTATACAAAAATGTGAACGCGGTGTTTACGGATATTTCTCAGATACGCGAAAGGCGCGACGTAGACGGCGTGATCGGATATCAAATACTTTCGCAGCAGCTTTCACTTCTTGATTTCCCGAATAAGGCGCTGTACTTGTTCTGACGCGTGTCGGTGGGAGAATCGATTTAATAAAAGTTTTTGAAAATGAGAGGGGTATCTCGTCGCTTACGCGCCAAACCTCCGACACTTTCCGCTTACGCGGAAAGTGTGGCAGCTCCGAACAAAGTGAGGAGATGCTACCTTCTCCAAAAGCGGACCGATTAGTGATTATCTTAAGCTATCTCCGAGGATATTGTTTTTGTTAGATTTATCAAAACAAAAAAGTAGTAAAAGTTTTTGAAAAGAGAGGGTGCAGGGAGAGAGAAACTTTTTTCAAAAAGGTTCTCTCTCCCTGCAAAAAACCAACAAAACCATGATCTCAGTCACCGTTACCGAAATAGTGGATACAGCCGCGCGGAGCGGGGACATCGGCGGGCGCGCGTCGGGCGTTACGGTCGAGGAGGGCGTGCTCGCGCACAAGCGCGTCGAGGACGGAAGATGCGCAATGGCGGAGGTGCCGCTCTCATTCGAGTTTGAGAGCGGCGGCATCGAATATCACATCGACGGCAGGGCGGACCTCATCTATACGGGCGAGGAATACGACACCGTCGAGGAGCTTAAAACGGTGCCCGGCACGTTCTTCGGCGGAAACGGCGCGATACCGCAGGCGCACATCGCGCAGGGCGTGCTGTACGCGTTCATGTGGTGCCGAGGCACGGGTCAGCGGCGCGCCGCCGTCAGGATAACGTATGTGCCGAAGTCGGCAGGCAGAGAGCGCAGCTTCGAGTGCGTGTTCTCGCGCGAGGAACTCGAAGCCGAGGCGATGGCGATAATATCGCGGTGGGAGCGGTTCGCGCATCTCACGCTCGAAAAAAAGTCGAAGATGCCGCAGGCGATAAAGAAACTGCGGTTTCCGTACGGCGGAGCGAGAGAGGGTCAGACCGAGTTCATGACAGCCGTCATGCGCGCGTGCAGACGCGGCGGTCGCGTCATGATACAGGCGCCGACGGGTACGGGCAAGACGATGGCGGCGCTCTATCCGTCCGTCAAGGCAGTCGGCGAGGGATTCGTCGACAGGGTGTTCTACCTCACGGCTAAGACGTCGACGAGGCTCGCGGCGGAGGACGCGTCGTCGGCGCTGTGCAAAAGGACGGATCATCTGCGCGCGATAACGGTTTTGGCGCGCGAGCGCATGTGCGCGGACGGTCACGGCGACGGCGAATACTGCCGCGCCGAGTGCTGCGAATATGCAAGCGGTCACTATGACCGTGCCGCAGACGCGGTGTGGGAGCTCGTCGCCGAGGTAGGAGCGGGAAAATGCATCACGCCGGAGCTGACGGTCGAGGTCGCGAAGCGTCACCGCGTTTGCCCGTATGAGCTGTCGCTCGACGCCGCCGAGATGTGCGATATTATAATATGCGATTTCAACTATGTGTTCGATCCGCGCGTGTACCTGCGCCGATTCTTCGGCGCGGACAGCGTACACAAGAGTGAAAAATACGCGCTTCTGTGCGACGAGGCTCACAACCTCGTCGACAGGGCGCGAGAGATGTATTCGGCGTCGCTTTCGCGGTCGGCGGTGACGGCGGCGAAGGACGTGTCGCGCGACGCTGATGTGAAGGAGTCGCTGGCGCTCGTCGAGGACGCGATAGGGAAGGCGTCGGCGATGTGCGAGGACGTGACTGTCGGCGGAGACGGCGAGATGCGCGGGTTCTACGTCGGCGGCGAGCCGTTTTCCGCCGTCGCGAAAGCGGCGGAGGAAGCGTCGGCGATGTGCGGTCGCGAAGCGTTTCTGATGCGCGGAGGCGAGAGCGGCGAGGAGAGGCGCGCGGCGAAGATACTGTCGCGGGTGAAGCGCATGCTGTCAGATTTCGCCGTGTCGGCGGACATGTTTGACAGGCGTCACACCGCTTTCGTCGAGATGAGGGGCGGAGATGTGATTTGCACGCACATGTGCCTTGACGCATCGGCGCATCTTGACGAGCGTATGAGACGCGCGAGCGCTGTCGTGATGTTCTCGGCGACGCTCGAGCCGCCGGATTATTTCGCGCGCGTGCTCGGGTGCGGCGAGTGCGAGACGCTCGAGCTGCCGTCGCCGTATGAGCGCGACAATCTGTGCATTCTCGCCGCCGACAAAATCAGCACGAGAATGGCGGACAGGGCTGTGACGGCGGGTGAGATCGCGGAGCTTATCGAGGCGGTCGTCAAAGCGAAGGTCGGCAATTACATCTGCTATCTGCCGTCGTATTCGTATCTCGAGCTTTTGCGCGGCGCGTTCGGCGACAGGAGTGGCGTCGAGGTCGTGGTGCAGAAGCAGCACATGTCGGAGCGCGAGCGGCAGTCGTTCATAGACGAGTTCACGGAGTCGCCGAAGGTGACGAAGGTGGGCTTCTGCGTGCTCGGAGGCGTGTTTTCGGAGGGCGTCGATCTGCCCGGCGACAGGCTGTCGGGCGTCATCGTCGTCGGCGTCGGCATGCCGCAGCTTTCGACGGAGCTGAATCTATTGCGCGATTACTATGAGCGAATATGCGAGCGCGGGTTCGAGTTCGCGTACGTGTTCCCCGGCATGAACAAGGTCTTGCAGGCGGCGGGGCGCGTTATAAGAAGCGAGAGCGACCGCGGCGTCGTGCTGCTCGTGGACGACAGATTCGGGACTGCGCAGTATAGGGCATTGTTCCCGTCGCACTGGCAGAATATGAGATATGTGGGCGACAGGCGCGCCGTCATGCGTGTGCTCGATGACTTTTGGCGTGAAAAACAGCGTGCTGGCGAAAAAGTTTCCCAAGAAAATTCAAAAACTTTGTAAACTATTATGAATATTGGATATTGCAAACTCTGCAATACTATACTATAATATACGCGATGCCCATGTGAAAATGAAATTGCGGCGAGCGAAAAATGCAAAATCGCAAAAGGACAGTCTATGGAAAGAAAAGATCTTACAACGGTAAAACAGATATTCTCCGACCCCGAAAAATACGCGGGTCAGAAGCTGCACGTCGCGGGATGGGCGCGCAAGCTGCGCGCGTCGAACGCGTTCGGATTTATCGAGCTCAACGACGGAACGTATTTCACTAATTTACAGGTGGTGTTCGAGTCGTCGGTGCTCGGCAACTATGACGAGATCGCGCATCAGAACATAGGCTGCGCGCTGCATGTGCGCGGCGAGCTCGTGATGACGCCCGACGCGAAGCAGCCGTTTGAGATACACGCCGAGTCGGTGACGGTCGAGGGAACGTCGACGCCGGATTATCCGCTTCAGAACAAGCGTCATACAATGGAATATCTGCGTTCGGTCGCTCATCTGCGTCCGCGCACGAACACGTTCAACGCCGTGTTCCGCGTCAGAAGCGAGGCAGCGTATGCGATCCACACGTTCTTCAATGAGCGCGGATTCGTGTACGTGCACACGCCTATCGTGACTTGCTCCGACTGCGAGGGCGCCGGCGAGATGTTCCGCATCACGACGCTCGACATGGAGAATCCGCCGCGCGGCGAGGACGGAAAAATAGATTATACGAAGGATTTCTTCGGCAAGCCGGCGAATCTGACCGTTTCGGGTCAGCTCAACGTCGAGACGTTCGCTATGGCGTATTCGAATGTGTACACGTTCGGTCCGACGTTCCGCGCCGAAAATTCGAATACGACGCGTCACGCCGCCGAGTTCTGGATGATAGAGCCCGAGATAGCGTTCGCTGACCTCGAGGACGATATGGAACTCGCAGAGGCGATGATAAAGCACATAATCCGCCACGTTCTCAAAACGTGCCCCGCCGAGATGGAGTTTTTCGATAAATTCGTTGCTCCCGGCAAGCTCGAGCAGCTTCGCGCGCTCATCGGGAGCGATTTCGGACGCGTCACGTATACGGAGGCGGTCGAGTTGCTTTCGAAGTCGGGCGCGGAGTTCAAGTATCCCGTGTTCTGGGGCATGGATATGCAGACGGAGCATGAGCGGTACCTGACCGAGCATATATTCGGCAAGCCGGTGTTTGTGACCGATTATCCGAAGGAGATAAAGGCGTTCTACATGCGTCTGAACGATGACGGCAAGACTGTCGCGGCGTGCGACATGCTCGTGCCCGGCGTCGGCGAGATGATAGGAGGCAGTCAGCGCGAGGAGCGCGCCGACTATCTTGCGGCGGCTATCGAGAGATGCGGTCTGCGTCCCGAGGATTACGACTGGTACATGCAGCTGCGCCGTTACGGCAGCGTCAAGCATGCGGGCTACGGTCTCGGCTTTGACAGACTGCTCATGTATATGACGGGAATGGGCAACATACGCGACACGGAGCCGTTCCCGAGAACGGTCGGCAACGCGGAGTTTTAAGTTTTGAAGTTTTGAAAAGGGGCGAACGTTTTGAACGTAAACGTAAATACAACGATTGACATAGACGCGCTTTGGCGCGAATATGAGGATATAAAGAGCCGCGGCTACGCGCTCGACTTAACGCGCGGAAAGCCGGGAAAGAGCCAGCTCGACATCTCGATGGGAATGCTCGACGTCGTCAAGAGCAGCGCGGACTGCATTTCCGAGGTAGGCGACTGCCGCAATTACGGCGTGCTCGACGGAATACCGGAGGCAAAGCGTCTGTTCTCCGAGCTGCTCGGAATACCGGCGGAGAACATACTCGTCGCGGGAAATTCGAGTCTGAACATCATGTACGACAGCATAATCCGCGCGATGCAGTTCGGCGTATACGGCAGCGTGCGTCCGTGGGGACGCGAAAAGCATGTGAAGTTCTTGTGCCCCGTGCCGGGATATGACCGTCATTTTGCAATATGCGAGTCGCTGGGGATAGAGATGATACCCGTTCCGATGACGGACGACGGTCCCGATATGGACATTGTGGAGGAGCTCGTCGGCTCCGACGCGGAGATAAAGGGCATTTGGTGCGTGCCGAAGTATTCGAATCCGAGCGGTATCACATATAGCGACGATGTCGTGCGTCGTTTCGCGGCGCTCGAACCGAAAGCGCCCGATTTCAGAATATACTGGGACAACGCGTACGCGGTGCATGATCTTTATCCGGACGACAAAACGGAGCTTCTCAACATCTTCACCGAGGCAAAAAAGCTCGGCAGACGCAACGAGAACATGATAATGTACTACGCGTCGACGTCGAAGATAACGTTCCCGGGCTCGGGAGTCGCTATAATGGCGGCGAGCGAGGACAATCTGCACCGGACGAAGGAACTCATGTCGGTGCAGACGATAGGGTACGACAAGATAAATCAGATACGTCACGTCAAGTATTTCGGCAACGCGGACGGCATACTCCGCCACATGGAGGAGCATGCGGCGCTTCTGCGTCCGAAGTTTGAGATCGTGTGCGACACGCTCGAGCGCGAGCTCGGCGGTCTCGGCATCGCGAGCTGGAGACGTCCGAAGGGAGGCTATTTCGTGAGCCTCGACGTTCTGCCCGGTCACGCGAAGAAGGTGTACGAGCTGTGCCGTTACGTCGGCGTGAAGCTGACGGAGGCGGGCGCTACATACCCGTACCACCACGACCCCGAGGACAAGAATTTGCGCATCGCGCCGTCGTTCCCCGAAAACGACGACTTGCAGACGGCGATGGACGTGCTCTGTCTGTGCGTCAAGCTGGCGTGCCTCGAGTGAAAAGACATCAAGAAACGATAAAACGCCCCGGCGTCGACCGCTTTTGCGGTCGTCGTCGGGACGTTTTATGTTTTATATGAGTTAATATATCTCGACCGTGCCGCCGAGCGCCATCGAGTACACGTACGTGTGCGCGGGCGGCTCGCCGAATATGCGCGTGAGCGCGGCGCGGTAGTAGCCGAGCTGACGCGAGTGACGTTCGCGCAGGACGCGTGATGCCGCGTCGGGGTGCGAAAGCTCGTACGGCGACAGTCGGTCGGTCTTGTAATCGAGGAGCACGATGCCGCCCCTCTCGCGGAAAAAGCAGTCTATGACGCCCTGCACGAGCAGTTCTTCATCACGGTAAAGCTCGCGGTCGGATTCATCTTCGGTGAAGTCGGACGCGGGCAGTCTGACGTTGAAGCGGCGCTCGCGCCACACCTTGTCCGACGATGATATGCGCGCATATATGTCGGAGCGGAAGAATGCTTCAATCTCGTCCCACCGTATGCGGTCGAAGTCGGCAAGCGCGATGTAGCCGAGCGAGAGCAGCCGTTCACCCTCCGCTTTTGCGTCGCGGGCGGCGGCGTCAAAGTCGCAGAACTGCATATAGATGTGGGTCGCGGTGCCCGCGAGTGCGGATTTGTTCGGTCCCTCCGACGCGGACGGTTTCACGGAGACGAGAGACACCGCGTCCTCGTCGGCGGAGTCGAGTATGTCGGGGCGCAGACGCGACACCGACAGTTTCGCGGGCAGCGAGCCTATGCGCTCGTACGGGTAGCGGTAGTCGAGGCGCTCGCGTATCAGTTTGCGGTACTTGTTGACCTCGTCCTCGTCGGGGACGTCGGCGTGAGGCTGCGATTGCGCGCCGTCGGCGGCGTTTTCGGCTTCGACTGCGGTATCTGCATCTGCTGCATCTTCTACATTTTCTACATCTGCTACATCTTCTACATCTGCGTCGGCGCGTATCTCCACGTCGGCGGAATCGTTTCCCGATGCGTACAGCGACGTGAGTATCCAGCCGAGCGCGGTCTTTTCCCTGCGCACCGTGTGCGCGGAGAAAAACTCCGCCTCCCGCTTTGCGTCGGCGGCAGTCTTTTCGGGGTCTGCGACGGCGGCGGTAATGAAAAGCTGCTCCTTCGCGCGCGTCAGCGCGACGTACAGGATGCGCATTTCCTCCGCCGTGCCCTCGTCGGCGACGGCGGCGGCGACGCCGCGTCTCGGCAGCGTGTCGATCATGACGGTCGACGACGCGTTCGCGCGCAGCTTCATAGCCGCGCCCGCAGTCCGCGACCACAAAACGGACGCTCTAATGTCGCTTTCGTTTCGCGCGCTTCCGCAGCCGGCGACTATCACGACGGGGAATTCGAGCCCTTTTGACTGATGTATCGTCATGATGCGCACCGTGCCGCCCGGCCCCGACGCGCGGACGGGGCTGTTGACGCCGCCCTCGACGATGCTGTCGACGTAGGCGACGAAGCGGTGCAGTCCGCGGTAGCCGCCCGATTCGAACCCGCGCGCGTAGTCGTAGAGCGCGGACAGGTTGTCGGCGCGGAGCTGCGGCGAGCCGGACGCGGCGTTTACGTCTGTCCACAGAAGCGACTCGATGCCGGTCTCGTCGTAGATGAGGCGAATGACCTCGTCGGCGGTCATGGTGCGCGTGACCTCGCGCCAGCGGTTTATCGTCTCGTATGCGTCGCGGCATTTGGCGCGCACCGCGTCTGTCATAAGCGCGTTTTCGTGCGCGGTGTCGCCGTCGGTTTCGTTTGCGGCATCTTTGATCTTATACCACAGCGGCTCGCCGTGCTCGCCGCACGACGAAAGGCGCGACAGGTCGTCGAGAGAGAATCCGAATACGGGCGAACGCAGCGCGCCCGCCGTGTAAACGTCGTAGAGTGGGCTGTCGCATACGTGGAGAAGGCAGAGCACGAGCAGCACCTCGGGACACTCGAAGAAGTTTGCCTGCGTGTCGTTCTGTACCGGTATGCCGCGCGCACGCAGCGCGTCCGCGATGTCGCCGCCCCGGCTTTTAGCGGAGCGCAGAAGTATCGCTATGTCGTCGGGACGGTAGCCGTCCGCGACGGCGGTTGCCGCAATATCGGCGACGGCGGCGGCCTCGCCGTCGCGCCCTGTCACGATAACGCGCGGACGCGAAGTTATATCGGCGTCGGTCTTCGCATGGCGCAGCTCATCGCGCAGCTCGTACGTCACGTTGCCGTGCGGCAAAAGCTGACCGCAGACGTCGTTAACGAAGTCGACGACGGGCGCGTCGCAACGGAAATTTTCCTGCATAAATACGGTATCGAGCGTGCGGCGGTGGCGGTCGAATATAGTCGGGTCAGCGCCTCTGAAACCGTATATGGACTGTTTTACGTCGCCGACCATGAATCTGCTGCCGTGCTCGCCGCGCGACAGAAGCGAGAATATCGCGTCCTGCACGGTGTTCACGTCCTGGTACTCGTCTATGTAAATTTCGTCGTAGTCGGCGGCGATCTCATCGCGCACGTCGGGACGCAGAAGCAGTTCGTACACCATGTGCTCGAGATCGTCATAGTCGACGAGCCCGCGCCGACGCTTTTCCTCGCGGTAGCGGCGGTCAAAGTCCGAGAGAACTCGCACGATGCCGCGGCACACGGACGATGTCGCGGATAGCGACGAGGCGAGCGTGTCCGCGTCGGCGGAGAAATATTCGCGGCGGATGGTGGCGAGGTATTTCTGCGCCTCCGTGCGTTTCGAGCAGTAAAATTCGACTTCGGGCGGCTTCTCACCCTTTACGACGCCGAGCCTCGGCGACGAGTACGCGTCTATCGCCGCGGCAGTATCGCCGTAGATGCCGCCGTCGAGCGCCGCCTCGACGCGGCGCAGCGAGTCGAGCGACGCGGTAAACGACGGCAGATACTTTTCCGCGTATTTGTCGTATGCGGCGATGTCGGCGCACGCGCGCTCCATTATCGCAGCATAATAGTGTACGCCGTCTTTGGCTGCGCGCTTTATGTATTTGCCCGCGTCGGAGTCGAGAAATGTATCGGCGTCCGCATGTTCGAGCGCGTCGGCGCTGTCACCGATCGCGTAAAACCGCCGCGTCAGGCACGACGTTTTCTCATAAAGCGAAAGCAGCGTATTCGTCATCGCCGCGTCGTCGCGGCTGCCCGCGATGTGGTCGGCGAGCGCTACAATATCTGCGGCGGGGTCTGTGCCGTCGCCGCTGTCGGACTCGTAGAATGCGTCGACGGTATCGTTCATGCACTCCTCGCGCAGCAGCTTCGCCTCGGCGTCGTCGGGGACGCGCAGCTTCGCGGGCAGTCCGCACAGCTCACTGTGACGGCGGACGAGCGAATAGCAGAAGCTGTGTATCGTGCCGATCTCGGCCTCGCCGAGACGCGCGCTCTGACGCAGCAGCCGTCTGTCTCCAGTCGTTTCGGCGCGCGAAAGCAGCGCGTCCGCGAGCTTTTTTTTCATGTCTGCCGCCGACGCGCGCGAAAACGTCACGATCAGCAGCCGTCCGATGTCGACGCCCGCCTCGATGCGGCGCACGATGCGCTCCGTCAGCGCCGTCGTTTTGCCCGAGCCCGCCGCCGCCGAAACGAGCAGATCGTGACCTGTCGTTGTGATCGCGTCAAGTTGTGATTTTGTAAAGTTCGGCATTTCGGTTTGCAGGAAAAGCGGAAATGTTTCCCCTGCGCCCCCTTTTTTGAAAACTTTGATCGACCGCTTTTATAAAAAGCGTGTGAACTCCCTATACTCTCCTGCACACCGCCTTCGAGCGGCAGTATGCGCACGCGTCGCCCGGTACGGCGGACGCGTCCCCCGACCGAGCCTCCGCGCATATGCGGCGCACGGTGTCCTCGAGGTCGCGGTAGATGGCGTCAAAGCCGTCGCCGTCGGCGAGCGACGATATGCTGTCCGCGTACGGCATGCCGTCCGACTTGAACCGCACGGGAATGTACTCGCCCGAAAGCGAGCTGTCCATCGCGCGTAGTACATGCTCATCGGCGAGCAGTATGCCGCGCCGAGGCAGACGGCGCGAACGCTCGTAGGCGTCGCTCTCGTCGATGCCGACTCCTACGCCTCCTCCCGCGTCCGTGTCGGACGGGCGAACGCCGACGTAAAGAAATCCTGCGGGAACGAGAATGTCGCCGCTTTTTCCGCCGAGCGATTCGACGCGGCTCTCGCCGTCGGCGCAGATAGTGTAAAGATAGAGCGGCAGCTGGAGGTTGTGACCCTCCTTTATGTCGTCGGGGGAGAATGTCTTCTGCCCCGTCTTATAGTCGACGACGCGTATATAGAGGTGTCCGTCCGCGTCGCGGTACGTGTCGACGCGGTCTGCGACGCCGCGCAGATACGCGTACCCGCCGCCGTCGAGCCTTATTTTGAGCGGCGGCATCGAGCCCTCTCCCATGCCGAACGGAACCTCAAACAGCACGGGACGGAATTTGCTCTGTGCAAATTCGTCGCGGAACGTGCGCAGAAACACAAGCACGGAGCGGCGCAGCCGCCGCCACAGTCCGCGCATGCGGGCGTTCTGACTGCCGCGCGGGAAAAGCAGCGTCATATAATCGGCGATTATCCCGTCGGCGGCGCGTTCGAGTTCGCCGTCGGTCACGTTTTCGCGCGTTATCATGCCCGAGGAGAATATCTTTTCAAGCACAGCGTGTATCAATGTGCCGATGTTGGCGTAGTCTATGCGGGCGCGCGCCTGCTTTTGCAGTCCGAGCACGTATGAACAGTAAAATCCGAAGCGGCATGTGACAAAGCTCTCGAGCCTCGACTGTGAAAACGAGATGCTGCCGCCGAATATCGACTTCGCCGTCTCGTCCGATACGACCTCGTACGACGCCGATATAGGCGTCGACATGCCGTCGACGACGCGCCGCGCGGCGGGTATGTCATAAAGCTCCGCGACTGCGGCGTCGCGCTCGGCGCCGTTTTTTATCCTCGTAAAGCCCGAAACGGCGCCCGATGATGAATATATGAGATCGGCGCTCGTCACGCCGTCGAATTTTACGCGCTTCACGTTTGGGAATATGGCGCGCACGCGGTCGATGACGGTCGGGAGCGAGCCGTTTTCCTGCGTGCGGTATGTGAAGACGACGTTTTCGCCGAACGAGACGCAACGCGTAAGGTTGTAAAGCTCCATCGCGGACCTGTATTCGGCGCTCTCGCCGACGGTGACGCCGACGCCTTCGAGCGACATACGCTCCGATTCGGTGAAGAATCCGCCCGCACCGAACGCGGGAAGCTCGCCGTCCGCGCAGCCCAAAATGATGACAAGGCGGCAGCCGCGTCCGCGCATGCCTATCGTGTCCGAAATCTGCACCTCGTCGGTGCGCGACGGGATCGTGCCGACCGACAGCGTGTCGAGCACGAGGCGCAGGCACGTGAAGTAGTCGGCGGCTTTTATCGGCCCCGTTATGTTGCCGACGGCGTCGAGCGCGTCGGCGATAATGTCGGGCAGACGCTCGGCGGCGCTGTCATCTGCGTTTGACGCGGCGCGCTCGAGAAACGCGCGCACGGCGTCGGTCTTGACTTTCGCGTCAGTGTCGTCGCCGAACGCGTCCGCAAGCTCCTCGAGCGGCTCCGCGACCGCTGTGCGCGATATATTGACGCGGCCGAGCATCTGTTTTCCGCGTTCGGTCCAGTTGACGGTGTAGCCGTCGGGGTTCATCGCCCACGCGCCGCCGTCGGGGTCGCGGAAGCGCCGTCCGCCTATGTTCCACGTCGTCATGTATAATACGAGCTCGTCCTCGTCGTCGGGATCAAGGCCCGTAAGTCCCGTTTTTATGTATGCGACAATATCGTCGGCGCGCCAGCCGTATATGACCGTGCGCAGCGCGGCAAGGAGAGCGGACGCGAGCTGCATTTTCTCTACCGGCGCGCGGTACGACATGTGATACGGTATCGAGTATGCGTCGAATACACCGTCTATGATGCCGCGGTAGTTTTCGAGCGATCCCGTGCATACGGCGATGTCGCGAAAGCGCAGTCCGGCGCGGACGGCGGCGGATATCTTTATCGCCGCAGCCTCGGCTTCGCCGCGCCTCGACGCGGCCTCTATTATCTCAACGCCGTCGGGAACGTCGTCGGTCAGTTTCGTAGTCCCGCGCCACAAAGCGTCAGTCAGAAGCGAAACACAGCCGTCTTTTCGCTCGCCCGTATATTCGATCTCGAACGGCACGCGGCGCCGTGCGGCGAGCGCACGCAGACGCAAGCGCGTCTCTGCGATACCGTCGAAGTCGTGGCGCTCGCCGACGTCGCGCCCGTCGCCGGGGATTGGGAATATGAGCGTCAGCGACTGCGCGCTTGTCATCTCCGCTATCATCGCGCTCTGCTGCGCGGTGAAGCCCGAAAACGCGAACACGAACACGCGCGAATGCTCAAAGAAATCGGTGCCGCGCACGCGTTCGACCGCGTGCGTCAGCGCCTCGAGCCTGTCGTCGTACGTGTCGTGGAGCAGCTCGCCGTATGCTTCGTATATGTTTGCGATGTCGATGTATTTTTGGACTCTCGACTCGGGCGCGCCCTCGCCCGACAGCTTTATTGCCGCGCGCATCATGTCCTCCGGCGTGACCATGCTCGATTTGAGCTCTTCGACGGCGGAGAGAAGCGACGGGACAGTGTCGGGCGTGACGGAGTTTTTGTAGTGGAGCAGATGCTCGGACACGGACGAAAATGCCCGCCACATCGTCACCGTCTCCGCGGCTTTGTCGGCGAAACGGTAGAATACGCCACCCTTCGCGCGGAAAATGTAGTCGGCGAGGCGGCGGAAACTGACGACGTCGTAGTCGAACTGTGCCGACGGCGGCGTCGCGCGCGAAAGCGCGTCCTCGACCGTGACCGCCATCTGATCGGGGATAACGACAAAAACGCGGCCGCCGCGCGCGCATTGCGCGTCCGCGACCGCGTCTGCGACGGAGCGGGACAGATAGTCGAGTCCCGCCGTCTGTCCGTTTGCGTAAACGAGCTTCATATCTGAGTCGAAAGTATCGCCGCTGCCGCAGGGCGGCAGGCGATATTGGACGCGAACGCAGACGTAGGGCGTCTGTCGTCGACGGGGGAGCCGTCGAGCGCCGTCATCATGCCGCCGGCCTCGGTCAGAATGAGCAGCGCGGCGGCGAAATCCCACGGGCATATGTGCAGCTCGAAGTAGACGTCGTAGCGTCCTGCGGCGACGTAGCATATATCGAGCGCCGCCGAGCCCTCGCGCCTCACCTCGCGGCACGAAAGAAACATCCGCTTTGCAAGCTCGAACGTGACGTCGGCGCGCGAGCGCTCGTAGGGTGACGTGCCGAACGCGCAGAGAGCGCGGTCGAGGGTGCGGTCGGAGACGTGTACGGGAGATGTGACGCTGTTTTTGCAGAGGTACGCACCGCTGCCTTTTGACGCGTAAAACATCTCGTCGAGGTAGGGGTTATAAACGCAGCCGAACACGGGCGAGCCGCACGCAGACACCGCGACCGAGACTGCGCTGTGAGACAGTCCGTGTATGAAATTTGTCGTGCCGTCGATGGGGTCGACGATGAATGTTATTGCGTCGTCATTTGCGTTCGCGCGCTCCGCGTATGCGTCACCGTCGTTTTCGGCGTCCTCCTCGGCGAGAAATCCCGCCTCGGGTATTATCTCATGCAGGCGCGAACAGAGGACGCGCTGCGTTTCCACGTCCCAAACCGTCGCAAAATTTGCGTCTCCCGGCTTGACCTTCATGTGCGATTCGATGTCGTGCGCGGATAAAAGTCCGCATCCGGCACGTCTCACAGCGTCAAGTATGTCATTTTTCTGCTTTTCCGTTATTTTTTCCGTCATCAGTCGTCCTCTTTTGCTTTTTCTTGCTCGTTTACACACTTTTCACGCAGGCGCAGATTGCGGCGGACGGTCGCCTCGCCCCTCCACGAAAACGCGCGCCGCTCGAACTCGCCGTCGCGGGAGAGCTCGTCGAGAGTGTGCATGTCGAGAGTTTTTATGAGTTTTTCCTTGAAGTATGAAAGCGGCGTTTCGAGCGTGCCCGCCGCTTTTGCGGCAATCGTATACGGGCACACGAGCTGGCATATGTCGCAGCCCCACACGTATTCGGCGTCCGCGACCGCAGACTCGTCCGCCTCCGTGAGCCGCTTTTTCTGCGTCACCGCAGACAGACATTTTTCGGTGTCGATGCGGCCCTTATCCATTATCGCGTGTGCGGGGCACGCGTCGCGGCACCGCCCGCAGTCGGGGCAGTAACGCGGCTCAAAGCTGTCGGGCAGCCTGACGCCGCATACGAGTTCTTCCCATTTTACGGCGGGAATGCTCGAATATATCCCCGCGATGAACACGAACGACGAATACGCGCGCGAGAGCAAAAGTCCGTTTTTGCCGTACACGCCGAGTCCCGCTTTTGCGGCGGCGTCGACCTCGTAGACGGGCGCGTGATCCGCGTAGCCGCAGAATATGCCGTCCGGGCAGAGACGCGTCAGCCGCGCGCACACGTCGGAGAACAGTTCGCGGCAGAACCCGTGGTAATCCTCGGCGGCGGCGTACATGGAGACGTTGCCGCCCTCGCCGCCGCGCGTGTAGTACGGGAGCAGAAAGAGCAGCACGCTGCCGTCGGTCCCTATCCCCGCGCGCTGTAGAAGATACGGCTTAGATATGATGCAGACGTCTAGCGGCAGCGCGCCGCAGACGTCGATGCCGTAGAGTTCGTGAAGGTCGAGCTTCATTTACAGTATTGCAATTCCCTCGCCCGCGATGTCGGCGGTAACGTCGCCGTCGGGAGTTTTGACCGTGACCGTGCCGGACTCGGTCGAGTTGTTGATGACGACGAGAGTTTTCGTGTTCGGATAGTATGCGCACTCAAAGTTCTCGCCGCTCGTCATATACGCGTCCGCGAGCGATTCCTTGCATGCCGCCCACAGTATCGTGCGGTAGAGGACGCGCGCATTGCGCGCGTTATACGTGAAACCTGACATATATACGCCGCGTCCGTCGCCGAACTGCTTGCATGCGAGCGTCACGCCCGTTCCGTCGTCGGCGAGCACATCCGTTGCGGCGCCGAGCGCGTACGCGCCCGCGGCGTTATTGTGGAAATGAGTCGGTGCACCGTCGGCGGTGATAAAGTGCGGCTTTTTCTCGTACTTGTACTTTTCAAAGCATATGGTCTCGCCGACCTCTCTGTCGACGCCGATTATATCCGCTATGCGGAAATGACGGTAGCCGCCGCGTCTCGCCGCAGGCTCGCCGACGCCGATAACGCCGCCTCCGCGCGCCGCGAACTCCGTTATCGCCGAAAGCAGGCGCGGATCGTCCCAGACGTCGCCGCCCGACCACGCGTCGCCCTCGCGTCCCGCGTTGATGATTACGTCGACGTCGGCGGGAACGCCGTGCTCGGCAACGTCGTGCGCCGATATCGCGCGCACCTCGAACGGCTGACCCGCCATGGCCTCATATATGTGATTGAGCGGCAGCTCGGGATGCTCGTGCATATGACCCGCGCAGTTCCACGTGCGCAGACTGCCCCACGATTGCAGCACCGCGACGCGTATTCCCGTGCTCCACGGTCCGCCCGCGTCGTGCAGGTCGCGCAGCGTGCGGAACTCGTCCGCTATCTTGGCGATCTCGTCCTGAAACGCCGGAAACGGCTCCGTCAGCGACAGATATCCGCCGAGTCCGATGCGGTCTATCTTCACGCGCAGCAGCGCGCGGCGCACGCATGCCCAGAACCGGCGCGCGTCAGCTTCGGGATGACCGCCCGGGGCGAACGTCGGCTCACCGGACAGTCCCGTCGGGAACAGATACGGATGCAGACGCAGCTCGTGCGTTTTTACGTCCGCGCCGGCGCAGAGGCGCGCCTCGAACGCATTGAACACGCATTTGATAAGTCCGTCGAAACCGAACTCATGGAAATGCTCGCTCCACGGCTCGACGCCTATCCACGTATCGTCGTAGAACACGTATGCAAGCTTGCCGTAGCTGTGGACGAGGTCGACGCATTTGCGTCCGAACTCGCGCACGAATTTGCCCGTGAACTCCATCCAGTCGCGGTATTTTTCCGTCGGCGGATTGTGCGTCGCGTTGTGGCGGTTATTGTTGATGAAATCCTCCGCCGTCATGCGGTACCCGTACTCGCGCTCGAATTCGCGGAGCGACACGGGATTGACGCTGAAATCATAGCTGCCCCAGTCGGTGTAGATGGAGCGTTCGCGCTCGTCGGCGCCCCATATCCATGTAAAGTTATAGAACATCGACGTGAATCTAACGACTTTTGTTGCGGGGTGCGAACGGCACCACTCGTCAAGATATGAGAGTAGCGCATCCTGCACCTCGGGATAGCGCGGCTCGACAGCCATAAGATGCTCGCGGTCGCCCCAGTCGTTGGTGATGTGGTTGTACATCGAGATCTCCTCCCATATGCGGCACGCAAGGAAAGAGACGGTGTAGAAGTGGTACGGTTTGCATCCCGTCACCGTGACAGTCTCGGACGCGGGGTCGTACGACCAACAGTCGCTCGGCACGAGCGCGCCGTCAGTGCGGTCCCACACCTGCCAGAATTCGTTCACGTCGTCGTCGGGGCAGATGGTGAACTGCTCGCGGAAGTATTTCTCGAGCGGCTTTATCAAAAGCGTTTCGCCGTCCGCCATCTTCGGGTCGGTGGAGAGGAAGTTGCGCTGGAGCATGTTTTTATGCTCCTTCGCAAACGAATTTATCGAACGGACCATGCATATGGTCGAATATATCGGCACGCCGGAGGCGAGTATCTCGTCGGAGAGCGTTGTGCCGTCGCTGTCGCGGATGCAGTCCGCGCCCCATTTTTCGCACAGCTCGAGCGTGAGCTTTTCGTATCCGGCTTCGCCGGGAAGTGTGAATCCGCCTTTTGACATAACATTCACCGTTCCTTGTCGTTTTTTCTTTAATTTTACCACGTATACGCTCTGTTTTCAAGTGGAAAGAACGATTTTCGCGCGGCGCGGAGACACGCAGACAAAATGAGCGGGTCGCCCCGCTCATCCTGCCGCGTCCGTCATATCCGTTATGTTTTCGATAACATACGGCAGCGTCACCGGCGTAACGACGCCGTTGACCGCCATGTCGAATATCGCCGCCGCCTCTTTGCCGTCACGCGCCGTAAATGTAACGTCGCCTTCGTCGCGGACGCCGTCCGCATCCTCGACGAAGGCGTAAACGGTGTACGAGCACTTGCCTCGCCGCGTCAGCGCGTACAGGACGCGCACGCCTTCACGCGCTCCGCGTATGCGAGGCGTATCGTTTCGCCGTCCGAATGTGTTTCAAATATGAGCGCCATATTTTATCCCCCCTTGCACGCTCTGTGTTTGTCATATCTGCATTTTACAACATTTTGCGCGCGGGCACGGATTAACGTTTTCGTTATCGCGGCGTCAAAGACGCGTTTGATATGCATTTTTTGACATTTTTTCAGATTTATATGCAAATTTGATTGATAATAATCGAGATATTCCCTTATTTTTCAAAGCTTTGCGGTATTTAATTACTTATTTGAGCTAAATATACATAAATTTCACTATATTCTAAATATTTTTTCACAAATATACTTTATGTTAAATTATTGGCCATTGAAAAAATCATCGTATCGTTATATAATAAATTATAAATGTTAATATTTAATAAAAACAGGTGCAGACAGTTGTTTTCCTTTGTTTATCCGTTTATACATAAAATTATGCATATAGGCGCACGTGCGCGCATATTCATCGCGTTTTTTCTCACAGCCGCGCTTCTGTGGCTCATACTCGCCGCCGTCGTTGCGCACGGACTATACGACTATCACCGCGCGGCCGCACTCGTCCCCGAGATGATACGCTCCGCCGTTTTCTCGGTCCCGCTCTCGATCACGGCGGGGCTTATCATAGACGCGCTCGAAAAAGGGCAATAAAGGCGCAAAAACAAAAAGGGCCGAAGGCCCTTTTTGTTTGTATGCAGTCACAGCGCCGCTATCGCGGATTCAAGCTGCGCCTTTATTGCTTTTGCGCGTTCGAGCTTCGCGCGCTCGCCCTCGACGACTGCGGCGGGTGCTTTCGCAATAAATCCCGCGTTCCCGAGCTTGCCCTCGAGACGCTTTATCTCGCCCTCGGCTTTTTCGAGTTCCTTCCCGAGGCGTTTGCGTTCAGCCTCTATGTCAACGAGTTCGCCGAGCGGGATATAGACGGTGGCGGAACCGGTGACGATGCGCACGGTGCCGTCCGGCGCGCCCGAAATCATCTCCACCTCAGATGCCGATGCGAGACGGCGGAAGAACGACTCCGTTCCCGCGAACGTTTCCAGGGTCTCCGTGTCGATCATGACGGTCGCCTTGCGAGACGGCGGCACGTTCATCTCGGCGCGGCGCGCGCGTATCGCGCGTATCGCCTCGATAACGGCGTCCATCTTCGCGGACTCTGCACCGAACGTCAGATTTTCATCGTACTCGGGGTACGGGGACACCATTATGCTGTCCGCGTCCGCGTCCGTGTGCGGCAGCGCGGAGAATATCTCCTCGGTAACGAACGGCAAAAACGGGTGCAGCAGCTTCAGCGTTCCGCCGAGCACGTACGATATCGTGTTCTGCGTCACCTTGTGCGATGATGAGCCGCTGTCGGAGAGCGACGGCTTCGAAAGCTCGATATACCAGTCGCAGAACACGTCCCAGACGAAGTCGTAGAGGCACGACAGCGCGATGCCGAGCTCGTATTTCTCAAGCGCCGCCGTCGTCTCGCGTATGCAGTTCTCGTACTGCGTCAGTATCCATTTGTCCTCGACGGCGAGCGTGTCCGGGTCGGGGACGTCGACCTTTTCAATGTCTACGTTCATGAGAACGAAGCGCGCCGCGTTCCACAGCTTGTTGACGAAGTTGCGCGCCGCCTCTATCCTTTCGTCGGAGAAGCGCATGTCGTTGCCGGGCGAGTTGCCCGTCGCGAGCGCGAACCGGAGCGCGTCCGCGCCGTATTTGTCGATTATTTCAAGCGGGTCGATGCCGTTGCCGAGCGACTTCGACATCTTGCGTCCCTGTGCGTCGCGCACAAGACCGTGTATCAAAACCGTGTCGAACGGCGCCTGCCCAGTATATTCGAGCGCGGAGAATATCATTCTCGACACCCAGAACGTGATTATATCGTAGCCGGTCACGAGCGTGTTCGTCGGATAGAAGCGCTTGTAATCGTCCGTTTCCTTCGGCCAGCCGAGCGTGGAGAACGGCCAGAGAGCCGAGGAGAACCACGTGTCGAGCGTGTCGGGGTCCTGACGCATCTCGCACCCGCACTTCGGGCACACGGCGTGCGATTCCTTCGTCACGACTGTCTCGCCGCACTTGTCGCAGTAGAACGCCGGAATGCGGTGCCCCCACCAAAGCTGACGCGATATGCACCAGTCCTGCGTGTTCTCCATCCAGTGCATGTAGTTTTTGTCGAATCGTTCGGGCACGAATCTGACTTTGCCGTCCTTTACCGCCTCGATAGCGGGACCCGCGAGCGGCTCCATCCTCACGAACCATTGCAGACTCACCATCGGCTCAATGGTGGTTCCGCAGCGGTAGCAGGTGCCGACCTCGTGCGACAAGTCCTCGATGCCGCAGAGATAGCCGCCCGCCTCAAGGTCGGCGACTATCGCTTTGCGCGCCTCGTAGCGGTCCATGCCGGCGTATTTCGGGTAATTGTCCGTTATCTTCGCGTCCTCGGTCAGGCAGACCTCCATCGGAAGATGCTGACGCTTGCCGACCTCAAAGTCGTTCGGGTCATGCGCGGGCGTGATCTTTACGCAGCCCGTTCCCTTGTCGAGCTGGGCGTGTTCGTCGCCGACGATCGGGATGCGGCGTCCGACGAGAGGCAGCACGCAGTACTGACCGATAAGATGCTTGTAGCGCTCGTCCTCGGGATTGACCGCGACGGCGGTATCGCCGAGAAGCGTCTCGGGACGCGTCGTTGCGACTTCGACGTATCCGCCGCCCCCGACGAGCGGGTACTTGATGTGCCAGAAGTGGCTCGCCTGCTCCTCGTAATTGACCTCGGCGTTCGATATCGACGTCTTGCAGTGCGGGCACCAGTTTATGATGCGCTCGCCGCGGTAGATGAGGCCCTTTTCATAAAGGCGCACGAACACCTCGCGCACCGCCTCGGAGCAGCCCTCGTCGAGAGTGAAGCGCTCGCGGCTCCAGTCGCAGGACGAGCCCATGCGCTTGAGCTGAGACACTATGCGATTGCCGTACTTTTCGCGCCAGTCCCACGCGCGTCGAAGAAATTCCTCGCGTCCGACGTCCTGCTTCGTCAGTCCTTCGGCGCGCATAGCCTCGACTATCTTCGCCTCGGTCGCGATGGAAGCGTGGTCGGTGCCCGGCACCCACAGCGTGTCGAAGCCCTTCATGCGCTTGTAGCGTATGAGAATGTCCTGAAGCGTATTGTCGAGCGCGTGCCCCATATGGAGCTGCCCCGTAATGTTCGGGGGCGGTATGACGATGGTGAACGTCTCCGCTCCCGGGCGCGACGGCGCGAAATATCCCGCGTCGCACCACTGCTTGTAGATACGGTCCTCAAAGTCGGAGGGATCGTATGTCTTGGGAAGTTCTTTTCTCATGATGTCTTTCCTTTCAAAACAAAAAGCGTCCGACGCCGCACAGAGTACGGCATCGGGACGCAATAAATACGCGGTACCACCCGAATTGATAAAGGTGTGACCCTTTATCCTCTCATGACGCTGTAACGTGCGCACACGGCGGACGCTGACGGACACAGTACGGCACACGGTGCCCGTATCCTTTCACATCCGCAGCTCGGGGGCGACCTTCGACTCATCTCCGCCGCCGGACTCTCACCGTCTCCGGCTCGCTTTGCGCGGGAGCAAAAGCCTACTCCTCCCCGTCGTCGCTGTTGTTTTGATATTATAGTACAAGTTTTGTGAGTTGTCAAGAGGTATTCGGGCATAATAGTTTTAACGTCAAAATTTGCTTGACACCGCATCAGAGCGGATATATAATTAGTATAATTATTGTGGGCATTTTTCCCTCAAAGGAGGACGCGATGCGAGGATACCGTAAAACGCCGCGCGCGCTCATTTACGCGGGACGCGCGGGACTTATAATACTGACGCTGCTGCTTGCGGTCGTGATTGCGCTATACAGTCTCATGCTCGTGCTCGCGAAGGGACCGTCGCCGACGGCGCGCGATCTGTTCGTGCGCAGCGTCATGGAGACGTCGGCGGCGAAATTTCTCGCGCGCATGTTCTTCTCGGAGGATGAGATAAACGCAATACTCGACCTCGGCGACGGTGGCGGCTCGCAGCATACGAATACGGACCTCATCAACATCGGCGGCAGCGGCGACGAAACGGAGCCGACCGAAACTCTGCCGTTTATGAGCGGCAATAATAACGGCGGCGGTACGCCGTCCGATACGTCCGCGCCCGGCGATGATACGACATCGCCCGACACGACGCCGCCCGACGAGCCGACGGAGGATGACGTTGAGGTCGTCGACGTCGACGGCGACACATACAAGGGCAAAATGATAATAATAAAGGACCCGTCTCGGGTCAAAATAGGTATGCTCGACAACTACGGAGAGGGTTACTCGGGCAAGACGCTGCGCCGTTTCATCGAAGATGAGGGCGCGGTCGGCGGTATCAATGCAGGCGGTTTCTGGGACGAGGGCGGCAGCGGCACGGGTTCTGTACCTGACGGCGTCGTCATACGCGACGGTGAGATCGTGTGGGGCAGTCCCGACACGTATTACAAGTGCGTGATAGGCTTTGACAAGAACCACATCCTGCATGTCGGAAATATGACGGGCGCAGAGGCGCTCGCGGACGGGATAGTTGACGGACTGAGCTTTGAGGGCGGACCGCTGCTCGTCGTAAACGGCGTGCCGGAAACGTCGAGGCGGAAGCTGAACGGCGGACTCAACCCGCGCACCGCGATAGGGCAGCGCGCGGACGGCGCGATACTGATGCTCGTCATAAACGGCCGCCAGGCCGATTCGCTCGGAGCGACGCACGCCGACACATGCAATATAATGGCGTCGTTCGGCGCCGTCAACGCCGCGAACCTCGACGGCGGGTCGTCGTCGCTGATGATATACAACGGCGAAACGCTGACACAGAGCGCGTACTTCTTCGGCGAGCGCAAGCTGCCGGACGTGTTCCTCATAATGCCGGAGAAGTAAAGAGACTATATACTATCCTGTCCGAGAGGAGGCAGACGTGGACGGAAGAAGAATAAAGAATCCGCACCGAAAGGAAAAGCGCGTAAGCGACGGATTTTACAAATATTACGCCGTGTTCTGCGTCGTGCTCGTCGCGGTGATACTTGTCGGAGCCGGCATATTCTACGATTTCATACGCACATATGAGACGTCGCTGCCGGAGCACGTCGCCGAAAAGTACGTCGATGGACTCGACGGCGAGACTTTTTCGGCGCTCATATCGGAGCGCTTGGACGAGATGGGCTCGGGATTTGAAACTGCGGACGCTGTCGGCGAAACGCTCGCGGACGCTATGAAGGATGGCGTAACATTCACCGAGACTGTGGGCGGCGGCGCGCCGTCGTACGACGTTTTCTGCGGCGGCAAGCTGATGAAGATAACGCTGTCGCCGACGGAAAAGCTCCGCTACGGATTTTCCCGCTACGATGTCGACAAGGTGGAGATATACGACGAGTGGATATCGTCGCGCGTGTCAGACGTCACCGTTATCGTGCCGTCAAAAGCGTCCGTCACCGTAAACGGCACGCCGCTCGGCGGCGAATATCTGACGGGCGAGGAATACGAGAGCGCGTCGCTGTCGGTGTTTGAGAAAAGCGTAGACAAGCTCGCATCATACAAGGTCAAAAGCGTGTTCGGCACTGTCGACGTCGACGCAGAATTCGATGGCGAGCCGCTCATAATATCGAGGCTCGGCGAGAGCACGTACTATTCCGATTTTGACATATCGTCGCGGTCGGACTATACTGTCAAAGCGCCCGCCGACGCAAAAGTCATCGTCAACGGCGTCGATGCGGACGGCGAGTTCGTCACGTCCGTCGAGCATGTGACGGGTATATCGTCGGAGTTCGAGCCCGACACGTCGCCCAAGATCGACGTCTACACGTTCCCGTCGCTGATGAAGGAACCGACGGTGACGGTCACGCTCGCGGGCGATACGCTGACGCCGGACGAGGCGGACGCGAACGGGAGCGCGTACTCGTATCCCGAATCGTACAGACGAAGATACACGGTTCGCGTGCCGCGCGGCGACACGCTCTTTTGCAACGGCGTCGAGGTCGCGGATTCGTATAAGACCGCGGACACCGGCACGTATCAGCTTCCGACCGAGGTGAATGGCGCGAGCGCGTCCGAAAAGTACGAGACTTACGAGGTCGGACTGTATAACGATCCCGTGTTCACAACGTCGGCGGGGTGCGCCGGGGAGGCAAACGGATTTGAATACACGTTCTACGCCGCGCCGAAGCAGTCGGAGGACGAGGAAATACGCGCGCTGTCGGAAGAGTTCACGCGTCTGTTCATCAAATATTCGTACGAGGGCACGGAGTATACGCGGCAGAACTATGCCAACGTGATGGCGCTTGTCATGTCGGGCTCGCCGGCTGACGACCTCATAACGACGACGCTTTCGTCCTATATCTACAACAGCAATTTCAAGGTCGACAAGCTCGACATGACGATACGCGACATCGCGCGGTTCTCCGGCGACTGCATATCGGTGAAGATAGACTTCGACTCGCACGGCAAGTATTATAAATACGAAAAGAGCGGCGCGGGCACGTATGCGCTCGTATGGGTAAAGACCGCGTCGGGATGGCGCGTCGCGGAGTTTTCGATGTAAACCGTCCGCACGGCGCCGTCATTACACGCGTGTTGACATATTTCGGTTTTTGTGGTATACTTTGTCGGTAAATAATGCATGCGCGTTGACGCAGTCCGCGTCACAGCAATAAATACCGAGGTGAACGATATTGAACG
This sequence comes from uncultured Clostridia bacterium, assembly GCA_947586625.1. Lineage (GTDB taxonomy): Bacteria > Bacillota > Clostridia > Oscillospirales > CAG-272 > DTU064. The sequence goes on along the minus strand of CANPXS010000001.1, from coordinate 10,259 downwards.
GTAACGTTAACCGATACCCGTCGCCGCAGAGGCCGCAGCCGCCGAGACGGCCGCAGCCGCAGCGCAGACGGAAAAAAGAAAACAATATAAATATCCCGTTTTTGTGCTTTGTCGCAGTATGGCTGCTCATACTCGGCATGATATTTCTCGTCGCACGCATCAGAAACGGCAGGAATGACAAGACCGGCGACGGCACGGGCACGGGTTCAGAATCGCAGAGCACGCAGGACGTCGCTCAGCATGGAGGCGATACGCCGTCGTCGGGCGATATTTCCGTCGGCGTCACGACGGAGCCGACCGGCACGACGGAGCCGCCGCCCGTCACAAGCACCGACGCGACCATACTGTCGGCGGGCGACATAATCGCGCATTTGGCACAGATGAAGTATGCGAAAGCCGTAGGCGGCGACACGTACGACTTTTCCAACTCGTTCAAATATATAAAGGACATCGTATCGTCCGCAGACTACGCCGTAGCCAACTTCGAGACGACGCTCGCCGGACCCGATGTCGAATACACCGGATACCCGCGCTTCAACGCGCCGGACTCACTGCTCGACGCCGTCAAAGGCGCGGGTTTTGACATGATGCTGTTCGCCAACAACCACTGCTATGACACGAGACTTGCGGGCTTTCTGCGCACGCAGGATCAGTTTACATCGCACGGACTCGAATATATAGGCGCGAAAAAGCAGCCCGGCGACGACGCGTACAAAGTCGTCGACGTCAACGGCATAAAAATAGGCATGCTCAACTACGCCGACGACCTGTCGGGCGGCACGGGCACATCGCCGACGATAAACGGCATCGCGATAAAGAACGGCGATGAATCGTACATGAACCTCTACAACGCCGCGAATGTGAGCACTATGTACGCCGAGATCGAGTCGATAATTTCAAAGATGAAGTCGGACGGCGTCGACCTAATCATAGCCTATATGCACTGGGGCTCCGAATATAAGATCAAGCACAACACGTTCCAGGAAAACGTCGCTCAGAAGCTGTGCGACCTCGGCGTCGACGTCATAATCGGCGGTCACCCGCACGTCGTACAGGACGCCGACGTGCTCACGTCGTCGGACGGCGGAAGAAAAACGCTGTGCTTTTATTCGCTCGGCAATTTCGTGTCGAATCAGAACCGCCGCTCCCTCGAAAACTCCACGAACAGTCAATACACAGAGGGCGGTCTTATCGTGACCATATCGGTGCGCAAATACTCGACGGGCGAGGTCGTGATAACGAAGGCGGAGCAGATACCGACGTTCGTACACACGTACACGGCAAAGAACGGCTTTTACGCGCATGAGATACTGCCCGCCGCCGCTGCCGTCGCCGACCCGGACGCGTACGGACTGAAGAATTCCTCCTACGGCGTGTCGACGTCGAAGGAGGTATTCGGACTTATAAACGACGTCCTCGGCAACGTGGTGCAGACGTTCAACGAAACGATAGCGGAAAAGACGGACGCTTCTTAACGAAGCGTCCGTCTTTTCACTTATTAAGCTATGCTCAATCCTTTTTGTCCTTTTGCAGAAGGTCGCGTATCTCGGTAAGTATATCGAGCTCGGTCGGAGCGGGAGCTTCTTCGGGAGCCGCCTCCGCTTCCTCTTCCTCTTTCTTTTTTGCCTTTTCCGCCGCGACCTTCGCCGCCTTGTTGAACGACTTCACGATTACGAAGCAGATGAAGGCGATGATGATGAAGTTGATGATGGCGGAGACAAACACGCCGAAGCCGATGGTCACGCCGGGGTCCGTGACCTCGCCCGCCGCGTCAAGCGTCGGCTCAACTATGACCCAGTTGAGGCGGTCGGTGAAGTCGGTGCCGCCGGTGATAAGACCTATTAGCGGCATAAGTACATTGTTGACGAGCGAGTTCGTGATCGCGCTGAACGCGGTCGCGATGATAACGCCTATCGCCATGTCGAGCACGTTGCCGCGGCTGATGAAGTCCTTGAATTCAGAGAAGAATTTTTTCATTTCTCTTTTCCTTTCATGGTTTTTATTAACATTAAAATAATGTCACATTATGGCGTAGTCGTCCACAGACCCCGTGCGGAAGAAAAGTCCCGCAGACCGCGCTATGTCCGCGGCAAGCGCATGCATATGCTCGTCGCCGCCGTAAAGCGCGGCGTAGAGGCAGTCCCACTCGAACGTTATCATCGCGGAAGCGGTGTCCTCGGTCACGCCGAGGAATATCACGAGCGAGCCCGAGCGGTTCGCCATTATGTCCTCGACGGCAAATTCCACGTCGTCCGGCGTCGGAGACTCGCGGTATTCGCCGTAAAGAAGCGTCGAGCGATAATAGCACATTAGTTTCATCAGAGCTTCGGAGAAACGCTCCGCGAGCCTATACTCATCAAAGTTATTGAGCATGTGCGACTCAAATCTCGCATATTCGTCCTTGCGTTCGCTCGGCACGCGCTCGGGCAGAACGCTCATGATGTGGCACGTGCCGGACAAAAGCTCGTCCATAACGTCGAGCGCGCATTTGTCGTCCATTATCGCCATGTTATTTTACCTCGATGCCGAAATATTTCTCTATCGCGTCCGCTATGCGCTCGGACGCGTGACCGTCGCCGTAGGGATTTTTCGCCGATGCCATTCTGTCGTGCAGCGCTTTGTCGTCGAGTATCGCCGACGCGGCGGCGACTATACCGTCGGTGTTGACGCCCGCCATCGCAACGCCGCCCGCCGCGACGGCTTCGGGACGCTCCGTCTCGGTGCGCAAAACGAGCACGGGCGCGCCGAGTGACGGCGCCTCCTCCTGTATGCCGCCCGAATCGGTCAGGACGAGATACGAGTGCGCGATAAGATTGTGCATCGCTGTCGTCGGAAGAGGGTCGGTGAGGATTATGCGCTCGCGGTCAGACAAAAGCGGCATCACGGTGCCGCGCACGGCGGGCGACATGTGTACGGGATAAATTATCGTCACATCGGGATATCGGCGCGTCAGCTCTATCGCGGCGCGGCATATGTTTTCAATGCCGACGCCCTGATTTTCGCGCCTGTGCGCGGTCAGTGTTATGACGCGTCCGCGCGTGAAGTCGAGGCGCGACAGCGCGGGATCGGTGAACGTGTATCCGTCCTTCACCGTGTACGCGAACGCGTCGAGCACTGTGTTGCCGGTCACGTATATGTTCTCGCCGCGCACGCCCTCGGCGAGCAGGTTCTGCCTGTTCTTCTCGGTCGGCGCGAAGTGCAGGTCCGCGATGCGGGACGTCAGCGTACGGTTCATCTCCTCCGGGAACGGCGAATATTTGTCGCCGGTGCGGAGCCCCGCTTCGACGTGACCGACGCGAATGTGCCGGTGAAACGATGACAGCGCGGCGGCGACGCTCGTCGTCGTGTCGCCGTGGACGAGCACCATGTCCGGGGACGTCTCCGCAAGGACGCAGTCGAAACCGGTCAGCACCGCGGCGAATATGTCCGTCGGCGACTGCCCCGATTTCATTATGTCAAGATCGTAGTCGGCGGATACGCCGAATTCGCTCATTACCGAGTCGAGCATCTGCCTGTGCTGCCCCGTCAGCGTCACGATAGTGGTTATACCGTCTCGCCGCTCGAGCTCGCACACGAGCGGGATCATCTTTATCGCCTCGGGACGTGTGCCGAATACGCACATTATTTTGACTTTATCTATGATGCATCACCTCGCAGTCCCGCACCCGTGGCGGCGCTTCACATCGGATATGACGTCCGCAAACGCGGTCGACAAAAGCTCGTCTATGCGGGACGTGAGCCCCTCGACGTAGAGCGCGCCGACGAGAGCTTCGAGCCCGGTCGCGCGGTGATAGTCGGCGGGAGCGGCGCTTTTCGGCGGCGTCACATGCGAGTTTCGTCCGCGCCTGTATGCGTCCGACTCATCGTCCGTGAGAAGCGGCTCTATGCGCAAAAGCGCCTCGCTCTGCGAATGTGCCGTCACAAACAAGAGCGACTCCGCGTTGCACGCGGACGATGTGCCGACGCCGCATGAAAGGAGCGTTTTGCGCACCCATAGCTCGAACGCGGCATCGCCGAGATAGGCGAGACACGCGGCGCTGTATTCGGTGCCGAGCATATGATAACTACCGCCTTTCACCTGTTGTCTACACTGTATTGTAGCATAAAAGAACGGATAAATCTACCTGTAAACGCAAAAAAATTGCAGGTCGAAAACCTTATGCGTAAAAATTGACTTTTCCGCTCTGTTGTGGTAGAATCGTGTCACAGAGCGCATGACGACGGGAGGGAAAACGCGCATATGAAGCGGCAGCATCTGAAAATCGCGCTGCGGATAGCGGCGGGCGTTTTGCTCGGCGCGGGCGCATGTTATTTTCTGCTTCTGTGTCTTGCCGATATGTCGGGCGAGCGGACGTTCCGCGTCACATCCGAGTATACGGGATATTTCCTCTGCCCGTACTCGGCACTGACGTTTGCGGCGGCACTCGTCGATGCGATAAAGAAAAAAAGCGACAGCGCGCTTTTGGCAGTGCTGCCGCACGCGGTCTTGATAATGTCGCTGCTCGTCGAGACGATGACGGTCACTAACTTTTTCAATCACGCGATGGAGCTTTTGACGAGCCCGCTGTCAAAATGCGTCATAATAATATACGCGGTGCTGTCGCTCGAGCTTGCGGTCACGGTCGCGTTCGGCGACGGCAAAAAGGAGTAAAAAGGTTTGAAAATGAAAGGGGTCAAGGTGAACTGACCCCAAAATGTTAGACAAAGTTTTTTAAGAACGTTGTGAAAACTGAATATTAAGCAACTGAAATGGCTTGAGATCTGTGTCCTACAGGTGTCAGGCCATTTAGTTTCGGCTTGATTCTGCGATTGTTGTAGTAATCCAAATACTCGTCCAATTCCGTACGGAATTGGACGAGTGAGTCAAAGTTCTGCAAATAGAGCAGTTCTGTTTTCAAGAGTCCAAAGAAGTTTTCCATAACAGCACTATCCAAAAAATTGTCCTTGCGGCTCATGCTCTGCCTGATCCCCTTGTCTGTCAGCATCTTCTGATAATGTCTGTGTTGATACCGCCAGCCTTAGACATTATACCGCTTTGTCTAACTTTTGAGGTACATTTCATTATCCCACGCTCAATTTATCCGCATTATTTTATCGCAGCATCTTTATCACTCCTTTTCGGATAGCCTCCATCAGCTTTTTGGGTTCAAAACTGATCGTGTAAGTGACCAGAAATAAATCGGCCATACTGTCGAAATCGTAGTGCCGCTCGGCAGATGGGTTTGTGAACACGGTGCGCTCGAACGTCCGGTCCACACTGTAACCGGCAATATATGTGCGCACTTCCGAAGAGAACCGGCTTGTCCAGCCTGTATCATAATGAATTTCATTGCGCAGACAGCTGTTTTTCTCACCCCAAACTTCTTTATTACGATAATATGCGAGCATGTGACCGTCCGCTTTGCATGCCTCGTAAGCGTCACCGCCAATGACGATCTCCCTGAGATAATCCAGAATGTAGATACCAACTTCTTCACTGTTCATAAACTCTTCCGCACTTAAAACTGTGCCGTCCGGGAATTCGAATTTTCTCAGTGACGGGCAATTTATAAATGCGTTCACGTGTATTTTTGCAGCCTTGTTATTGATCATTATCTCTTAAAGACCGCAGCCGGCAAATGCCCTATCACCGATTTCGGCAACGCTCTTCGGGATCGTAATGCTTTTGAGCGATGTGCAGCCTTCAAACGCCCCCAAGCCGATTTTTTTCAAACCGTCGGGAAGGATGATTTCATTTGTTTTTCGCAGCAAAAGAAGGCTCTCTCATCAATCTTAGCAATTTTTCCCGAAATAGTAATGCTTTCAAGCGACTTGCATTCCCTGAACGATTCTTTTCCGATTTCAGTCACGCCGTCCGGAATTATGATTTTTTTAAGTTCTTCGCAGAGATAAAATGCACAGCTCTCGATTTCTTTTGCTTCCTCGGGAACGATTCCTTCTCCGCGCGAGTTGACTTTGCGATCCGGTTTCATTTCGGGCATTTTCTCTTCTTTTGATTTTGACTGTATTTTTTAACTCCTTTCGAGTATGCATTTCATGTGAAAACGCATCCGCCGTATGCATTTATTTTTGATTTTTTCGGCGACGAGCCGCTGTCAAATGAGAGTACGCTTGCGTATAAGTCTCATCTTATGGAATGTGACAAGTTCGCCGATTAGTGCATAAATTCGATGATATCGACGATACGCGCGCTGTTGAAATTCGTCGGACACTCCGACTGTGCGGTGTCGAATCTGCGGATACAGAAACTGTCGTTCAATCCCATTGTCTGTAAGAGTGGGTTTTCGGTGTGGTATCATTAACCTCGGAGATTTGAACGGGACGTCTTTTTTTTGCAGCTTCACAGAGAACCTCCGCTCATACAATATCAACCGGCTCTATTCCCTGCCCGACACCGTCTCCTCTCACCGTCCAACCGATATAAGCATTTCTCCGCACACCGCTCACGTCAGTCGAGCATCTCGGAAAAGAACCGCTCCGCGTTTCCGCCCATAATGCCGTCGCACTCCGACGGCGTAAAGCCGAATTTGTGCAGCGCGTCCCAAAGCGCCGGCACCTCGGTGCAGTCTTTAATCGCGGGATTTGTCGGTATCCCGTCGAGGTCGCCTCCGAGCGCCACCGTCCCGACGCCGCCGCAGTCCGCGATCTCGCGCGCGTGACGGCACAGCATCGAAAGTCCGCCGTCGCCGCCGACGAAGTATGCGCAGTAGTTGAGCCCTATGATGCCGCCCCGCGAGCCTATTATCCGTATCATGTCGTCGGTTAGATTGCGCCCGTGAGCGCAGACCGCGCGCGCGTTGCTGTGCGACGCTATGAACGGTCGCTTAGCGAGCTTCGCCACGTCATAAAATCCCGCGTCCGACAAATGCGACACGTCGGCGATTATGTGCGTCTCCTCGAGCGCGCCGAGAAACTCGCACCCGAACTCGGAGAGGCCGCGATCATTCGACACATGCGAGCAACCCGATATGTCGTTGTCGTAATTCCATGTAAACGTCATTATGCGCACACCTCTATCCGCAAGCTCGCGCACGCGCCCGATATCTTCCTCGATCACGCCGCCCTCCTCGACTGTGAGCATTATGCCGACCTTGCCGTCCCGTGCCGTCGCGGTCAGATCCTCAAGCGAGGTGATAAGGCGCGCGATGTCGCCGTTTTTCTCTGTTTCGGTCCGTATGCGGTCGAGATACGAAAGACAGTCGCCGTACGGATCGTCGGTGCGCCCCGCGTCGACGAACGCCGCGAGCGCCGCCATACCGTATCCCGCCTCCTTCATGCGTACAAGATCGACGTGCGCGTCGGGACACGAGCGGAGTCCCGTTTCCGCTATCTTATGTACTGTATCGCTGTGTAGATCGAATATTCTGTGCATATGTGCCCTCCGCAATAATGATGTTAATTTTTGACCGCGCCCTCTCCCATGACGGAGACTGGGCCCTTTATAACCTCGACTTCGAGTGTCCCGTCCGCGCTCATTATCTCGCCGTCGGCGGAATATGTGCTCACGCCCTCGATCTTCACGCTCACGCACCGCCTGAACGTGACGATGTCGTCAAAGCCGTCGGCGGGGATGAGGCGCTCCGTGTCGATGTGGCGTCCAGCGCGGTAGCTGCCGACAAGGCGGATAAACCTTATCCTTCCGACGTTTTTGACGAGCACGAGGTCGAGCTCGCCGTCGGTGACGGACGACGACGGCGCCGCCATGAATCCGCCCCCGTACCAGCGTCCGTTTGCCGCGATGCAGAGCAGATATTCGCCCTCGAACGTTTCGCTTTCGCCGTTTTTATTTGTGACCGTGACCTTATAGTGCTTGGCGTTTTTGAAGATGAGCGCTTTCGCGACGCCGAGTATGTACGCGAGACCGCCGTTCACGAGCGGAAGCCGTTTGAACGACTGCATATTTATGACAGCTTCGGTGTCAAACCCCATGTTGACTTCGTTTATCGCATACATGTCGTTATATTTTATGACGTCGCAGCGCAAAGGTTTCGTGATCCCGTGCGTTTCGCGCTCAAAATCGTTGCCGCTGCCCGTCGGATGCGGCACGACCGTGACGCGTCCGCCCGCATTCGCCGCGAGCACGCCCTCCACGACCTCGTGCAGCGTCCCGTCGCCGCCGTATACGTGAACGGTGTATTCTTCGTCCGTTTTTGCAAGCTCTCGCGCACAAAAATCTTTCGCGTCGCCCGCGCGTTCCGTGACATGTACGACGCCGTCAAGCGCGGCAGCGTCCGGCAGCTCGCCCTTGCCCGCTGTCGGATTCAGTATGTGAAGCGTTGTCATATGCGGCTCCTTCGTCATTTTAATATCTGGTTTGCCCTAATACCGTCACCAATATTTTCTGTCCAGCGACCGCAGCTGCACAGCCTCCGCGACGTGCGCTGCCGTTATCGTTTCGGAGCCTGCAAGGTCGGCGACAGTCCTTGCGACGCGCAGGATGCGGTCGTAGGCGCGCGCCGACATGCCCATTCTGTCAAACGCAGACTCAAGCACGCGCTTCGCCTCCGCGTCCGTCACGCAGAATCTGCGGATGAGGCGCGGTGTCAGGTCCGCGTTGCAGCGGACGCCGCCGACGGGCACGTCCGCGTCCTCGTCGTGTACGCTCGCGATGCGCTCCGCCGCGATCATCCGCGCCTTCACGACGCGTTCCCTTATCGATGCCGACGACTCCGACAGCGCATTCGTCGACGAAAGCTCGTCGAACGACAGCGACGGCACCTCAATCTGTATATCTATGCGGTCGAGAAGCGGGCCGCTTATCTTTGATAAGTAGTTGTGTATGTCCTTCTGCGAGCATACGCACGGATGCGTCGGATGCCCGTAGTACCCGCATCGGCACGGATTCATCGCGCACACGAGCTGGAACGAGGACGGATACGTCACGCGTCCGTTCGCGCGCGTGATCGTCACGCGCCTGTCCTCGAGCGGCTGACGCAGCGACTCCGTCACGAGCTTGTTGAACTCGGGCAGCTCGTCAAGGAACAAAACGCCGTTGTGCGCCAGCGAAATCTCGCCCGGCATCGGGTTTTTGCCGCCCCCGACGAGGCTCGGCGCCGACATCGTGTGATGCGGCGAGCGGAACGGACGCACCCTCACGAGCCCGCCGCCCTCCGGCAGCGTGCCCGCGACCGAATGTATCTTCGTCGTTTCGAGCGATTCCTCGAACGTCAGCGGCGGAAGTATCGACGGCAGGCGCTTCGCCAGCATCGACTTTCCCGTGCCGGGAGGACCGATAAGCAGCACGTTATGACCGCCCGCCGCCGCGATCTCGAGCGCGCGCTTCACACGCGCCTGCCCCTTTACGTCGGCAAAATCGAGTCCCACATAAGCGTCGCCGTCGCTGTCGAACGGAGGCGGTGTGAACGGTTCGAGCATAGTTTCGCCGTTAAGATGGTCAACGAGCGTTTTCACGTCCGGCACCGCGTACACCCTCATCCCCTCGACGACGGCGGCCTCCGCCGCATTCGCGGGAGATGTGTAAAACTCACCAAGTCCCGCGTCTCTCGCCGCGACGCACATCGACAGCGTGCCGCGTACGGGCCGTATCTGCCCCGACAGCGACAACTCGCCCGAAAAGCAGCGACAGCTCATGTCGACGCCGGTCTCCACGACCCCTCCCGCGTGCAGTATCGCGACCAGCATCGCGAGGTCGTGCGCGGAGCCCTCCTTCCTCTTGTCGGCGGGCGCGAGATTGAGCGTCAGCGACAGCTCGGGGAAACGGTACCCGCTGTTCTCGACGGCGGCGCGTATGCGCTCCTTCGCCTCGCGCACCGCCGCATCGGGCAGTCCCACGAGTTCGAACGACGGGAGCATGTTAGTCGCGTTGCACTCGGCTGTGACGATATAGCCGTCGATGCCGGAGATGCCGGCGCTGTATACGCTCGATACCATAAGTTTCACCTTTTTCGACATATTTTTCATAATTATAGCATATTATTCCGTCATTTGCAAGTACGCGCATCACACAGACGGCGCCGCCGCGTCTTGACACCGACGTCGAAAAATGGTATACTACCGAAAAATACAAACACAAAGAGGTTCGCTATGTGGTACGACGAAAGCGTGATATATCAGATATACCCCCTCGGATTCTGCGGCGCGCCGTTCGCCAACGACGGCGTCACCGTACACAGGATACGCAAAATAATCGACTGGATACCGCACATGAAGCGTCTCGGCGTCAACGCCGTATACCTTTGCCCCGTGTTCGAATCGGACACGCACGGCTACGACACGCGCGATTACAGACGCGTAGACTG